>CAMNFJ010000019.1:0-26175 GCA_946536955.1 uncultured Lachnospiraceae bacterium
CTGCCGTAGAGCCGGAAACTGGAGATTTTGAACATGAAAAAAATGATCGACTACCTGGATGCGGACAAAGACCGGGTCATGTCCGGCCTGCAGGGCGCGGCGACGCCGGAGGCGGCTCAGCAGATCCTGGAGAAGGAGGCGGACCGCCTGCTCCTGCAGTATAATGAAGAGTGCGCCAGCGTGCGGGTGCGCGACGCGGCGGCCGGCATGATGCAGGCCGTGCGGTCCAGCATCCCCCTGCTGGATTCCATGGGAGAGGCCAGGGTCTGGAGGCGCGAGGGAACCGCAGGCAGCGGTGCCGGCGCCGCGCAGACAGGAAAAAAGGCCGGCATGTCCGTGATCCTGCTGGGAATCGGCGCCGTCCTTTCCGCGGCCGCCTTCCTCGCGCCCGCCCTCATGTCAGGCGGCGCGGTCCCTTTTGCGGCCCTGCTGAAATGGATCCTGCTGCCCGTTGCCGGCGGAGCCTGCCTGTATCTTGCCGGCAGGTCGGCCGGTAAAAATGTGAGCGTCAGGATCGGGACAGATCCCTCCAGGGGCCCCGCGGCGGAGCGGATCGAGATCCTGATCGACCCCGAAAAGCTGTGGAGCTCCCTGCGGGGCGCTATGATGGTTGTCGACCGGCACCTGGAAATGACCCGGGAGGAGGAGACGAACGATCTCCGCAAAAATCAATTGACAACCGGCAAAAACGGAGCCGGCATCACCGGAGAGGAGGTCGAGCTCTTTGCCGGCCTGCTGGAAATGGCGGATGCCGACAATCCCCAGATGTCAGCGGATATCCGCTACTACCTGCACCGCAGAGGCGTCGACGTAATCGAATGGTCCGACCAGTACGCCGCCTGGTTCGAGATGCTGCCCTCCATGTCCGCAGGGAAAGACACAGGGACAGCCGGAACCGTGACCGTCCGGCCTGCCCTTGCCCAGCAGGGCAGACTTTTGAAAAAAGGCCTGGCCGTGCGCTGAGAATTGTCCGTTGCCGCAAACGGCAGTAAGAATCCGGCGGCACCGTACGTAGACCTGCACTGTCCGGTGAGGAAATAAAAATGGAACGATATTTCGGATTTGACCTGGGCGACGCGGAGAGCGCCGTCACCAGTTTAAAAAAGAATGACCAGGCAGAGCCCGCGGTCGTGCCCGTCCGGGAGGCGGGCAGCTTTATCACGGCCTATGCCCGCCTGCGCACGGGCGAGCTCCTGATCGGAGAAGAGGCCTGCTACACACCGGACGCGACGGAGCGCTGCCTGCGTTTCAAGAGCCGCTTTCTGACGGACCCGACCGTCGTGCGGAATATACGGAGCTTCGCGGGCGGTGTCCTGGGCGAACTCTACATGTCCGGCAGCCTGGTCAAGGGCGAGGACTGCTGCTTTTACATCGGCTGCCCGGCCGGCTGGGACAAATCCCAGCGGGAGCGCTACAGAGAGATCTTTGAGGAGGCGGGCTATCCGCCCGTCCGGATCATCTCCGAGTCCCGCGCCGCCCTGATCAGCGCCTGCCAGTCCCGCCATTTTCAGGTCGGATACGACATCCTGTCCCGCCCGGTCCTGGTCGTGGACATGGGCTCTTCGACGACGGATTTCGCCTACATCAACAGCGGCCGCGAGGTCGAACTGCAGACGGCCGGCGAGGTGCGCCTGGGCGGCGGCATCATGGACGAACTCCTGCTGGAGACGGCAGTCGAGGCCTCCCCGGACCGGGACACCCTGCGCGACATCTTCCGCCAGAGCCCGCCCTGGCGCAGCTACTGCGAATTCGCCGCCAGACGGCTGAAGGAAAAATATTTTTCAGATGAAGACTACTGGAAGGACAAAGACTGCCTGCAGACCGTGACCGTGCACGCCGGGGAGACCGGGTCTGGAGCCGCCGGCTCTGACGCAAAAAGCGGATCCGGAGCCGCAGCCGAAAGCAGCTATGGAGCCGGTACCGGAGTTCTTTCATATGGCGCTGACAATACCGACAGCACCGGAGCGTCTTCATATGGCGCAGGCAGCACCGGAGCGTCTTCATATGGCGCAGGCAGCACCGGAGCGTCTGCATATGGCGCGGGCAGTACCGGAGCGTCTTCATATGGCGCAGGTAGCACCGGAGCGTCTGCATATGGCACAGGCAGCAGCGGAACGTCTGCATATGGCACAGGCAGCACAGGAACGTCTGCATATGGCGCGGGCAGCAGCGGAACGTCTTCACATGGCGCGGGCAGTACCGGAGCGTCTGCATATGGCGCAGGCAGCACAGGAACGTCTGCATATGGTGCGGGCAGCAGCGGCAGCGGCTGGCCGGGTCCCCTGTCCCGCCTCTTTGGAAAAAAACAGAACCGCTTCCTCCGCCTGCAGATGAAAATGAACGCGCAGACGGCAGAGCGTCTGCTGGAAGCGCCGGCCTCCCAGCTGGACGGCCGCTCCTTCCATGAGGTCTTCGCCGCCAGCCTCCGGGAAATCCGGGAAAAGCTGGACGGCCAGGTCCCTGAACTGCTCTTTCTGACCGGCGGCGTATCCAGAATGCCCGCCCTGCGCGACTGGTGCCGCGAAGCCTTCCCGGAGGCCATCGTGATCACAGGCGCGGAGCCGGAATTTTCCGTCTCCAGAGGCCTGGCCTACAGCGGCCGCATCGACGAGGAAATCCGCGCCTTCCGCCAGGAGGTCAGAGACCTCGTGGACTCCAGCGTCGTCGAGCACATCGTCGGAGAACACGTGGAAGACCTCTTCCACAGGACCGTGGACACCCTCGTGGAGCCCATCCTCCGCAACGCGGCCATCCCCGTCTTCGAGCGCTGGAGAAACGGAGAGATCCGCCGCCTCTCGGATGTGGACGGCGAGATGGAACGCGCGATCGATGAATGGCTGCACTCCCGGGACGCGGCCGAACTCCTGATCAAGCCCATCACAGCCTGGCTCAGGCCCGTCGCCTACCGCCTCGAGGAACACACCATGCCCATCTGCGTGCGCCACAACGTCCCCTACCGGGCCCTCAGCCTGACCTCCTACCTGTCCCTGGCGGAGATCGACGTCCACATCAACGCCCGGGATGTCTTCGCGGTCGAAGAACTCACCTGGATGGTCAACGCCATCATATCGATCCTGGTCGGCCTTCTGTGCGGCGGCAGCGGCATCGCCCTCATCTCCAGCGGCATCTCCGGCATCATCGCCGGCGCCATGCTCACCCTCCTCGTCCTCTTCCTGGGACGGGAAAAAATGGAATCCGCCGTCATGCACATGGACATACCCGGCATCATGCGCAAACTCGTCCCCCACGGCTACTTTGAATCCCGCATGGAAAAAATCAGCGGCGAGATCAAAAAGACCTGCTTCGAAACCATGGAACGCGAAAAGAGCGAAGAAGTCACCCGCAGGATGATCACGGAAATCTCCGGCCAGATCGAAGAATGCCTCATGCGCATGGCCGAGGTCGTGGAGATCCCTCTGGGAAAATAAAGACTCCCGGATCAGAGGAGAATTGTCCGTGAAAGAAATACCCGGATCGGGGAGAATCTGTCCGTGAAAAGAATGCCCGGATCAGAGGAAATTTGCCCGGAAATTGAGAATCCTTCTGCAAGGAAGACCGCAGCAGCAAGGGCGGAATCTCAGACACCGGATGTTTTTTAGATAGCACAACAGCACAAAAACTTTTTGAAAACGGAACCGTTAAAAAAACAAACTCATCCGGGAGCGGACCGGTAAAACAAAAACCGAACGGTCGCAGAAAACCGAACCGGCAAAAAACAACCCCTTCAGTGAGCGGAACGGTAAAATAAAAACCGAACGGTCACAGAAAACCGAACCGGCAAAAAACAACCCCTCTAGAGAGCGGAACGGTAAAATAAAAACCGAACGGTCACAGAAAACCGAACCGGCAAAAAAACACCCCCCTTTAGAGGGCGAACCGGCAAAACAAAAACCTAACCGTCAAAAAAGACAGAACCGCCTGAAAAGAAACCACGCTGTACGAAGATGGCGGACAAAAGAAAAAACGAGCCGCGGCAAATGACGGGCGACTGACCGATAAAACAAATGGAGGTTTTCAGAATATTATGTTTCGTGAAATGAGACGCAAAGGACAACAGATTTCGCAGGAGGAATGCGCGCAGGTCCTGACCCGGGCAAAGACCGGGATCCTGGGCGTGCACGGAGACGACGGCTACCCCTACACCGTACCCGTCAACTTTGTCTATACGCCCGGGGAAAACGGCCAGGCCGGCACGATCGGCTTCCACTGCGCGACGACCGGACACAAGATCGACGCGATCCGTAGAAATGAAAAGGTCTCCTTTACCGTTGTGGACCGCGACGAGATCATGCCAAAAGAACGGACGACAAAATTCTGCAGCGTGATCGTTTTCGGACGCGCGTGCTTTCTGGAGACAGAAGAAGACCTGCGCAGGGCCGCCAATGCGGTCGGCGCAAAATACTCCGCCGGCTACGAGGACCTCTACATGGAGGAGACCGAGGACACGATCCGCCGCGGGACCCTCTGCTGCGTCGAGATCACCATCGACCACATGACCGGCAAGATCGGCAAGGAGCTCCTCAAGGAACGAAAAATGCAGGAGAGAAACCAGTCCTGAGATACAGATCAGGATAAACCCAAGAGTACTCTGCGCCCCAACCCGGGATAAACCCAAGAGAACTCTGCAACCCAACCCGGGATAATCCCGAGCCACGCCTGCGCCCCAATCCGGGATAATCCCGGGTCACGCCTGCGATACGATCCCGGGATAACGATAACCAGGCCAAAAACACAAACCGAAATAATCCAGGCCAGGCTCAAGGTGTAAGCCCCGGTCCGGAAATAAAAAAATAAGAGAACAGATTGCAGATAACTGATAACAGGAGGTCAGAATTACAGCCATGAAAACGATCATTGTATACGATATCAACCTTAACCCCGAGGCACAGCCCATGGACACGGAGATCGGCTCCGACTACCGCAGGGTCAGCACCATGCTCTACACCCTCAGCTCAAGAGGGGCACGAGTCAAATACTTGAACCTGCACAGGGACGCCCTGACCTTTATGGAAAGCCCCGTCGTCCAGCAGATTATGCGCACATCCGGCATGGACGGCTTTCCCTGCATGACCACGGATGACCAGATCGTCGTCAGCGGCCGCTACCCGAACAATGAGGAAATCCTGGAGCAGCTCGACGCGGAGACACTGGAACTCCTTGCCCGCCCCGCGGCCGGCGGCTGCAACGGCGCCTGCTCTTCCTGCCATGTGACAGGCTGCGGATCCGCAGCAGCTGCAAACTAAGGGGCGTCTATGAAAAAAGAAAAGGAAAAAGTAAAGATAAAAATAAGAGAAGAAAACGATAAGATATCCCGATCCGTAAGAAAGGGAAATAAGTGGAAAAACCTGCTGATTGCGGCAGTTCTCTGCTTCTCGCTCGCTGCCTGCGGATCCGGCCCTGCGCCCGATCCTGCGCAAAATACAGACGGCGGACACCCCGCTTCTGCTGAGACATCCCTGACATCCGAGACAGCTGCGCAGGCCATCGGCCATCCGGAGACTGCCTGGACTGCCGGCGCTTCCGGAACAGCCGGCAGGGCATCCGAAATCGCATCGGGCGAAAAAACAGACAGGTCCGCTGCGACGGCGATATCGTCCGAAAGAGCAGCCGCAGCAGAATCGTCGGAAAGAGCAGCTACATCGATAGCCGCAACGGCCGCGGAATCAACGGAAAGAACAGCCACAGCCGCAACGGCCGCGGAATCAACGGAAAGAACAGCCACAGCCGCAAC
The DNA here is from genome assembly GCA_946536955.1 of uncultured Lachnospiraceae bacterium. GTDB lineage: Bacteria > Bacillota > Clostridia > Lachnospirales > Lachnospiraceae > CAG-791. Next base: position 5,732 of record CAMNFJ010000019.1, read on the forward strand.
GGCCGCGGAATCGTCGGAAAGTGCAGCCACCTCCGCTGCCGCCCTGACCTCGACAGCTGCCTCGGAGGAGAATTTTTCCCGGGAAGATTCTGAAGAGATCGAGACCCTGATCCGGGACTACATTAAAAATATGTCTCTGGAGGACAAGGCCGCCGGCCTTTTTATCCTCACCCCGGAAGCCCTGACAGGATACGGAGCCGTCACGGAGGCAGGCGAGGCCACAAAACTGGCCCTGGAGGAAAGACACGTCGCCGGACTGATCTATTTTACCGGTAACATGGAGAGCCGGGACCAGGTCAGACAGATGCTGGACAACACCGACCAGTGGGGCGGGATCGACCTGCAGATGCCGCGCATTAAAGACATGCTCGTGGTCAACGGAAGCAGTATGGCAGAAGCCTCCACGGCTGCTGCCGGGAAAACTGCCGCCCCTGCAGAGAAGAGTGGTGAGACCATCCACATCCCCCCCTTCCTGGCTGTCGACGAGGAGGGCGGCCTGGTCGCCCGCGTAGCGGACAGCCCCATCGAAGTCCCCTATGTGGGATCCATGGGGGCGATCGGCGCCTCGGGAGACCCGGAGGCGGCCTATGAAGCCGGAAACACGATTGGAGGCTACCTGCGCGAACTCGGCTTCAACCTGGATTTTGCTCCGGATGCCGACGTTCTGATCGACCCTTCCAACCAGACCATCGGAGAAAGATCCTTCGGCACGGACCCCGCTCTCTGCGGCCGGATGGTCCACCGCTTCGTTGACGGACTCCATGCCAGCGGAATCGCATCCTGTATCAAGCACTTCCCGGGCCTGGGGGACACGGAGACAGACACCCATACCGGAGGGGCCTGGTCTTCCCGCACCCTGGAGGACTACAGGAGCGCCGAATTCCAGTCCTTCCTGGGTGGGATCGAGGCGGGAACAGACATGATCATGGTCTCCCACCTGACCAATGAAGCCCTGACAGGAAACGACCTCCCCGCATCCATGAACGGAGCAGTGATCACAGACCTCCTGCGGAAGGAACTGGGATACGAGGGTGTCATCATCACAGACTCCCTGCAGATGGGAGCCGTCACGGACCGCTTTGACAGCGCCGCGGCCGCCGTGACTGCCATCGAGGCCGGCGCCGACATACTCCTGATCCCGGCGGACTACGCCTCCGCCCACCAGGGCATCCTTGACGCCGTTGAGACCGGCCGCCTCAGCGAGGAGAGACTCGACCAGTCCCTCTTCCGCATCCTCATGGCCAGATACAGGCGGAGATAATGAACCGGGGGAAGGAACCGGAAATCCAAAGAGTCTCTCACAGAGCTTCGCCCCCGGAGAGCAGACTTGCCTGCAGGAGATTATCTGCAGAAAAGAGTCTCTCTCACAGAGCAGATCTTGTCAGCGACACAGACCAGGACCGCTTCCCTGCTGTTTGGAACAGACCGCAGGGTGAGCGGCCACATATGGCTCCTGATGATCCCCTCTTCGAGCGGTGTCACATGAAAGTCCCTGCAGGCATTTTCCGCTGCTGCCTTCGGATGGGTATAGCCATGCCAGGGCTCATCATGATGATGCCAGTCATAGAGATAATAGTCATGCAGGAAGGCTCCGCGGACCAGTTCCTCTTCATGGATCTGCAGGCGGAGCTTTTTCCCCAGCCAGTAGCTCGTTCTTGCTACGTCCATGCAGTGGTCATAGGTATTGACCCTGCCGTGCTGGATATATTCTTTCATCTTCAGGCATCTGGGATCCTCGCTGACCTGCCGGACCAGATCCGGGAAGCTGTCTGGTGTTCTATTTTCAATCTTGTCCATTTCTGTTTGATCCTGCCTTCTGTTTTTAATTATCTGTCTCCTGTCCTGTATCGCCGTCTGTTTCCTGCTTCGGGCTTTCAGGCGTCTCCTGTCCCGTTTTGAAGTAATCACCGATTGGATTATCAATCAGATTATTGGTTGGATTATCGATTGGGTTATCAATCAGATTATTGGTTGGATTATCGATTGAATTGTCGATCCTTTTTACCCTGTGTGGCAGCTTTGACAAAAGAATCTCTTTCATTTTTTCAGCCGCGTATTTATGGCCGGAGGCGCTGAATACCTCTATATTCATCAGGGCCTTGCTCTGGTGCCTGGACAGCTGAGCCGCGCGCCTGCGAAGCAGATTCATGTAGGCCGCGGTATCCTCGATCTTTTCACTCATCGTGTCCTGAACACTTTCGATCCGGTCCGTCACAGTCTGCCTGGCGGTCTCTATCTTTTCAGCCGCTGTCTGGCCGGCAGTCCCTAACTTTTCAGCCGCTGTCTGGCCGGCAGTCTCGATCCTCTCGGCAGCTGAGTGTCCGGCGTCGCTTATCTTGTCAGCCAGAAAACGCTGTCTTTTGCCTATCGGGGCATATCTGCTTTCCATCATTTCATCGAACTCGTTCCCGATGCGCTCCAGGGTCTCGTTCAGACTCGTCACAGAAGAAATAGTCAGGCCCAGATCTATGCCCAGCAGGCCCATGAGCAGCAGGGAGAAGAGATCTTCCACCGGCCCGCTGACTGCTCCCCTTATGAAAGGCTGCATGCAGTGGTCCATAAACGGAAAAGCAAATTTGACAAGCAGGACTCCCGCGGCACCGAATCCGCATGTGGCGGGCAGGCAGATCCTTCCATTAATATTCAGAGGAACTTTGCTGTAATCCCACCATCGGGCGTGAAAGAGTTTTTCGAGCAGAAAGCTTGTCAAATACTCAAGGATCGCACTCCCCAGCGCACAGACCCCAAACACGGCAGGCCATGCCGGGAGGCTGCCTTTCATACCGGACCCGGCGGAAAACAGAAGAAAAGCTCCGAGAACGCCGAATCCATAGATGGGGCAGACAGGTCCGAACAAAAATCCCCGGTTCTGCCAACGGGTAGTCTTGACCGTACAATAGATACATTCATAGATCCAGCCCAGAAAGCTGGCTGTAAAAAACAAAAGAAAAAGATGTGATACAGACATCTTTTCACAATTCCTTTCCAATCATGCTCCAGGCATGTTTTTGAGATTCCCGCCTATGCCCTGAGCACCGGATAAAGCCATCTCTGCTATGCCGGGCAGAATTCGATCGGGGTCTGCGGCTGACTTGAGTATTCTCGCAATCAGGACAGTATTGTATCCCATTTTTCCTTTCGCCTCAACTTAAAAGCTATCCCCGATTCGTATTGATTTGACATAATCATGTATTTACTGTATCATAATTTTTACAATTATTACGAAAAAATTAAATGATTGATACGAAGGGATTGCATTTATGTCAAAAATCCATCCACATTGCAGGAAACTGCCTTGTTTTTTTAAGGCATTTGCTCCTGTGTCTGTTTTGCTTGTCTTAACAATGGTTCTGTCAACACCGTGTGCAGCCACCGCGGCCACAGAGAGCGCCGCTGCCTCCACAACAGCCGCCGCTGCGTCTGCAGACACTTCAGCTGCAGCCACCGCGGCCACAGAGAGCGCCGCTGCCTCCACAACAGCCGCCGCTGCGTCTGCAGACACTTCAGCTGCAGCCACCGCGGCCACAGACAGCGCTGCAACCGCAGCCATTGGATCCACCGACAGCGCAGCTGCCTCCACAGCCACCACCGCGGCCACTGCTGCTGCAGCCGTCGCTGAAGAAGACGGGGAGGGTGTGATCCGCGTCCGTCTGGCCGGCGAGCCCGGGGATCCGGTTCCCGCCGAGGTCATGGACACAGATACCGCCAGCCTGCTCAGACTAGTCAGCGAGGGCCTGGTCGTTCTGGATCAGAACGGGGTTCCTGTTCCGGGCTGCGCGAAGGAGTGGAAGGTGTCCGACGACGGCCTGAAATGGACCTTCTACCTTCGGGACGACCTGAAGTGGGCGGACGGCGAAGCCATGACTGCCGAGGATTTTGAAAAGATGTTCCGCAAGATTGCGGAGCCCTCGACTGAGGCCCTCTACGGCCACGACCTGATGAAAAATATCGCGGGCTATGAGGAGGTCCTGAACGGCGACTCCGATGCCCTGGAGGTTTCCGCCAAAGATGACGGACGTTTTGTGGTCAGGCTGTCCGCGCCGGACCCCTCCTTCGCGAGCCTGTGCGCCTCCTGGGCCCTTCTGCCCCTGCGGGAGCAGATTGGTGACGACAGCGAGAAGCGCGACTGGAAAAATGTTACCGGGAACGGCCCCTACAGGATCGCCTCGATCGATGAGGGGCAGGAATACCTGCTTGAGAAAAATCCTTTTTATCAGAATAACAACACTCCCTTTGAAAAAGTCCACTGGATGGTCAGCGGAGACATCAACCAGCAGTATTCCGACCTGCTCAACGGCCGGATCGACGCGGTCTCCGCGATCCCCAGAGAAGAAGAGTCAGAAGCTGAAAAAGAGGCTGAAAAGAATGCAGAGGACACCGGAGAGCAGGCGGATGTCAGCACGGATTTCCTGCGGCAGACGACCGGCGAGACCATGGGCCTCATCTTTAATTGCAGACAGGAGGCCCTGCAGGATCCCCGTGTCCGCAAGGCCCTTTCCCTGGCAGCGGACAGAGAGCTGATCGCCTCGATCATTCTGGACGGCCTTTACGTGCCGGCGGCTGAGCTGGCGGACGCGGGCCCCATGATGACAGCGGCTCCGGCCGAAAACGATGCTCCGCAGGATGCCGATGCGCAGCTGTCCGGAAATCTTGAGGCCGCCGCGGCCCTGCTGGAGGAAGCCGGCCACAAGGACGGAAAAGACATTCCGGCCCTGACCTGCCTTGTGGACGAGGCCGGTGCCGCCGGCAAAGTCGCCGACTATCTGGCGCTTGCCTGGAAGGCAATCGGCGTCGAGGTACAGATTGAAAAGACTGAGGCAAAGGACCTGGCCCAGGAGAAGGAAAAAGGCATGTACGACATCGTCTGCGGGAACCTTTTCCTGGCATCGGACCTCCCCGCCGCGGAGCTGGGCAGATTTGTGACCGACGCGAAAGAAAACACAACAGGTTTTTCCTCCGAGGAATATGACACCCTGGTAAAACAGGCCGGGGAGACGAAAAAAGAAGACGAATACACGGATATTCTGCGCCGTGCCGTGCAGATCCTGGACCAGGAGGTGCCGGCTGTCCCCCTTGCAGAAAAAAGCGTGTCATGGATCCGGCAGGAAGAGCACGAAGGCATCTACTGTGATGCTTCCGGATGCTGGCAGCTCTGGGCGGACCACAGCGCGGACGAAACCGACAGCCAGTCTGCCGGCCAGACCAATGAACAGACGGATGAAGAGGCGGACGATACCGACAGCCAGTCTGCCGGCCAGACCAATGGTCAGACGGACGAAGCCGCCGGACAGTCCGACGCGCAGACGAATGGTCAGACGGACGGAGCCGCCGGCCAGACCAATGGTCAGGCGGACGAAAACGACAGTCAGCCCGCCGGTCAGACCAATGGCCAGCTTGACGCGTATTTTAATAATGTTTTGAAGAACAACCGTGGAGCAGAGTCTGCAGGCGCCGCCACGGCAGTATCCACAGCCACGACAGTATCCACAGCCGCGGCAGCATCCTCAGGCACGGCAGTATCCACAGCCGCAGAGGCATCCACAGCCATGGCCCTCATGGACAATCCCGTTCTGAACGTGTCCGGCCTGACTTCCATGAACAGCCCGGTTCCGGTGGCGTCCAGCTATGTGTTCGCGAATGCGAATACTGTTTCCGCAGGCGCAAAGCCGGAAGCCTCCGGCTATGTGTCCGCGAATGCGAATACTGTTTCCGCAGGCGCGAAGCCGCAGGCCTTTGCAGGCATCGCAGGCCGGAAGGATCCGAATCAGGATCAGGCCCTGAAAGCCCGGGCCTTTGACGGCAGCATCGCGGACCCGCAGACCTCCTGGCTCAAGACTGACCAGGCAGCCTACCTGACCAGACAGGCCTATGTCCTGGAGGAGGCCGGGGAGGACGCAGACCGCCTGGTCTCCCTGCCCAAGTACACGCAGGTCCACCTGACCGGAACCGGCAGCCCGGACTATGTCCGGATCAGCATGGACGGCAGGTTCCGCTACCTGGAGGCCGGCAAGGTCACGACCGATGTCGTCGTCCTCGAAAAGACGAAGAAGGAAGAAAAGAAACAGAAAGAGGAGAGAGAGCTCCTCTCCCAGCCCGCCCACCTTGTCAAGGAACATGAGCTGGGAAGACGGGCCGGAGACATCCTCAAGGACAGAGACCAGATCCTGGCCGAGATCGCCTTTATGGAAAAACTCCGTAACCAGACCCGCAACCCCAACTGGGGCGGTTCCGTCCTGTCCAGGAGCAACGGCTCCATCTACGGACCCAGCGGAAAAGAGACCTACTACAACCTCAACATGAACGGCGTCGTCAATATCATGCGCAGAATGGGGAACATGGATGAGTACTGGGTGCGCAACGACGGCTGCAAGATGCTGGGCAACTACATCATGTGCGCTGCCAACCTCCGTGTACACCCCCGCGGCTCCCTGGTCGAGAGCAGCCTGGGGACCTGCATCGTCTGTGACACCGGCGGCTTTGCCCACGGCAACTCCCACCAGCTGGATATCGCCGTCACATGGTAAAACTTAATTATCACAAATTCATTACTGATTTTTTATCTTATTTTTATAAAGCATAAATCGCATTTTTAGAATCATATAGTAAGATACCTATTGTAAGAGAAAGACAGCGATTGATTTCCCCCATCGCCTTTCCTTTCAAAAAAAGATTTTCATACTCCCCCTTTATGTTGAAAAGCCCTTCGCAATGGCGCCGGAAGTTCCGGGTCGTTGCGAAGGGCTTTTCATTGTAACGCATAGCAAAATTTCCCATTTCTGAAATTCAGAAATAACTCCCGATGTGATATGATAGGAATAGTCCGGCTGATCATCTGATCAATCGGGCAGGCGCAGATTTTTCGCCGCCTGCCAATATGAGCCAAAATGCCGGCGGCAGAAATCCGTTTCAGCTGACCGCCCGGGCAGCGCTGATTTTTTGCCGTCCGTCAACTTAAGTGAAAATGCCGGCGGCAGGAATCCGGTTCGCTCAGCAGGGGCCGGCCGGATCAGGAAATGACAGCAACGGTCAGGCGGCGGACCGCTGCAGAAAATCTCAAAACCTATTGGAAAAAGAAAATGCAAGAGGCCGCCGGCCAGGCCGGCCGGCAGATTGAGTGCACGCAGAAACGCATGCGGGAGGAGGAATTTTTCATGAAAACAGGTCTGGTTCTGGAGGGCGGAGGCATCCGCGGTATTTTTTCAGCTGGTGTTATCGATGTTCTCATGGAAGAGGGCATAACTTTTGACGGCGGGATCGGCGTATCCGCGGGCGCGGCCTTCGGCAGCAACTACAAATCCGGCCAGAACAGGCGCGCCATCCGCTACAACCTGCGGTTCGCAAAGGACCCCCGCTATTCGAGCATCCGGTCCCTCATCGCCACGGGCGACCTATTTAACGCCCAGTTCTGTTACCACGACATCCCGGAAAAGCTGGATCCCTTTGACTGGGAGACCTTCCGGAAAAATCCCATGGAATTTTATCTGGTCTGCACCGATGCCGAGACCGGGGAGCCCGTCTACCACCTCTGTGACTGCGAAAAGGAGGATGAGTGGGAACTGCTGGAATGGTTCCGTGCCTCCGGCTCCATGCCCATGGTCTCCCGCGTCGTGGAGATCGGCGGCAAAAAGCTCCTGGACGGCGGCGTGTCTGACTCGATCCCCCTCAAATTCATGGAGGACCAGGGCTATGAGCGCAACGTGGTCATCCTCACCCGCCCCGCGGACTATATCAAAAAGCCCAACACCATGATGCCGGTCATCCGCTTCGCCATGCGCAACTACCCCGCCATGGTCGACGCGATGGAGTACCGCCACGTCATGTACAACAGCGAGCTCGCCTATATCCGCAAGAGAGAGGCCGGAGGCTATGCCTTCGTCATCCGCCCCGCCAGAGACCTGGACGTCGGCCGCGTCGAACACGATCACATGAAGATCCGCGCCGCCTACAAGGAAGGACGCAGGATGGCCCGCAGACTCCTTCCCGACATCCGCAGATTCCTTGCCGGAGCAAAGGCGGAGACAGACCTGGGCACCATTAAACCCTCCATGATCGAAGAGGAACCGGTCAAGGTCTCAAAGGTCGTAAAGGCCTCCATGGTCGAGGACCCCACCCTCAACATGGAGGAAAAACATCCTGCACAGACCGCGCAGACTGAGCCCGCAGAGACAAAGACGGCGCGCGAGGCCGCCCAGGCAGAGCCCGCGCAGGATACCCTGACCGCAAAAGCTTCGCCGGAAACCGTCGGGGCGGAAGCTGCTCAGGCTGAGAAGACTCAGAATATTGCGAAGGCAGAGCCCGCGCAGGACGCCCCGGCGGCAAAAGCTGGGCAGACGGAGCCCGCACCGGATTCCGCACCGGCTTCTCCCGCGCGGTCCACAAATGCATCAATGTTCCGGAACCCCCCTGCGGAAAAAAAGCGCGTACAGGAAGTCCGCTCCGTCCTCGTCGGAGAACCGGATGACGAACCTACTGTCTTTGAAAGGCCCTTCCCCGGCGACCGCACCCCGGACCTCGCGGAAACGGCAAAAGATGAACCGGCCGCAGAGAAAAAGGCCGCTGCTGCAAGTGAAGTGTCGTCCACTGCGGGCGAAGAAACGGATTTTGTAAGTGAGGTGCTTTCCACCGTGAGCGAAGGAATCACCGCTGTAGGCGAGGCCCTCGCAGCCGTGATTGAAGAAGCCACTGCAGACGATGATGCTCCCGCACAGACCGCAGCTGCTGTGAGCGAAGAAGCTACGACCGAAGCTCTTTTCACCGGACAAGGCGCATGCACTACAACCCGCACCGCCGCAAACCGGCCCAGAAAGAAACGACAGAAAAAAGCCTGGAAGCCCGGGCAGATGACCGCCCTCAAGCAAAAAGCTGAGATGGAGGAATAAAACGGCGGACCCTATCCCACTCTGATGAAGGAGAAAAAAATTACATATGCACTTTCAATCAAAACAGCAGGTTTTTGACATCAGGAAGAGTGAAATAGAAAACGGAACAACCTTCCCTGTACTGACGTTTGCTTCCTGGGAAACATTACCCGGCATACGGCATTGCTTTACAACAAGGGCCGGCGGGGTGTCGGAGGGATACCTCGCCAGCCTCAATTTCCGCAGGGATTCCTACGATACACAGGAAAATATCCTCGAGAATCTCCGCAGAATCGCCCTCTATTTTGATACGACGCCGGACCGGATCGTCAGCGCGCATCAGACCCACACAGCCGATGTGCGCATTGTGACGGAGGCCGATGCCGGCAAGGGCGCCGCCAGGCCCCTCGACTATACGGACATTGACGGACTGATCACGGATGTGCCGGGCCTAGTGCTCTTTACCACGCATGCGGACTGCCCTCCCCTCTATTTCTACGACCCGGTCCGCAGGGTCATCGCTCTCTCCCACAGCGGCTGGAAGGGAACTGTCGCCCGCATCGGCGCGGTGACGATCCGCAAGATGCAGGACCACTTCGGATGCCGCCCGGAAGACATTCACGCGGCCATCGGCCCCTCAATCTGCAGAGACTGTTACGAAATCTCGGAAGACGTGGCAGAGCCCTTCAGGGCCTGCTTCGGAAAACCGGATCCCGCGGCTTCAGCATCCGGACCCTCAGAGACGAATCCCGAAGCTCTGAAATCAGATTCCAGTCCCTTAGATGCGGCTACAGATTCCGGGACTTCGAGGGAGATCCCCCATATCCTGGCCCGCGGAAAAAATCTTGGCAAATACCAGCTTGACCTCTGGGCAGCCAACGCCCGCATCCTCCTTGAAGCCGGCATCACACCGGACCACCTGACGGTGACCAACCTCTGCACCTGTGAAAACAGCACAGAACTCTTTTCTCACCGCGCGACCGGCGGAAAACGAGGCCTTCAGGGGGCCTTCCTGATGCTGGAGGATTAACATACACCCTTTGCACTCATTCGTTTGGGGATGAGCCTTTCTAAAGCTGGAGGACTGACTCGGAAAACGCAAAACCGGTATTTGTACCCGCGCATGCGGAACTGCCGCCGGTAAACCTGGCATCCGTACCCGCCGCATGCGGAACTGCTGCCTGCAGACATTTATTTCTCTGCCGGCATTTCCCCTGCAAAGCTGCCTCGAAAAATTCATATGCAAAAAGAAAATTACAGCAGTAAAGCCCCCGGTTTGACCAAAAGCTCAGCCGGGGGGTTTCTTTATTCTCTTCCGCAGCATGCCGCCCGTAAGAGCGGCAGCGAGAGGAGAAAGCCTGGGACGGGTTTCTTCGATTCGATCACAGGTGCCTGGGCCGTCCGTCCCGCGGGACAAACCTCCGGAGTAAAAAATCTTGTATCGACAAGATTTTTTACTCTGCGAACGGCTGAATCTTTGACTGTATAGTATAACAATTGGGATTAAATACACTTATTTGGGCGACGATTTGACGTTTTATGTGACTTTATTGCACTATAATATTATTGGGTTTTTAGAATCCGAGAGCAAAAAACATATAAGTGCAGGCAAAATAGATAAAACAAACATATAAATCACGGATAATGTCACTACTTTCAGACGGTCTAAACAACCAATAAGGTGTAAAGGCACTTAAGGCGCTGCCAATTGATTGAAAGCGCCCGATCAGACATCATCGGAAGGACAAGTATCATGAAAAAACTACTCGCCAGAATCAGAATGCTGCTCAGAAACCGGAAACTCAGAAGATTTTGGACAAGATGTATAAGCACAGTTGCTGCCGTTGTTGTATTTGCCACCACCTATGCCCTGGTGCTCCCCGCGATCACAATGGAGAGCGAGGCTGCCTGCGGAAAACAGGCGCATCAACACATTGACAGCTGTTATGAAAAGCGGCTGATCTGTCAGCTGCAGGAATCTGATGATCACCACCATACAGAATCCTGCTATGAAAAAGTCCTTGTCTGCGGAATCGAGCCTCACATCCACAGCAAAGAATGCTATAAGGAGGACAGCTCCGCGGTCGCGGCGACCGGCCAGACCTCCGCCGGGGCACAGATCCTGGAGACGGCCGGCGCTGAGAACTGGTCTGGCGAGGATGCCTATGGCTCTGCCGCGGAAGCCGCAGGTACATCGGTTGTTGCAGCTGATGCCCACGCAGAACTCGATTCTGAGAGCATGGACGAGGCCGCGCTCTTCGAAAACGGAGAAGACCCGGCCGGCGAATCCGGAGCAGATTTCGCGGAAGGTGCATCCGGTGCTTCCGAATCGGACCTTGCAAAAAATACGACTGACGGATCAGGCGCGGACTTTGAAGAAAACCTGGCCGGCGGCTCTGAAACGGATCTCACGGAAAAGCCGGACAACGATCCTGGAACAGACTTCGCGGAAGGTGCATCCGACGGGGCTGAGACGGCCTTTGAAGAAGGCGGCTCCGATGAATCCGGGACAGACTTTGCGGAAGATGGTTCCGAGGAGTCTGCAACCGACTTCGCCGAAGGCACATCCGGTGGTTTTGAAGCCGATTTTGCGGAAGACACAGCCGGCGGGACCGGCACTGACAATGCCGGAGCCACGACCGATGATTCTGCAGCGGACGGCACACAGGCCCCGGCCGAGGATCCCGCGGTAGACCCCGCTCAGAACACCCCTGCGGGCCAGGAAGACTCCGCGGCCGCCGGGACGACCGACGTCCTGCCTGAGGAACTCGCCAACGCGGAGGAGAGCCTCTCGGACGGCTATGTCCCTCAGCTTGAAGAACTCTGCTTCCCTGCCCTCCTGACAGAGGAGACGGGATTCTATTATTACCATATCGGAGAAAAGGACGAGATCCCTGGTACATCCGCCGACATCACCGAGTGGAAGAAAGTGAATGATGACACTCAGCTGGCCCCGACCGACCTGGTCAAGGCCTGGTTGTCGTACACCATTCCTGCCGGAGCCCTCAACGAGACCAACCAGATCGCCCGCTACCGGCTCCCTGCCAACCTCCACCTGACCGATGACCAGATCCTTGCCATCAACAGCGCGGAGAACGGCATCGCCCTCCAGGCGGACCGCTCCACCGAAGACGGCGAAAACGAATATCTCAAATACCTCGGCGCCGAATCCATCGAAGGCACCAGGACCCCTGACCAGGACCTCATCGAAGGCACTCAGGAATACATCTCCGCGGCCGTCAAGGCGGAAAACATCTACGAAAACATCTACGAAAACACCTTTGATGAAAACGGAAACTATGTAGCTCCGGACGGCAGCATCGCCTCCGACCAGGGCGCCTGCATCGGCCAGGACCTGATCTTCATCTTCAGCCCCTACACCATCGAGAAAAACCAGATCACCTATGACAAAAAAGGAAAGCCCGTGACCAAAGGCGAAGCCGTCAGGGGCTGGTTTGCCATGGATTTCAACATGGAACAGATCGACTGGGCAGAGAAAGAGACAGACCTCGACAACAGCACGATTGAAAAAAGTGCCGACGTAATTTTTGCCGCGGCGGATGAAGAGCAGAAGATTGAAGAGATCAGCGAAACACTGAACCTGACAGAGAAAGATCCGGCCATAGCCGATACAGAGTCCGAAAACGATAAAGCCCCTGAAAACGCTGCTTCCGGCGAACAGAACGATAAAGCCGACGAGGAAGCCAAAGATGCTTCTGAGCATGAAACTGCAGACAGTAATGATAAGAACGATTCAGAGGAAGAAAGAACCTCCGCACCTGACGAAGAAACTGCAGAATCTGAAGACCAGACAAAAACGAGTGATGAAGCAGAATCCGAAGATGATGAAGAAGAATCCGACGGAACTCTGCCCGCGGAAGATGAGAAGGTCACCTACAAGGCAGGGACCTTGACCGCGGAAGGCGATAGCTACAAAGTCACATTGGATTATACGGAAAATGCGGGAATCCCCGAGAATGCTTTCCTCTCTGTCCGTGAAATCACCGCTGAGACAGACCCGGAGGCCTATGAATCCTGCCTTGAGACAGCCAGACAGCAGGTAAAATCTTCCGAGCAGACAGAAAAGCAGAAAGTGGACGACAAGGCGTCCAGATTCTTTGATATTGAGATTCTTGTCGAGAAGACAGGAGAAGACGGCAGCCCCGTGCAGGAAAAAATCGAGCCTTCTGCACCTGTGAATGTAAATATACAGCTGATGGAAGCCCCTGTTCCGACAACAGCACCTGAATCTGCAGAAGGCAATGCACCTGCACAGCCTGCAGACCCTACGATCCTGCACTTTGCCAAGGATGGCGTGGAGCAGCTGGAAGCAACCATGAATACTCCGCAGCCTCAGGATGGAACTGTGTCTGAAGACAATTCTGTGAGTGATGCGCCTGCCGCAGAGATTCGGTTTGAAGCGGAATCCTTCTCCATCTACGGCGTTGTTTATACGGTGGATTTCGAGTATGACGGGTATATGATCAGTATCCCCGGCGAGTCCTCCATACTGCTTTCCAGGCTGATACAAGAACTGGAACTTGACGATAAAAATTCCGGTCAGCTTTTAGATATTGATAATATCAGTGCAGTTAAGTTCAGTAACGAACAGCTGGTCAGAGTTACCAGGGTCGCAGAATCTATAACTGCAGATGCCATGTTGTCTGAGATGGATGAAGAAGGCATTGAGACCTGGATTGCTGACGGCGTGGTCGTACGCACGGACGACAAATCAGATGAAGAGGTCTTGAAGGAGGCTGATTCCCTGGACCAGATAGACAATGAAGAGATCGTTCAGGGTGGAGACTGGATCCTGACTGCTTTGCAGGCTTTCCACAGCGAAGAAACACTGACGATTGAGATGAATGATGGCACTCGCTATGTCATCAGTGTGACAGACCTGGATACCAATCAGAATGGCCAGAAGCCTACGGTTGTTACAGATACAGTAGATACCGTAAAAGAAGGTATTAAGATCACCATGTTTGACTATGGTCCGGAGAAGCTGGACAACGTCAACAATACCTACAATAGTGTCGACAATTCCGGTATCAATAAGGGGCATGAACTGAAGTTTTATTCCTATGGAACCAATGGCAATACTATCAATAATTTCACAGGCGGAGCATATGCCATGCAGGGTGTCGTCCAGTCTAAACTTGGCGATGACGGATATCCTGTGGTTAATAATGGGAAAGAAACACTTGCCTATTTGTTTGACGAAAACATGGCGGTCAATGGGAAAACAGTGGTCTCAACAAATGCGAACCACCTGTTTCGCAGACTGCCCAATGAAGGAATGGAATTATTCTATGACAGTAACCAGAACTATGCCTACCTGAATGGAGACAATTTTATCGTCTATTCAGATACATATCTTGAAGAAGGCGCAGATTACGAAAACCCCTTCCGCATAGGCTTCTATCCCTATAACGACTACGACAATCGCTATCAATGTATACACGGAAATAACTTCAACTGGGGGTGTAAAGGCAGTAAGGACTGGAGAGTCCGAGATCAGGTAGGTCACTATAATCATCATTTCGGCATGAAGGTAGAAGGAAATTTCTACATGACAGACGATAAGATGATTACCAATGAAACTACAAACCAGAAAGAAGAAATGCTGTTCAAGTTTAGCGGCGATGATGACATGTGGGTGTTCATCGACGGTGTTCTTGTGCTGGATATAGGTGGTATCCACAACCCTGTTGACGGGACGATTAATTTCACCACCGGCCAGGTCAATGTCAGTGCTGCCAAGACTGCGAATGGCGGCAGTTCTTATGCTCTTGGCACCAGTACTACAATTGCCGATGCATTCGCAAAAGCCGGAAAGACATGGGATGACAGTCCGCTTTCTCATCATGATATCAAGATTTTCTACATGGAACGAGGCGGCATGTACTCCAACCTCGCCATGACGATGAACCTGCCGACATTCCCGCATACAAAGGAAGTTGTCCTTACCAAAAAGTCCATGGACAAATCCGAGAGTCTGGCAGGAGCTACCTTTAAGCTTTTCAGCGACGTGGCATGTACAAAGGAAATCAAGGATAAAGAAACCGGGGAGGCGATCACGATCGTATCTTCAGGGGAAGCTTCGACTCTTGGAGAGATTCGTATCTCCAACCTGATTCCCGGTCAGACATATTATTTTAAGGAGACGACCTCTCCCGGGGGCTATAAACTGTTCGGAGGCATTTTCAAAATAAGTGTTCCAGCAAATGACCATGATCCCGCAGTTGTGTATCTGACTGAAAACGGAGAAGCGGTCGGGAATGCCATAACGGAAATTCTTAACACACCGGATGCCTATGGCAGTTTTGACTTTTTCAAGGTTGAGGAAAATTCGGGCACTAAGCTTTCCGGAGCTCAGTTTACTCTTTATACAGATGCCGATTGTCAGACAATCGCACAGGACAGGAACCATCAGAACCTGGTCAGTGCGCTCACAGGGACTGACGGAAAGGTAAGCTTTTCCAATATTCCTGCCGGAGCAACCTATTACCTGAAGGAAACAAAAGAACCGGATAACTATTTCCCTTCATCAGACGTATATCGCGTTGTGGTCAGTGAGGATGGAAACACTACGTCCGTTTACAAAGGAAATAATACTAGTCCGTTGTTTACAACTTCCAGCCCGGAAGCTGACAGAAAGATTGAGAACAAACCGAAAGCAGATAAGACAAGTGTTTCGGTTGAGAAAATATGGAGTGATGGGGCTGAAAACCATACAAATGACAAAGTAACTGTACAGTTGTATGAAACTACGGAGGATGTGAGAGTATCCGGAGGAAAAATCGATCTCACGGTTACAGCTGACCAGTGGGTGGATCATGAAAACCCTTCCAGCACTGCAGATGCACCGACAAGCGGAGGATCAATTTCTTATAAAATCCAGCGGAAAGTTGGTGAGGAGGGAACCTGGAATGATACAAGCTACGCGGGGACGCTTTCTCCCGGAACAGCACCTGCCTGGACAATTACTCATAACAATCTTCCGGAAATGGAAGACGGAGAGCATATCAGATATCAGGTGGTGATAACAGGAACTGACGGAAATGTTGTAAAAAGTGCGGAAGTATACGGAAATAACCTGGTCAGTGAAACGGATGGAACGATTACTATTAAGGGGCAGGTGAGTACACAGACCGGCCCTGCTACGGCAGCATCTGTATCTGTAACAGGTGTTGCTGGTATGCATGGGGACGACTGGGAGATAAAATTAAGTAATTTAAAAATCTGGTATTTCAATGGATATAATTATGAAATGAAAGATACCTGGCACGCAGGGGAAATTGTTTTAAATAAATCAAATAATAGTATTAATGTTTCCCTGCCGTCTCAAATAATGGTAAATGGAAGTGTTGTAGATAAATCAAAAGTGCGATATGGGTTTATGCTAATAGGCTCAAATCTCCAGGATGGCCTATATATGCAGACTACACCTGCGCACATTCCAAATAATTCAAATACATCGCAGAGTGTTTATCATATGTCAGGTAATGGCGGAAACTTCGAATTCCAGATCCCATCGGATGCACCGAATATCAATATCTCATTCACTGGAACAGACCCGGGAGCCCTTAACATCGATTTGACCAGACCTTCCCTGGCTTCAAAAATCTCTCCGGTTAGAATGATGGGTATAGCGAGAGATCCCGTTAGTTCGGGCATAGCCCAGGGAGAGACCAGCACAGTTTATGCAGATGAGAACAAGCATGGAGATTCAGTCACACTGCAGAATGGTAAGTGGACACATACATGGGATGGGCTGGTCAAAACAGAATCTGCGACAGACCAGGATGGTTATACCGTCACCAGGACTCATCGTTATTATGTGAAGGAGATAAGTGTTGACCTCGGGGATGGAACAGCTGAGGATACTGTCCAGGCTGAATATTCCTATATTTACAATGTGGACGGTGATCCGGATTCCGGGATTAAAAAGGTTATAATCAAGAATACCGTACCGCCTAAAACATCCCTGAGCGTAACGAAAGAGTGGAAGGAGGCGGATGGAAAAACACCTTACGAACCGGAAGCAGGTGAGCGCACAATTACCTTTGCTGTATATAGAAAGGTTGGAGAAGAATCATCTCCTTATAGGGAGAATCTGACGATTACGTATGACACAGGTACTAAAACCTGGTCCACAAAGATAATCGATAATCTTCCTACGAAGATCAAAGTCGGGAATGAACTGAAGGATGTATCTTACTATGTGGTGGAGACATCGCCGGAAGCTAGTGAAAATCTGATAACATATTACAAAACTCCGGATGGAAAAACATATCCTGATGCTTCTGATGCTGCAGGTGCTTCATCTGAAACAATTGTAAATATCAACAGCAGGAAGGAAATCAGGATAACCAAAGCCTGGTATTACAGAAACGGGACATCTGAAAAGCTGGTAGAGGAGCCGCCTGTAAAGGGAATTTGGTTTAAGCTCGGAAAAATTGATAAAACGACAGGTGCTGCAAGCGAATTTTACAGTGTTTCCGGAACTGACTTGCCGGAAACATCGCAGGGACCTGATGTGACACCGGCAACTTCAACGGATGCAATACGTGGAGGAACCATTTTTAAACTGTCCTGCATAAAGACAGAAGAGAATGTTCCTAACGAATATGGGGATGGTACCCATAAGGTTGTCAGCTGGAATTGGGAGAGCCTGACATTTAAAAATCTTCCTACAGACGCGTATTACTACATCGTTGAGACTGCTGAAGACGGGACTCCCCTTATATCGGATTCCGAGCACGAGAATATGCTCATCACATATGTCGATGAGAATGGAAAGTTGATCAATACTGACACGCCGATCAATGCGTCTATTCCGGGAAATTATACAATTAAAAACTCTGAGCGGCGAACAAGTCTGTACGCGGAGAAAATCTGGAATGCTGCCAATAAAGACAATCTGGCAGGCAATGAACCGGTCTGGTGTACACTTTTGCGGGTTCAGACAGATGGCAACGGAAATTACGATGCTGACACGCTTGAGGAAACACCTGGAATTGGACGGTTTAACCTGAGAGAAAGTGACGGGTGGACGAGATATTTCAATAATATCCAGATATCACCGACTGGACAGAAGGAGGGAGAAACTTATAAGTATTATCAGTACTTTGCAGTAGAACTGGGGCTTCTGAAATCGGCCTCTACGGTCCCTGATAATGAGAAGCAGTACGAAATGTTCAAAAACCTGTTTGTTGAATATCAGACAAAAGGAAGTGGAACAGGAACGGCTGCGGATGACAGTGATAAACGAACTGCATTTGCGGCCTATGGACTAGGTGTGGATGATACACTGACGTCAAGAGATACCACTACAGTGCCGGATTGGATTTCTGCCAATAAAGTGGCAATTGTGAACTGGTTAAACACCAATAACGACAAGCTGCGGATCCGTACATGGAACCCCAAGTATGATGGAACAGGTACTCTTGGAATCTTCAATTCTACGGAGGAATATGTTCAGCAACCCATTAACATTGTCAAGGAATGGATGAAAGCAGACGGAACTGCGCTGGATCAGGACAAGATCAATAGTATCAATGCGGAGGCATCCGAAACGCAGGATAAGTACACAGTTGAAATCCAGCTGATGCAGCGAGCCAGAAACCTGAAGATTAATTCCTCAGACAGCACAGCAGCCATAGCCGGTCCATGTGATACAAAGTACGGCTCAACAGTGCTTTTGGCTAAGGACGAGGTCATTATGCAATCAGACCTTTTCCACGTGAAAAAGGAAGGGACAGGACCGGCAACTTATTGGAAATTCAGCATACCTCCTACATATGTAAATGAGGATGAAATTACGGTTAACCAGCTGCCTTCCAAGGGGCCGTTTGTCTGGAATGGAACAACCTATCAGGCGGACTTTGAATACTATATCTCTGAGTATCGTGTTTATAACGGGAAAGGAGAGGATCGCACACCTCACTGGACAGCCGCCTGCGTTATCAGCGGCACTTCAGGCAGTGCCAACTATAAGCTGACACTGGAAAACTATGAGACGACAGACCTGACTGTTCACAAGACCTGGGATGAAGTACCGGCTGAAAACAGGGATTATGTGGATGAGAACGTAAAGGCGGTCCTTTACAAGGTGTACCGTATTCCGGATGGCGAAACGGATGAGACAAAAAAGGAGGATATTACAGAAAGTATCGGTGCAAACTATGAGGCCTACGATCTGACTTCCAGGCAGATTTATGAGACAAGCCGCACAGTGAAGATTGCAGGCGGGCAGGAAGTTGAAGTGGATCCGTCCACAGAACCGGCAGAAGGCGAGGAACGGAAGACCTATTATGAGGATTATATCCGGGTCGATCAGCCGAAGGCCGCTCAGGAAGGACAGACCGCCTCCTGGTGGAACGGGAACAGCGCAAAGGATGTCTATCTCAAGATCAATAACCTTGATACGCATATCCGGGATTATGTTACTTACGGGTCGAAAGATGACTGGAAAAAGTACAAGTACTGGATCGTTGAGCAGGAGTATCTTGACGGAGAAGGCAAGGAGCACCCGATCAGCGAGCTGCTTCATGGAAATTCTGCGGCATATCCCAAATACCAGTCCTCCACCTCAGGCACTGCTGAGGATGCACCAAATTTTGGCACTGATAAGCCGACAACGTGCACAAAGATTGAACTGGGGGCGGCAAATGCGTCGCATCTGGGAGCGATCAACACGATTAGAGGTACCAAGGTTCATCTGCTGAAAGATGATGTGACAGACAGCGATAAGAAGCTGAGCGGAGTTAAATTCATTCTGACGCGGAAAAACTCGAAGGGTAAATTTGTCCTGTTTGATTATGCCGCAGATGTGGACGGAACAGCGGTTACAATTGATAAGGATAACGTCGACGGCCAGTTTGAAATCACCGATGCCGCAAAAGGAATCAATATTACCGGGCTGATGCCGGGAATCTATAAGCTTCAGGAAAAGAAAGCTCCTGATGGCTATAATATCCTTGGGACAGCAATGATGTTTGAAGTAAAAGCAGATGGCACGATAAAGAAATTATCTCCTGCGGGAACTGATACAAATGCTGGTTCCGAAAGCGGCAGTTCTGGTGGAGACAACTCTGGAGAAGGCAGTTCCGGTGGAGAAAATGCCGGCAGTGATAATTCCGGTGAAGGAAGTTCCGTGGAGGAGAATGCCGGCAGTGACAATTCCGGTGAAGGAAATTCCGGCGGAGAGAATGCTGGAGGCAACAGTTCCGCTGCAGACAGCACAGAAGAAGACTCTGACGATGAGAATCAGACAGATCCTGATGAACGTTATGTCGTAGAACCGGATACTGCAAGCACATCGCAGAAAGCAGTTAACATGACAGTCCACAACACCCCCGGCGCGGAGCTCCCTTCCACCGGTGGCCCTGGGACACGCCCGCTCTATATCCTGGGCGCCATGCTGGCGGCAGTTGCTTTGGCCCTGCTGGCAAAACGAAGGAAGGTGTAAACAGAAAAGTAACATTGGAAGAGTAATAGTGGAACTTTCCAAAAAGTTACACTAATGTGAACTTCCTTAAAAATTAACTCTCAATCGTTTTTCTCAGGTTCAGCCTCTAG
>CAMNFJ010000020.1:0-25283 GCA_946536955.1 uncultured Lachnospiraceae bacterium
TGCCCTGCCCGGAATCCCAGCCGGGGCTCCGCGCACAGACTGCACAGGGCCCTTTCCATGAGCTCCGCGCACAGACTGCCCGGATCTTTTGTGAAAGCACCGGGCAGGTTTTCGGGACTTCTTGTAATCGATTTCACACTTATAGAATATTATAAAAAAAACATAAACCTCCCGCAATCCGCAAAGCTATGAACTTCCAGGTCTCTTTTTGTATAAAATGCACAAAGCCGCCCGGTATTGCCGGACGGCTTTGCAAATATCCGTATCAGGTGTCTCTCATTTCCCCAAGGCCGCTGCCCCCTGTCTGTACGTATCCGTGAAACCATACAATGAAACAGACCGGTCGGAGCCGGTCCGACTGGAAACCGACAGGCCGGAAACAGGCTGATCAGCTGTCCGCGTCCGCCTTCCAGTGCAGAAGCAGGCCCGACTCGGGCGGAAGGAGAAGGCGCATGGAGCCCGCGTAGATGTAGACCGTGGAGAGACTGTCCAGGGTCCCCTTTTCTCCCTCTCCGGGTTCTGGATTCTCTGAAAAATCTGTGTCCGCGGCGGGCCCTGCAGCCCCGGCATGGTCACTTTCCGCAGCAGGATCCGCGTAGTCTGTATGGCCTGCTGCAGCGGTGAGCCCTGCAGCCTCCGCAGCATCAACAGCAGCAAGGGCTCCCGCGTTCTCCGCATGGTCCATAGCACCGAAGAGCCCTGTATTCTCCGCATGGCCAATCGCAGCAAAGGGCCCTGCCTTCTCCGCATGACCAATCGCAGCGACGGATCCATCAGTCCCGGCATAGTCAGGACCGGCTGCAGGCCGGGGATCCCCCACAGGCCCGGGCCTCTCTGCCCCTTCCTCCATTTCCGTGTTTTTAATCTGACCTGTCTTTTCCGAAGCCACTGTGTCCGGGGCGGCACCGGCCGTCTCCGCCGCCCGCGCTTCCCCGGAAGGCTTCCCGGAGGGCTCCGAGGCGGATCCCGGGCCGGCCTCTGCCGGAGCCGGAGTCAGGCAGGTCTCTCTCCCGGTGAAGAAAAGGACCTTGAGCTCAGCCTCCGGGGGGATCCCGGCATAGGTCACCCTGGCGGTGTAGTCGATCTCGATGTGGTTGATGTTGATGATGACGATCCAGCTCTCTCTGTCTTTCCCGCTCCCGCGGAACCTGGCATAGGCCAGGACGCCGTCCGTGTCGGGCAGGCGCAGGAGGGACCCCCGGCGGAGGGCCGGGCTGTTCTTGCGCAGATTGGCCAGGGCCTTATGACATCTGAGCAGGGTCCTGTCCTCATGTCCCCAGGGATAGGTCCTGCGGTTGTCCGGGTCGGTGAAGCCCCCGACACCGGCCTCGTCGCCGTAATAGATGGTCGGAGCCCCGGTCCAGGTCATCTGCAGCAGGACGGCCTGCCGCATGACCTCCATGCTCACATTTTCCATGGCCGCATCGATCCCCAGATCCTCGGCCCTGCCGACTACGCGGTTGGTCCGGGTCAGGAAGCGGGAGTGGTCGTGGTTGGAGAGCTGGTTCATGCTGATCCGGAGGATATTGCCGGGCAGGGCTTCCTGGCCGGTCCCCAGGACCGCCTTCCAGAAGGTGTCCGGATCGCCGTAGCGCTCCTCGTCCCGGCCGTCGCTGTGTTTTTCCATGCCGGTGAGGAACCATGTCACGGGCTCCATGAAGAACTCGTAGTTCATGATCGTGTCCCACTCGTCGCCCTGCAGCCACTTCCAGGAATCCACGTAGTTTTCCGCGATGATGACCGCCTCCGGGTTGGCCTCCTTGACGGCCTTGCGGAAGCGCTTCCAGAAGCGGTGGTTGAATTCTTTGGAATAGCTCAGGTCCGCGGCCACGTCCAGGCGCCAGCCGTCCGCGCAGTAGGGCGGGGAGACCCATTTTTTCGCGATCCTGAGTATGTAGTTACAGAGCTTTTCGGACTGCTCATAGTGGAGCTTGGGCAGGGTGCCGAAATCCCACCAGGAGTCATAGCTGTCATTGGAGGGCCAGTCGTCGCGATCGAATTTGAAGTACTCCACGAAGGGGGACCTCTTGGAGGCCCGGGCCCCCTTGAATCCGTCCGGCAGCTGCTCATAGATCTTTTCGGCGTCCAGCCAGCGGTGGAAGGACCCGCAGTGGTTGAACACGCCGTCCAGGATGACCCGGATCCCTCTCTCATGGGCCGCCCTGACCAGCCTGGCAAAGAGCCTGTCGCTTGCCTCCAGGTTGGCTGGGTCGGTCACGCGCTCTAAATAGCGGTCCGCCCGGCAGTTGCGGAAGGCGGGCGGACGCCCGGCGTGCCTGGCGGGCAGATCTCCCTTCCTGCCGCCTTTTTTCTTTTTGTGGTCCTTTACGATCCGGCCGAAATGGGGATCGATGTGCTCATAGTCCTGGGTGTCATATTTATGGCTGGACGGCGACAGAAAGACGGGGTTGAGATAGATCGCCTCGACGCCAAGCTCCTGCAGGTAGTCCAGCTTGTCCATGACCCCCTGGAGGTCGCCCCCGTAAAACTCGCAGTAGCCGATGGGCGAGGGCGGCTGGTCCCAGTCCCTGACGGCAATGACAGGCCGGCCCATATAGGTGTATTCCCCGTCGTATACGTCATTGGACCTGTCGCCGTTACAGAAGCGGTCGACGAAGATCTGGTACATGACCGCTCCGACCGCCCAGGCCGGCAGATGAAAGCCGGGCACGACATGCCAGTAGTCCGCCCGGCGGATGGTATTGCGGATCCCGCGGCGGGTATAGCGGTAGCGCCGGCCGCCCGCGATCACTTCAAAATAATAGCGGAGGGGGCTCTTTGTGATCTCAAATCGCACGCTGTAATAATCAAAGCTCTCGTCTGATTCCGACAGATGCATCCTGAGATGGGCGCCCTCGACCACGGCAAAGCAGACCTCTGCCTGGTCCCTGCCGGTCCGCAGACGGAGTGTCACATGATCGTGGAGGTCCGGTTCCGCCGGAATGAGATAATCCTCTGTCGTATCGCTGAACAGGGCCTTCAGATCGGGCCTGTTCCCACTTTCCTGGTTATTCATACCCGTGCTCATAACCTCCTGTTTTTAAAGAAACGTCCGCGGGGACCGCGCCCGGCGGATGCGGCTGCAGCCTGCCCTCCCCGCATTTCGAGACATGACCCTTCCCCGCCCAGCGCCGGGTATATTTTGACAGGAGCGACGGGATCCCGGGGATCTGTCGCTCCTGTCTCTCAAAGTCTTTCGTGTTAAATGCGGGACCAGGGCCGGTCTTTTTCGTCACTGTCCATGCCTCCCCTCAGGAGGCGCGGCCCTGTAAGGCCCTTTACCCCATGGCCGGAGACGGTGTCTCAGGCGCGGCTTCCGTCACGGATCCGCGGTTTTTAAAAAGCTGGTCGAACTCTTCGCCGGTGATCTTTTCCTTTTCTATGAGCAGATCGGCGCAGCGGAAGAGGACATCCTGATTGTCGGAGATGATCTTTCTGGCCTTCTTGTAGCAGTCATCGATGATGGAGCGGACCTCCTTGTCGATCTCTCCGGCCATATATTCGCTGTTGCGCTTCTCGTGGCCGATATCGTAACCCAGGAAAACGTCCTCGCCGCCCTGTTCATAGTTGATGGTGCCGATGGCCGCGGACATGCCGTAGCGGGTGACCATCTGTCTGGCGATGCCGGTCGCCTGTTTGATATCCTGGGATGCTCCGGTCGTGATATCGTCCAGGACCAGTTCCTCGGCGATGCGGCCGCCCAGGCTGACCATGATCTCCTGCAGCATGCGGCCCCTGGTGTAGTACATCTGGTCGCGGTCCGGCAGGGGCATGGTATAGCCGCCGGCCCCGTTGCCGGTGGGGATGACGGAGATCGTGTAGACATCGCCGACATCCGGCAGCTCATGGAAAAGGATGGCGTGGCCTGTCTCGTGGAAGGCCGTGATGCGCTTCTCCTTTTCCGAGATGACATGGCTCTTCTTTTCCGTACCGATCCCGATCTTGATGAAGGCATCCTTGATATCGGCTTGGGTCAGGTAGGGCCGGCCGGCCTTGGCCGCGGCGATCGCAGCCTCATTGAGCAGGTTTTCCAGGTCCGCGCCGGAGAAGCCGGCGGTCGTGCGGGCGATCTCCGCCAGGTCGACATCGTCTCCCAGGGGCTTGTTGGCCGCATGGACCTTGAGGATCTCCTCGCGCCCCTTGATGTCGGGGCGGCCGACCGAGACCTTGCGGTCGAAGCGGCCGGGGCGGAGGATGGCGGGATCCAGGACGTCGACCCGGTTGGTCGCGGCCATCACGATGATCCCTTCGTTGACACCGAAGCCGTCCATCTCTACCAGGAGCTGGTTGAGGGTCTGCTCGCGCTCATCGTGGGAGCCGCCCAGGCCCGTGCCCCTGCGCCTGGCCACGGCGTCGATCTCGTCGATAAAGACGATGCAGGGAGAATTCTTTTTGGCTTCCTCAAACATGTCGCGGACGCGGGAGGCGCCTACGCCGACAAACATTTCGACAAAGTCCGAGCCCGAGATGCTGAAAAAGGGCACCTTGGCCTCTCCGGCGACCGCTCTGGCCAGCAGGGTCTTGCCGGTGCCGGGCGCGCCCTCCAGCAGGACCCCCTTGGGGATGCGGGCGCCGACCTTGGTATATTTGGCCGGGTTTCTCAGAAAGTCGATGATCTCCTCCAGGTCGGCTTTTTCCTCATCCAGGCCGGCCACATCCTTGAAGGTGACGTTCTCCCCCGTGGAGAGCCTGGCCTTGCTCTTGCCGAAGTTCATCATGCGGTTGTTGCCGCCGCCCATGCCCTGGCCTGTCATCATATAGAAGAAGAAAAAGCAGATGCCCATGACCAGCAGCATGGGCAGGATGCTGGTCATGAAGGTGCTCTCGGACGGGACGTCGTGGACAACGGTGACGACGCTGTGCTGGCGGGCCATGTCCTCGATCTCGGCGATCACCGTCGCGTAGAGGATGTCCTTGTTCCCCTCCTTGAACGTGACCGTGGCATAGCCGGTCGCGTTATCCTTGTTGGGGCTGATCTCCACCCTGGAGATCCGGTCCTCCTTCAGGTCCTCCTCAAACTTTTCCTTCGTGTAGGCCGTGTCGCCGGAAGAAAAAGAGCCTCTCAGAAAAGGAGAGAAAAATAAAAATAATACTACTGCCATGATCACCAGGCCGAAATAGCTGCCGGTGCCTCTTGTCGGTTTCTTTTCCAAAGCTGTCTCCCAACCTGCATTTACCAGGTGCAGGGCCTGTACTGCGCTGCGTGGCCCGCCTGCGCGGGTCATTCCTCAGGAACTGCCGTTTCAGTGCCAGTCACCACGGAATTCGATGCATTTTCGCGTCAATGCGGAGCATTGTTGTTTTCAAGGCACAAATCCGGGTGGAACGGCGCGGTCCGCGGGCAGTCCATGTTACTGTTCACGCCCCCTCGAAGGGCGTGAACATGTAACGTTGCGTTTGGCGATTCCAATACGCTGCGCGCGCCAAACGCCGTTAAACTCGGGTTTTGCGCAAAGAGCGTGCGCAAAACACCTCGCGTTTCAGGCGGGTCTGAACTGTAACCGTTTTCTCACTTTTGACCGGTTTCGGTGATGACACCGATGTAAGGAAGGTTCCGGTATTTCTGGTCATAATCCATTCCCCAGCCGACCACAAACTTGTCCTCGACGACAAATCCGGTGTAGTCCACATGGATGTCGATGTCCTTTGCCCGCCTGGAGGGCTTGTCCAGCAGGGTGCAGAGGCGGACCGAGGCCGCGCCGCGCTGCTGGAAGAGCTCATAGAGGAAGCTCAGGGTCCTGCCGGAATCGATGATGTCCTCGACGATGATAACATTGTGACCGGCTACGGGATCCTCCAGGTCCTTGATGATGCGGACGATGCCGCTCGAGGTCATGCCGCTGCCGTAGCTGGAGACGGACATGAAGTCAAAGGTGACCGGCAGATCGATGCGCTTGGCGAGCTCGCACATAAAAAACACCGCCCCCCTGAGGACACAGACCAGATGGACCTCCTTGCCGGCGTAGTCCCTGGTGATCTGCTCCCCGAGTTCACGGATCCTCGCGTCCACCTCTTCTTCAGTGATCATTTTTTCTATTTTATCTGACATTCTTCCCTCCCGTGTCAAAAGCCGACTTTCCTGTCCGCGACGCCGATCTCCAGGATCCTTTTTGTCTCTTCACTGACTCTGAACCGGTCCCCCATGCGCAGCCCCGGGACCCAGAGGGCCTCGCTGCCGCAGAAGGGAAGCACGATCAGATCGCGGATCCGGGCCGGGATCCTGCCGTCCAGCATGATCCTGGCCAGCTTCTTGCTGACCGGCCGCCCTTCCGGATCTCCGGCGGCCAGGGTCATCCTGTCTCCCGGCTGTCTGGTCCGGAAAACAGGAAACATTCCTATTTTATCATAGTCAAACCATTTCGTATACTGATTTCGGGGAATTGCGGCGGAATCGCCGTCGTAGTCAAAAATCCGCCACCGGTATTCCTCCGCGGAAAAAGGGTAGGCGAAGCCGTTTTCCGCAAGGCCCCTCGCCACCGGATCCTCCCGGTCCTTCTGATAAAAAAACACCATGCCCCCGGTCCTGGTCACGGTCAACCCGCCGGGCATGGCCAGTGACCCGTCCCCGTCCCCCGCGCAGAGCTGCCGCACAGCCTCCACGTGGACCGAGGAAAGATCCCGCCTGCTGCCGGCGGCCGCGGCCAGGCAGGCGTAGAGGATCCTCCCCTGCAGGAAGGGATCCTCCCCGGCCAGGGCCCGGAGGCTGAGGGCGTCCGGGCTGTCCTCTTTGACATAGCAGCGGCGGGCCGCCTCCTCAGTGGCGGACTCCAGAAAGCGCTCCGCCTGCGCACAGGTGTCCGCAAAGCGGGCGATGCTCTCCGCGGCGGCGGCATTCACCCCCTCCTCCAGGCGGGGAAAGATCTCCCTCCGCAGAAAATTTCTGGTGTAGGCCGTGTCCTCATTGGTCTCGTCTTCTCTCCAGGACAGGCCCCGACCGGTCAGATAGCGCTCGATCTCCTCCCGGCTCTCCTCCAGGAGGGGGCGGATGATGGATCCGCTGACGGGCAGCATGCCCCGGGCCCCGCGCAGGTCCGTCCCCCTGCAGAGGTGGAAGAGGACGGTCTCCGCCTGGTCCTCCCTGTGATGGGCCACGGCGATCCGGCAGGCCCTCCCCCGCTGCTCCTCCAGGGCGGCCCGGGCCTCCTCAAAGGCCTGGTAGCGGAGCCTGCGCCCCGCCTCCTCCACACCGGTCCCCTCCTTGCGGGCGGCCGCCGCTGCGTCCACCCGGACGCATGTGCAGGGCACATTTTCCTTCCCGCACAGGTCCCGCACAAAGGCGAGGTCCGCGTCGGCGGACTCCCGCAGTCCGTGATGGACATGGACGACCTGGAGGTAAAAGTCCATCTCCCGGGAGAGCTGCAGGAGCACATGGAAGAGGCAGAGGGAATCCGCCCCGCCCGAGACTCCGGCGACGACGGTCTCCCCCGGCTCCAGCATCTGATGGTTTATAATACAGGCCTTTACCCTCTGGCAGAGATCCTTCATGCGCCCCTCCTGTCATGACCATCCTTTTATAGTCAAGAAGCCATGCCGGCAGTCAACATCACCGGCATGGCTCTCTATTTATCACTGCTTTCAGATCACTTATCCTCTTTAAAGACAGTTTCCCCCTCATAGATCAGCCCCAGCTTTTCCCGGGCGATCTCCTCGATGTAGGCGTCCGTCTTTGTGTAGCGGCGGTATTCCTCTATGTCCTCCGCTCTCTCCTCCTCGGCCCTGATCTCCTGGCGCAGAGTCTGGATCCTGGATTCATTTTCCCTCAGGCGCCTGACCAGGGAGACTCCGTTGATGCCCACTACGATCATCAGGAGGACAACGACCAGAACGGCCATGAACATGCTCATCCGGTTCTGCTCTGTTCCCTGCTGCAGGATCCCCCTGCCGGAGGATCTCCCGCCGGCCCGGTTCTTCCCTGCGGTTTTCTTATTGACGCGGGTCCTTGCGGAGGTCCGGTTTCTGCCGTCAGAGACAGCTGCCTTCCCGGACACACGACTCCTGCTGCCGGAGGTCCGATTCCTGCCGTCAGAGACAGCTGCCTTCCCGGACACACGACTCCTGCTGCCGGAAGCTGCGCTGCTGCCGGAGGCTGCAGTGATGCCGGAGGCTGCAGTGATGCCGGAAGCTGCAGTGATGCCGGAAGCTGCAGTTTTTCTGTTTTCTGTCCGCGAGCGCGTCTCCCTCCGGTCTGCCGTTTTCGTCCCGGAAGAGCCGGTGCTCCTGACCCTTCTGCTGGATGTATTCATCTGATGTTTCCCCTGTTCAGGCCGACGCATTCCGTCGGTCCTGTTCTCCCGCCAGCCCGTTTCCGGTCTTTCGGGGACCTGCCGGCCTATCCTGCCCTCCGGCCTGATAATTCCGCTCACGTGTGCTCTTTTCTGCAGGCCGGTCCCCCCGGGGCGGTCAAAGCCCCCGGTCAGTCCCGGTTTTTTTTCAGCAGTAGCGGAAGAGGTCCTGGACCTCCTCCTTGCGGACATTTTCGCGGACGGCCAGTACCTCCGCCTTTGTCTCCCGGTCTCCGAAGGAGATCCCGATGATATCCCCGGGCTTCACCTCCGCGCTGGCTCTGGCTACCTTTCCGTTCAGAGTCACTCTTCCGTTGTCACAGGCCTCGTTGGCAACCGTTCTGCGCTTGATCAGCCTGGTGACCTTCAGATATTTATCCAGCCGCATCCTGTCTTTTCCCTTCTCTGTTCAAAACCCGCGGGCACGTCCCGCGTCCCGCGCGCGAAAATGCCCGCCCGGGCATTATCCTCCGCATTGAGAATAAAGCCCGCAGCCTTGCGGCCGCGGGCACATATAGGCACTGCATCTATTGATCTTCTGCAGGTCCTGCTTCACCGATCCAGAATTCCGGATGCTCAGCCGTTCACGGCATCCTTGAAGGCCTTGCCGGCCTTGAATCTGGGAGACTTGGAAGCAGCGATCTGGATGGACTCGCCGGTCTGGGGATTTCTGCCCTCTCTCGCGGCGCGCTCTCCGATATCAAATGTGCCGAAACCGACCAGCTGGACCTTGTCGCCTTCCTTGAGGGCTTCGATCACGGTCTCGATGAAAGCCTTGTAGGCCTTCTCGGTCTCTTTCATGCTGCCGAGTCCGGCTTTCTCATGCATCTTCTCAACAAACTGTCCCTTATTCATGTTCTCTCCTTTAATCCTTACCTGCCTTCAGGTTCCGTTAATGTGCGGCCGCCGTCCAATAATATAATTATACGCGGCAATTACTGTGTCCAAATCTGTCCCGCCGCTCATTGCTTTCAGATGCTGAGCAGTAGCAGGAAGGTACCTTTAATTGTACTTGTACATCGCTGTCTTTGTCAACACAGTATCACCGGTCGCATTCCCTGATACCTGCAAATCGTTACTGTACACGCCCCCTCGAAGGGCGTGAGCAGCGTGGGCATGTAACGCTTTGCCCCTCGAAGGGCATGAGCCTGTCCCCTGCACCACTGTCATGATCTGACATATCTGTGCAGCAGGTATTCCCTGTTGTTGTGACCGGGGGTATCGACGACATCCATCAGCATTTCATGAAGGATCCGCCCGATGTCCCGGCCTTCCCTGACCCCCGCCGCGATCAGGTCGTCTCCGCTGACTGCCAGGTCTTTGAGAGACAGGCAGTCCCCCCTGTCCAGGATCCGCCTGTAGAGTCTGCGGACCTCTTCCAGATAGGCAGTCTTCTGGCCGCGCTGGTAGGTGCTCTGGGCCATTATATCCGCTTCCTTGACCTCGAGATAGAGGGGAAAGAGGTCTTCGCCGACCTCGATCACGGCCTTGCGGATCGCCGGCTCCGTGAGACGGAAGGTCCGGTCGTGGAAGCTGGTCAGCCTGACGACGCTCCTGCGGGTGAAGTTGTCCGATTTGAGCCGCCGCAGGACCCGGTCAGCTATTTTGGCGCTGACATCAGGATGTCTGTAAAAATGGTCGACCCCCTGGTCGTCCGTGGTCCTGCAGTCCGGTTTTCCGAAATCATGCAGGAGCATGGTCAGGCGGAGGATCCGGTCCGGGCGCACGTTCATGACCGCGCGGATCGTGTGCTCGCCGACATTGTAACAGTGGTGGGGGTTGTTCTGGGGCGTCCGCATGCAGCGGTCGAATTCGGGCAGGATGACCGCTGTGATCCCGCAGGCATAGGCGGTCATGAGCTTGTCCGGATGGGGGGAGACCAGAGTCTTCTCCAGCTCGGCCACGATCCTTTCCGCGCTGATCCTGGCCAGCGTGGGGGCCAGGTCCTTCATGGCCCGCAGGGTCTCCTCCTCGATCTCATAGCCCAGCTGGGCGGAAAAGCGGACGGCCCGCAGGATGCGGAGGGCATCCTCTCCGAACCGCTTTTCGGGGTCTCCCACAGCCCGGATCAGGCCTTTTTCCAGGTCCTCTGCCCCGCCGAAAAAGTCCTGCAGGCCCGCTCGGGCGCTGTAGGCCATGGCGTTGATCGTGAAGTCCCGGCGCCGGAGGTCCTCCTCGAGGCTGGTCGTGAAGGTGACGCCTGAGGGGTGCCTGCCGTCCAGGTAGGCCCCGTCGATCCGGTAGGTTGTGACCTCGTAGGCCTCTCTGCCCGCGAGGATGGTGACCGTCCCGTGCTTTAACCCGGTGTCTATGGTCCTGGGAAAAAGCTTTTTGACCTCCTGCGGAAGGGCCGAGGTCGTGATGTCCCAGTCGTGGGGGTCTCTGCCAAGAAGGCTGTCCCGGACACAGCCGCCCACCACGAAGGCCTCATAGCCGTGGTCTTCCAGGACGCGCAGGATCCTGTCCGCCCCGTCCGGGATCTTTATCTCTTTCATCTTTTTCAATCGGTTCCACCTCCTGTCCAAAGAAGTCACGCAGGGCGCGTACCGACCGAAAAAGGACCGGCGGTCTTATTAATAGGACCTGCCCCAGTAGACCATCTTTTTGGCGGGTTTTCCACAGCAGACGCAGGTCGCCGCGAGCTCCTCCTGCTCGAAGGGCATGCAGCGGCTGGTCACGCCGTATTTTTCCTTGATCTCTTCCTCGCAGGCGAGCTCGCCGCACCACATGGCCTTGACGAAGCCGCTCTTTTCCGCAAAGGTCTTCTCGAACTCTTCGCGGGTGACTGCGGTGTAGGTATGGTCCTCCAGGTGCTTCTTTGCCCGGTCATACATATCCTGCTGGATCTGAGGGAGCAGGTCTCCGATCCTGGCGGCAAGATTCTCGAGGGCGCACTCCTCCTTGACTCCGTTGTCCCTGCGGGCGATGATGCACTTGCCGTTCTCGATGTCGCGGGGGCCGATCTCGACGCGGAGCGGAATACCGCGCATCTCCTGGTCGGCAAACTTGAAGCCGGGGCTCTTGTCGCTGTCGTCGACCTTGACGCGGAAATTGCTCAGGGTCTCCCTGAGCTCATAGGCCTTGTCCAGGACGCCGGCCTTGCGCTGCTGGATGGGGACGATCATAACCTGGGTGGGCGCGATGCGGGGAGGCAGGACCAGACCGGAGTTGTCGCCGTGCACCATGATCAGGGCGCCGATGATGCGGGTGGACAGGCCCCAGGAGGTCTGGAAGGCGTGCTTCTGCTTGTTGTCCTTGTCCGTGAAGAGGATGCCGTAGGCCCTGGCGAAATCATCGCCGAAGTCGTGGCTGGTGCCGGACTGGAGGGCTCTGCCGTCGTGCATCAGGGCCTCGATCGTGTAGGTCGCGACCGCGCCGGCAAATTTCTCCTTGTCGGTCTTTCTGCCCTTGATGGTGGGGATGGCCAGGTCCTCGGCGCAGAAGTCCGCGTAGACATTGAGCATCTGCTGGGTCCTCGCCTCGGCCTCCTCGGCGGTGGCGTGCACAGTGTGTCCCTCCTGCCACATGAATTCTCTGGAGCGGAGGAAGGGACGGGTCTCCTTTTCCCAGCGGACGACACTGCACCACTGGTTGTAGATCTTGGGAAGGTCGCGGTAGGACTGGATCTCTCCCCTGTAGAAATCACTGAAGAGGGACTCGGAGGTGGGACGGACACAGACGCGCTCGTCGAGCTCCTCGGAGCCGCCGTGGGTGACCCAGGCGACCTCGGGGGCAAAGCCCTCGACCAGATCGCTCTCCTTGCTCAGGAGCCGCTCCGGGATCAGCATGGGAAGGTAGACGTTTTCAACGCCGACTGCCTTGAAACGGGCGTCCAGGTGCTTCTGGACCGCCTCCCAGATCGCGTAGCCCGCGGGCTTATAGACCATGAAGCCCTTGATATTGGAATAGGCGATCAGGCCTGCCTTGATACAGACATCTGTATACCATTGTGTAAAGTCCTCGTCCATCGCCGTGATCTCGGCGACCAGTTTTTTCTGTTCTGCCACTTTTTTTCCTCCCTGACAGGCCCGGGGTCCTCCGCCGGCGCGCCGCCTTCGTCATATTTCGCCGGTACAGCCCCACAGGGGCCCCGGTAAAACGGGTTCAGGCCTTGACACCAGACATGTGGACCGGAGGCCGCAGGGGCCCCCGGTTCACCAATAGCCTGCTTTATTCGTGTTTATCTGTAACTGCTCAGCATCTGCTGAATATATTTAACCTGTGTATGGTTTGTTTCTATTCACAGCCAGTAAATTCGAGGCGTTTTTGCATGGCTTTATCATGCAGAAACCCGAGTAAGAGAGCGAAAATCGTGCGCGTATAGCGCATTGGAATACGATGTTCGCATGTTACTATCACAGTTCCGAAGGGACTGTGATAGTAACTATGGTTTCTCAATAATGGTCCGCGATGCCCTGCTGCTTCTCGCCCAGGCCCAGCCTGTTGATGCCGGAGAAGACGGCGCGGATGGAGGCGCGGGTGATGTTGGAGCTCACGCCGACGCCGTAGGTGACTCTGCCGGTCTCGCCGTCCAGCAGGTGGATGTAGGCGGCCGCCTGGGAGTCAGAGCCGGACTGGAGAGCGTGCTCCTCGTAGTCCAGGATGCGCAGGTTGTAGCCAAATTTCTCGCGGAAGCCTCTCTGGAGGGCGTCCAGAGGGCCGTTGCCGGAGGCCTCGAAGAACTCGGGTATGCCGTGGTTGGAATAGTCGACGCGGATCCTTGTGTCGAAGGGGGTCTTGACGTCGTCGCTCAGATCGGAGACCTGTGCCTTCTTGAAATGCAGGGGCTCGTTCTTGTAGAGGTATTCCTGACGGAAGGCCTCCATGATCTTCTCCGGCGGGACCTCGCCGACCTTCTCGGAAATGTCCTGGACGACCTTGGCGAATTCGCCGTGCATGCCCTTGGGGAGCTTGAAGCCGTAGTAGGTGCTCATGATGAAAGCTACGCCGCCCTTGCCGGACTGGGAGTTCACGCGGATGATGGGCTCGTAGACCCTGCCGATGTCGGAGGGGTCGATGGGGAGATAGGGGACGTCCCAGATCTCGGACTTGCGCTCCTTCATGGCCGCGATGCCCTTGTTGATGGCATCCTGGTGGGAGCCGGAGAAGGCCGTGAAGACCAGCTTGCCGGCGTAGGGGTGGCGCTCGTCGACGCTCATCTTGTTGCAGCGCTCATAGACGTCGATGATCTCGTTGATGTCCTCGATATCCAGCTCGGGGTTGATGCCCTGGGTAAACATGTTATAGGCGATGTTGAGCAGGTCCACGTTGCCGGTGCGCTCGCCGTTGCCCAAAAGGGTCCCCTCGATTCGCTGGGCGCCTGCCAGGAGGGCCAGCTCCGCAGCGGCGACGCCGCAGCCGCGGTCATTGTGAGGGTGGACGCTGAGGATAATGCTGTCGCGGTTTTTGAAGTGCCTGCTCATCCACTCGATCTGGTCGGCGTAGACATTGGGCGTGTTCATCTCCACCGTCGAAGGAAGGTTGAAGATCATGGGCTTTTCCTTCGTGGGCTGCCAGATGTCCTGGACGGCGGTGCAGATCTCGAGGGCGAAGTCCAGCTCGGTTCCCGTGAAGCTCTCGGGGGAATACTCCAGGACCAGGTTGCCGTCGAAGTTCTTTGCCCCCTCCTTGACCCAGCGGGTTCCGTTCTGGGCGATCTCGATGATGCCCTGGCGGTCCATATTGAAGACCACGTCCCGCTGCAGGGTCGAGGTGGAATTATAAATGTGGAAAATAACGTTCTTGATCCCCTTGATGGCCTCGAAAGTCCTGTCGATCTGCTCCTTTCTGCACTGGGAGAGGACCTGGACATAGACGTCATCCGGGATCATATCATTGTCGACCAGGGCGCGGAGGAAATCATACTCGATCTGGCTGGCCGCGGGGAAACCGATCTCGATCTCCTTGAAGCCGAGCTTGAGCAGGAGTCTGAACATCTCCATCTTTTCACTGACGACCATGGGATCGATCAGGGCCTGGTTGCCGTCGCGCAGGTCAACGCTGCACCATACGGGAGCCTTCTCGATCTCCTTGTCAGGCCACTGTCTCTCCGGATAACTTACCACAGGGTTCTTTGTGTACTTTTTGTAATTCAGCATTGTCTTATTACTCCATTTCCATAAATGCTGCTGTCCGGCGTTACGAATTTCCTTCCTCTGCTGTCTCCTCTTCAGCTGCCGTCACGCCGGTATCTGTCTCCGCCGTTCCGGAGGATTCTCCGGAATCGACTTCTTCTATGCGCACAAACACAGTCACTGTGTCCGCGCTGCTGTCCGCCAGGAAGATTCCCTCGGGCAGATATTTGCTGATCTTCAGCGATTTGTGAATATTTGTGGTGAGCGGTTCGGACGCTATGTCTTCCGCCGGGATCTCCACCTGTTCAAAATCCTGCAGGATCCCCGCCGCGCCGGCCACTGTCACGGAGCCCGGCTCAGCCGCCGGTTCCGATTCCAGGTTGTAGCCGTACGCGATCGGCACCCCCGAACCGCAGGTGACCGGGACTTCCTTCGTCTGATAGATCGTCGCGACCACCTTTACAGAAGAGATATTGAGATGGAGTTTCTGGGTCTCCCTCTCTTCTGAAGAAATGACATTGCCGTCTTCGTCGTACAGAACGATTTCCGGATAGGAATTGATGCTCCTCTCCGCGCCGGAGATATCCACGGACGCGACGGCCCTGCCCACGTTGTTGACGTAGGACTGGGGCCCCGAGACGATCACCTGGTTCTGTTCGGAAGCTGCTTCATACAGGATATAGCCGCCTGCCGGGCTTCCCTCCGTCTCCACCTCGAGCGGGAGCGACTTTGTAGCCTTGGGCTCCACCCTGAGCTGGACATGGGAGATGCTGCCTGACATGCGCTCGACGCTGCCGCTGTATTTGTCTGTCGTCAGGACGATCCGGATGGACCCGTCCTGCTCCATATCCCGGCAGTCCGCCGTTGCGATGATATTTTTGGACTCCAGCTTGTCGATGACCGACCGCTTGGCCTGCAGGGTGACGACGGGGATCTCGTCCGTATTGTCCAGGACCGTATACATGTCCCCCTGATTTTCGATCACCTCTCCGTGCAGGATATCCACACTGACATTGTTGACGGTCATGCGGATGGCCGGATCGCTGAAATAATTGGTTATATACCAGAGCGCCATGGCCAGAATGACCGAGACGACCTTGAGCCAGATGTTGGGGTCCAGGTCTTTGATACGCTTAATCATGCGCGTCGACCTCCTTTCCCTTATCATCCTTTGCCGAAGGGCCGGTCTTCCCTTCCTTTTCGCTTCCGCCTTCCGCCTCAGGTCCGGCGGCTGAGGTCCGGGTCCTGCGCAGAGCGCTGGCGCTCTTTCCGATCTTGCTGATCGTGTCTCCCAGGACCGTGCGGCTGGCGTTCTTTGCCTCCTCCTCGGAGAGCTTGTTCTGCAGCCGGGTCAGAGCCCCTCTGAGCTCCTCCGGCGTCACGTTGCTCCAGAGCCTGCCCTTGTAGGCATAGCTCAGATGGCCGGTCTCCTCCGACACGATCAGGGTCAGGGCATCCGTCTCCTCGGAAATCCCGACGCCCGCCCGGTGCCTGGTCCCCAGATTCTTGTCCAGTCTGGAGGAAGACAGGGGCAGGTAGGAGGTCGCGGAGACGACCCTGTTGCCGCGGATAATGACCGCGCCGTCATGGAGGGGCGTATTTTTCTCAAAAATATTGATCAACAGCTGACTCGATACGATGCCGTCGATCTCGATTCCCGACCTCTCATACTCCAGCAGCGGCGTGGTCACCTCGATCACGATCAGGGCACCGGTCTTGACCCGGCCCATCTCCGTGCAGGCTCTCACCAGCTCATTGATGGTCCGGTCGGAAAAACGGCCCTCCTCTGTCTTGGAGGGCTCCATTTTGAACAGAGAGCTCAGAAAATTTCTGCGGCCCAGTTCCTCCATGGCATGGCGGAGCTCAGGCTGCAGGATGATGACGAGCGCTGTGACCGCGATCCCTGCGACATTCTGGAAGATCCACAGGATCGTGGTCATGTTAAAGACAGCTGCTGCCAGGGCGATCGCTCCGACTACGGCGATTCCCTTCATCAGCTGCCAGGCGCGCGTATTCTTGACCCAAAGCAGGATATGATATGCCAGATAGGAAATGATCAGGACTTCAACGACATCCGTCCATCTCACATCGGGTATACGAAGCTGGGAAATATAATAATAAAAAAAGTCTACCCCGGGAAAATTCAATGGTTAATCTTCCTCTCCGTTCTTCCGGATGGCTGTTCTTTCTGTCTGTTCATTGATATTGGTGACAGACATCGAAGGGATCGGAACCATGACCTTTGGAACCGCTTTTACATAATAATAGTAGTCTTCATCCTCAAACTGCGTACTTTCAATGCGCAGATAATCGACATTGAAGGCAAAGAACCGGAAGACCTGCGCCAGCAGGAAGGAGATCACGATCCCCGCGAAGACCCTGCCCAGGTCTATGTTGGTATCGAAGCGCATATCACCGATCAGGAGGATCAGGAGCTCCAGCACGCAGCCCACGGTGATCGCCGCTGTCCAGGCATTGGCCATGACCAGGTGGCGGATAAAGCAGACGACCACTGCCGTGACGGCCAGCGCGGCGGCCAGGATGATCAGTCCCCTGTCCCCCATCATGCCGTCGATCAGACCGCGGAAGTTGCTGATCAGGCGCTCTCCCGTGAGGGCGGCGCCGGCAGCCGTGCTGCCCATGGCCGGCAGACTCTCCTCCACCAGCAGGACATACCTTGTAAAAATAAGCCCGAACACGACCGGTACCGCAGTCCCGGGGCCAAAGAGGAGGCCCGCGAAAACCGGCACCGCATAGTGCAGGTTTAAGGCATAGGCGATCGGCATGATCAGCAGCACCATGGTGTCGGGAGGTGAAAACCGGAAATATACGAGCAGGCAGAGCAGAAGCAGTGCCGCGCAAAGAGCTGTCGCCTCCAGCGACAGCCTGTACAGGTCCCAGACCATTACCAGGCTGATGACGGCCGCCGCGAAGCCGGGCGGCAGCATGGAGCAGACCAGGGCGATGATCACGTTGAGAAGGGTGCTCTCAAGCGCGCCGCCGGCAGGTCCGTGCACGCCCAGGTGGGCGCGGAGCAGGAGGAGCAGGGCCAGGGAGACCGCGAACCGGAAAACCGGGACCAGCAGATACTCCTGCTTTTTATAAAACAATATTAATCTCTCTCTCAATTGGTAGATTCCAGCAGTCCCGTTCATTCCGCCTCCGTCGCTGAAAATTCTTCATCGCGGGATTGTACCCACGATAAAGCGAGTTTCCTTTTTTGCGCGCGTATCCCACGACTGAAGTCAAGGGTATTGCGCGATGAAGAATAGATGTCCGTCCCGCGGGACCGGGATCATCTGTATTCACTGTCACTGATCTCCAGCAGCCTGTCCAGATCCTGCTCATACAGCATCCGCCGCCTGGCATAAGCCGCGCTGCGGGCCTGATAGATCAGGAAGGTCGCGATCATGTATACGGCCATGAAGGCTGCATAGCTCATCACACCGAGACGCAGGATCGGATCCAAAGCATTCTCGTAGACCGAAAAAAAGATCTGTTCAAAGAAATAGCCGCAGTAAATAGCCGCACAGATCCCCCAGGCCAGGGTCCCCGTGAAAAAGGAAAAGACCATGGCTCCAAAGACATAGTCGCCCCGGAAGTATTTCGCGGTCCTCTCATCGCTGATGCCCCGTCCTTCCTCGTAGACCGTGACGCGGGTCATCACGCGGATTTTTTCCTCATTCAGCATGTTCTGCTCCTGCTCTCCTTCCGCCTTCGGCTGCCGTTTATCCGTCTGAACTGTCCTCTCCGATCGCCAGTGTCATGAAAAAGACATGCCCGGCTCCGCGCCTGTACAGGGCGTCCGCGCAGGCATCCACTGTCGATCCTGTTGTATAAATATCATCAATGAGCATAATCGTTTTTAATTCTACATCATTTCCAAATGCCTGAAAAGCCTTTTTCAAATTATTTTGGCGTTCCGCGGGGGCCATGTTTTTCATGGGAAGGGTGTCGGACACGCGGCCCAGAGCATGGTCCAGGACCGGTATTTTCGTGCGCGCGGAGACCTCCCGGGCCAGGACCAGGGCCTGGTTGTAGCCCCGCTTTTTGAGGCGCCGGGCGGAGAGAGGGACGGGAACCAGAAAATCCGGCCGCGGGATCCCGGGGCGGGGATACCCGCCCCCTGTCCGGAGATCCTCAGGGTCCGGCAGGCCGGGATCCTGTCCGGTCCAGGCCCTGCCCGTGAATTCCTCTAACTTCTGCGCCATGCAGCTGCCGTAAAAGGCTCCGTACTCCTGCCTGCCCCCGTATTTGAAGCGGAAGAGGCCGCCCGCGGCGCTGTGGTAGGTAAAGACAGCGCAGCCCCGCTCATAAATGTGACGCAGGGACAGGCAGTCCCCGCAGAAATGCCGGTCCGGGGACCGGAGGGGCTTGCCGCAGCGCCGGCAGACCGGTTCCTCCACCCTCTCCAGCATCTGCTCGCACTCCGGGCAGATCAGGGCCCCGGCGGGCCGCACAGGGCGGTCGCAGACCGGGCACCGCCTCGGGAAGACCAGGTCGCGGGAGACCGAAAGGGGCGCCGCGAGCATTTTCCGGATCCGCGATTCCTCGCGGAGGGTCTCTTTTCCATCCTTCATCTGCAGACTCCTGATGTCATAATGTAAGGCCTGCGCGCGAGTCCTGGGTCCTGCGCAGGTCTCTTTCCCCGGACCGGGCCGGAGGAGGGGTCAGGTCAGCTGGTCCCCGATGCTGCACATACGCAAAAACGGAATCAGGCCAGCCGGCCCGGATGCTGCACATACGCAAAAGCGGAATCAGGCCAGCTGGTCCCGGATGCGGTCCCGCAGGCCCGTCCAGCGCCTGGTGCGGCTGGTGTTGGCGATCATGCGCTCCACGCCGGACCGGCTGCCCAGGATCACGACGCAGTTTCTGGCCCTGGTGACCGCGGTGTAGAGGAGGTTCCGGTTGAAAAGCCCCGAGGGCCCCGTGATGACCGGCAGGATCACCGCCGGATACTCCGATCCCTGGGACTTGTGCACCGTGATCGCATAGGCCAGGTCCAAGTCCTCCAGCTCGGAAAAGGGATATTCCACGGTCCTGGACTCATCAAAGACCACCGTCATGGTCTCGCTCTGGGGATCGATCTCCAGGATCCGGCCGAAATCCCCGTTAAAGATCCCGGTCCCCCGGTCGACAGGCATGCCGAAATTGCCCCGGATCTCCCATTCGATCGCGTAGTTGTTGCGGGTCTGCATGACCTTGTCCCCCTCGCGGAAGACCGTCTCATGGCTGGTGTGCTCCCTTTTGCCCTCCGCGGGCGGATTGAGCACGCTCTGCAGGACCTCATTGAGCCGCATGACTCCCAGGCTCCCCCTCCTCATGGGGGTCAGAACCTGGATCTCCCCGGCCCTGCAGCCCACATACCCGGGCAGCATCTCCCGGATCAGCTGGACCATGTGCTTGTAGATCACCGGCACCTGGTCGCGCTCCAGAAAGAAAAAGTCCCTGCTCCGGTTGTCCATGGAGAGCGAGGCCCCCTCCAGGATCCGGTGGGCGTTCATGACGATATCGCTCTCACTGGCCTGGCGGAAGACATGCTGCAGCATGATCGTCTGGAAGGCCTCCGATTCGATCAGGTCCTGGAGGACACAGCCCGGTCCGACGCTGGGCAGCTGGTTGACATCCCCTACCATGATGAGCCTGGCTCCGTCCGGCACGGCCCTGAGCAGGGCGTGGAAGAGGTTCATATCGACCATGGACATCTCGTCTATAATGACGACATCCGCCTCCAGGGGGTTATCCCTGTCCCTTTCAAAATAGGAGTAATTTTTGTCTCCGGACCGGGAACCCGCCTCCGGGCCGAACCAGCTGTCCGCCGGGTCCTTTCCCGGACCGCCGGAAAAGGCATCCGCGCCGGTCCCGTCTCCGACCGACCGGACCCCCAGCAGCCGGTGGATGGTCATGGCGGCATAGCCGGTCGCCTCCGACATCCGCCTGGCCGCCCTGCCCGTGGGCGCCGCCAGAAGGACCCGCAGGCCCTCTCCCATAAAAAAGCGGATGATGGTGTTGATGGTCGTCGTCTTTCCCGTTCCGGGTCCGCCGGAGATCAGGAGAATCGCGTTTTCCTCCGCCGCCAGGACCGCCTGCCGCTGCAGGGGATCCAGGGTGATCTTCTCTTCCTTTTCGAGAGCCCGGATCCTCTTTTCCGTCTTTTTCCGGGCCTCCGGTCCGTTTTTTCCTCCGCGGACCCTGGCGTCCAGATCCAAGAGCATTTTCGCGATCTCCTGCTCCCGCCGGAAGACGCCGGTCAGGTAGACCTCGGTCTCCTCCCGGCCCTCCCCGGAGGATCCGGGGAAGGGATCCGCGGGATAAGCCATGGACGGATCCGCGGAATAGGCCATGGAGGAATCCGGCTGCCCCGGGACTCCTGCATAGCCTGCGGACGGATCCGGCCGGCCCGGATACGCAGCATGGGCCCCGGAAGGATCAGGCTTTCCGGGATCTCCGGCACAGGTTCCGGACGGGTCCCCCCATCCCGGATTTGAGGCATAGGCCACAGACGGATTCGGCTGTCCCGGGTCCGCGGAAAAAGGGGGCTCTTTGAAGAGGATCCGGACCCTGCGGTCCACTGCCAGGTTTTCCAGCTGCAGCCGGATCTCTTCCTGAGGCAGATGCAGCATGGTCCCGGTCCTCTCCACCAGGAGAGGTCCCGGCAGAAAGCTGTGTCCCTCCCCGGAGGCCTGGGCCAGCACATAGAGCAGGCCGCTCCGGATCCGGTACTCGGAATCCGCCCGGATCCCGATCCTCTGGGCGATCTCGTCCGCCGTCGCGAAGCCGATCCCCCGGATATCCTCCGCCAGCCGGTAGGGATTGGTCTTCATGATCTCATAGAGCCCGGTCCCGTAGGTCTGCCAGATCTTCGCCGCATTGGCGCTCCCGATCCCGAACTGCTGCAGAAAGATCATGGCGTCGCGGAGGTCCTTTTTTTCCTCCATCTGGGCCCCGATCTCCCGGGCGATCCGCATGCTGATGCCCTTGACACGGGCCAGCTTCTCGGGTTCCTCCTCCATGACCCGGAGGGTGTCGTCCCCGAACATTTTGATGATCCTGGAGGCCAGAGCGGCCCCGATCCCCTTGATGCTGCCGGCCGCCAGATAGCGGTACATGGCCTCCGCGTTTTCCGGGGCCAGGGCCCGGTAGGACTGAACCTTGAGCTGGTCCCCGTAAACGGGATGGGTCGTATACTCTCCTCCCACAGCACAGCTCTCCCCCTCGCTGATGGAGACCGGATAGCCGACACAGGTCAGGACATCACCGACATCGGCCTCTTCCGCCTGACCGCCCGGCTCCGCCTGGGCGGCCCCGGTCAGGGTCACTTCGAAGACGGTATAGCCGTTTTCTTCGTTCCTATAGATGATATGAGACACAAAGCCTTTCAGTTCGGTCATAGAAGTCTCCTGAAAGAAGCTGAGAAGAGAGGCCGTCGGGCGGGGAGTCCGGGTGAGTCGTTGGGGACGTGAGTCACGTCC
Source organism: uncultured Lachnospiraceae bacterium (assembly GCA_946536955.1). Taxonomy (GTDB): domain Bacteria; phylum Bacillota; class Clostridia; order Lachnospirales; family Lachnospiraceae; genus CAG-791. Next base: position 21,829 of record CAMNFJ010000020.1, read on the forward strand.
CTGCAGCTCCGTTTATTTTTTCAGCATCTTGTTGACGTAGTAGCCTGTGTAGGAGTCGTGGCGCTGCGCGATCTCCTCGGGTGTGCCGCAGGCGACGACGGTGCCGCCCCCGTCTCCGCCCTCGGGGCCCATGTCGATGATGTAGTCGGCGGTCTTGATAACGTCGAGGTTGTGCTCGATGACGACGGCTGTGTTGCCGCCCTCGACGAGTTCACGGAGGATCCTGGTCAGCTTGGCGACGTCGTCGAAGTGGAGGCCGGTGGTGGGCTCGTCCAGGATATAGATGGTCTTGCCGGTGCTCTTCCTGGACAACTCGGTGGCCAGCTTGATGCGCTGGGCTTCGCCGCCGGAGAGCTCCGTCGAGGGCTGGCCCAGCTTGACATAGCCCAGGCCCACGTCGTAGAGGGTCTGGATCTTGCGGCGGATGGTCGGGACATTTTCAAAGAAGGTCAGGGCCTCCTCGACGGTCATTTCCAGGACGTCGGAGATGTTTTTGCCCTTGTAGCGGACCTCCAGGGTCTCGCGGTTGTAGCGCCTGCCGTGGCAGACCTCGCAGGGGACGTAGACGTCGGGCAGGAAGTGCATCTCGATCTTGATGATGCCGTCGCCGGAGCAGGCCTCGCAGCGGCCGCCCTTTACGTTGAAGGAGAAGCGGCCCTTGGCGTAGCCGCGGGCGCGGGCGTCCTGGGTGCCGGCGAATAGGGACCGGATCAGATCGAAGACGCCGGTGTAGGTCGCGGGGTTGGACCGGGGCGTGCGGCCGATGGGGGACTGGTCAATGTTGATGACCTTGTCCAGCTGGTCGATTCCCTCGATGTCGTCGTGCTGGCCGGGGATGGTCCGGGCCCGGTTGAGGTCGCGGGCCAGGCGCTTGTAGAGGATCTCGTTGACCAGGGAGCTCTTGCCGGAGCCAGAGACGCCGGTGACCACGGTCAGGACGCCGGTCGGGATGTCCACGTCGATATTTTTGAGGTTGTTGACGGCGGCCCCGCGCACATGCAGCCAGCCCGTGGGCTCCCGGCGTTTTGCGGGGACGGGGATCATCTTTTTGCCGGACAGGTACTGGCCCGTGATGGATTCGGGGACAGCCATGATCTCCTCGGCGGTGCCGCAGGCGACGATCTCGCCGCCCCGCGACCCGGCGCCGGGACCGATGTCCACGATGTAGTCGGCAGCCCGCATGGTGTCCTCGTCGTGCTCGACCACGATGACCGTATTCCACATGTCGCGCAGGTTCTTGAGGGTGTGGAGGAGCTTGTCGTTGTCCCTCTGGTGGAGGCCGATGCTGGGCTCGTCCAGGATGTAGCAGACGCCGACCAGGCCGGACCCGATCTGGGTGGCCAGGCGGATGCGCTGGGCCTCGCCGCCGGACAGGGTCGCGGTAGCCCGGGCCAGGGTAAGGTAGTCCAGCCCGACGTCGTTGAGGAAGCGGACCCGGGCCCGGATCTCCTTGAGGACCTGCTTGCCGATCAGTTCCTGGGTCTTTGTCAGCTCCAGGCCCTCCAGGTATTCCTGGAGTTTTTTCACGGACATACAGGTCAGGTCGTAGATGTTGATCCCTCCGACCGTAACGGCCAGGGACTCCTTTTTCAGGCGGCGGCCGCCGCAGGTCTCGCAGGGCGTGATCTGCATGAAGGTCTCATACTCGCCCCGCATGGACTCGGAGGCCGTCTCGCGGTAGCGGCGGCGGGTGTTTTCCAGGATTCCCTCAAAGACGATGGGATAGATGCCCTTGCCGCGCTGGCCCTCATAGTAGACGTCCACGCTGTGGTCCGCGCCGTACATGAGCATCTTCCGGACATTTTCGGGGAGGTCCTTCCAGGGAGTCCTGAAGTCAAAGCCGTAATCCTTGGCCAGGGCGACCAGGATAGCATTGGCAAAGCTTCCCTTGTTCATGCAGGACTGCCAGCCCAGGACCGCTATGGCCCCGTCGTTGATTGACAGGCGCTCGTCGGGCACGATCAGGCGGGGGTCAAACTCCATGCGGTAGCCCAGGCCCGCGCAGTCCGGGCAGGCGCCGAAGGGGTTGTTGAAGGAAAAGCTGCGGGGCTCGATCTCAGAGATGCTGATCCCGCAGTCCGGGCAGGCGAAGCTCTGGGAGAACTGCAGCATCTCCCCGCCGACGACATCGGCCTGGACCAGGCCCTCGGACAGGGCCAGGGCGTTTTCGACGGAATCCGTCATGCGGCGCTCGGTGCCGGGCCGGATGACCAGGCGGTCCACGACGATCTCGATGTTGTGCTTGATGTTCTTGTCCAGGGTGATGTCCTCGGAGACATCGTACATATTGCCGTCGACCCGGATGCGGACATAGCCCGCCCGGCGGGCCCGGTCGATGACCTTCTCATGCCGGCCCTTGCGGCCGCGGACGACCGGGGCCAGGATCTGGACCCGGGTTCCCTCGGGCAGGGCCATCATCTGGTCCACCATCTGGTCCACGGTCTGTTTGGCGATCTCCCGCCCGCAGTTGGGGCAGTGGGGAGTGCCGATGCGGGCATAGAGCAGACGGAAGTAGTCGTAGATCTCCGTCACAGTGCCCACGGTGGACCTGGGGTTGCGGTTGGTCGACTTCTGGTCAATAGAGATGGCGGGCGAGAGCCCCTCGATGTTCTCCACGTCCGGCTTCTCCATCTGGCCCAGGAACTGACGGGCGTAAGAGGACAGCGACTCCATGTAGCGCCGCTGCCCTTCCGCATAGATCGTATCAAAAGCCAGGGACGACTTGCCCGAGCCCGACAGGCCGGTCAGGACGACCAGCTGGTTGCGGGGGATGGACACATCGATTCCCTTGAGGTTGTGTTCATTGGCCCCCCGGATCTTAATGCAGTCGTCCGCGTAGATCTTTCTGCGACGCTCGGCGTCGATCTCCTGCTGGGCCAGGGCCTTTTTTTCATTTTCCGCCAGGACCGGCCAGTAGTCCGGCCTGCGCATTTTCACTGCTGCCGGCTTGCCGGCACTGTCTCCCGACTGTTTTATTCTTCCCATATATGACCTTCGTGTCACCTTTCTTTGTATAGTGCTGGTCGAACATACGTTGTATGTGAATTATCAGTATAACACACTATAAAAAATAAGGAAAGAAAATGTTATCACAACAAGGCCCCCGTATTTCTGCCTGCCTCTTTGTCTGCCTGATGCCGCTTCACAGCCTGGCCAGGATCGAAGAAAAATCGATCCGGCAGTCACCTCCCCAGATCCCGACCGGAACCGGCGCGGCAAAACCTCAGATTTTCGGCAGGCTTTCATGCTCGAAATCGTACACGACAACCGTCTGCGCCTCAATGTCCACGATCCAGTATTCCCGGACGCCCGCCTCTGCATACCTGGCATGCTTGGTGATCAGATCCCGGCGTCTGGTACTCGGGGACAGGATCTCGATGACCAGATCCGGCGGTCCCTCGCAACGTTATGAAATATATTAATAATGTTAATATTCATTCAAATATTTTAATATA
>CAMNFJ010000021.1:0-24679 GCA_946536955.1 uncultured Lachnospiraceae bacterium
AACCTTGTCCGGATAATTCAAGAACGCTGTCCGGATGTTTCAAGAATCATCATTTATACTGGATCGATTGATTCAGGATAGTCTTCATGTGCTTTTTATTATCGTCATGCTTGCAATGCCCGTGATGCAGGGTCGGTAGTTCTTCATTGAGAAGTTCAAGGAGGAGCATAGTGATGAAAAAGTTCAGATTACCTTTGATTATGGCATTGTCCCTGGCTTTGTCAGTAAGCTGCCTTCCGGGGGCGGCTTTATCGGCATTTGCGCAGGACGGTGTCGTCGTTGACTCGGAATTGCCGGGAGACCGGGAATTGGAGGAAGCCGGTGCGGCTGAGGCGGGTGAAAACTCTGATACTGCTTTCTTTGAACCGGACGCAGAGGTTTTCACCGTGGATCCGGCTGCCGGGGCGGAAGTGTCCTCTGAAATGGTATCTGAGGGCGATGCTGACACCGCCGGTCCGGAGTATACGGATCCGTCACAGGAAATGATCGAGGATCCGCCCGCTGAGCCGGATCCGTCCTTCGAAGCGGGTCAGGGAGACCTTGCTGCGGACCCTGCCCCTGCTCCGGAAATGACCTATGAACAGGATCAGGGAGACCTTGCTGCGGACCCTGCCCCTGCTCCGGAAACGACCTATGAACAGGGTCAGGAAGACCTTGCTGCGGACCCTGCCACTGCATCGGAAACTTCTTTTGAACAGGCTCCTGAGGAGAGCGGGGCCGCCGCCGGTCCTGAGTCTGCGGATATGGGACCGGACACTGATGCGGCTTTTGAGGCGGAGTCTGGTTCCGTCGAAGGCAGTCCCGCAAATGAACCGGTAGAAGTGACCGAAGGATCAGGTGAGGCTGATGGCACACAGGAAGCTGTGGACCTCTCCTCGGAGTATATGGTTCTTCTTGTACCTGAGGATGGCAACGCGGAAGGAGTGTTCAGTTATACCGGAGTTGAGAAAACTCCGGAGGTTCTGGTCGGCTTGCAGTCTGATTATGACGAGTCAAGTCATAGCTTCACCGGCGCGGTCCTGCAGAAAGATATTGATTACAGTGTGGCCTACACTAACAATCTGAATGCGGGAACGGCAGAGGTCATCGTTACGGGGACCGGCAGCTATAGGGGCAGCATCGCTGCTTCGTTTGAAATACAAAAAGCGGCTGTCACAGGGAATGAGATGGCTCCGGAAGGAACCGGAGATTCCCTGACACAATATTGTCCGGCCGGCCTGCGGTTTGATCTGCAGTATATCAGCACCGGAATATCTGAAGAAACGGAACCTGCGACAGAAGACCAGTCTGCGGCGGAAGAGGAAGACCAGCCTGCGGCAGAAACGGAGCCTCTGGCAGAAGCGCAATCTGCTGTTGCAGAAGAGGCAGAACGCTTTACAAATCCTGCGACGGTCAATACGGACGGGGAGGTTTTCTTCTCATCTGACAATCCCGATGTTGCGGCGGTAGACGGCGTCACTGGTGAGGTCACGATCCAGGGGCCCGGCCAGGCCGTGATTACGGCGGAAGTGTCGGAAGGGACAAATTATCTGGGCGGCTCTGTTTCTTATACGGTCTTTGTCACGGCAGGGAATGCGGGTCATGTTGTAACTCCGGAGACCGCTTTTGCCAGCGGTATCATCGGGGCTTATTCCTATTGGCTGCCGGAGACTGATAGTGAGACAGAGGCGGGGACGGCCTTCTGGTATGTCGGAAAAGACGGGACGCTCAATATTTACGGAGACGGAGACCTGCCTTCTACAAGGGGCATCGATGGTCCATGGTATCTCTATAAAGACATTCTGGCGGTCACGGTTCATGACGGGATCAGGAATATTCCTGATGGTTTCATGAAATATGGCGCTTCCTATCCCAATCTGCAGGCAGTCGCGATCCCTGTGTCTGTGTCCTCAATAGGAAACGATACGTTCAGGGACCTCCAGGCTGTCCGTGAGGTCGTGGTCCCCGACAGCGTCGTATCCATTGGGACCGGAGCTTTTTCCGGATGCCCCCTTCTTGTGATCTGTGGCCGGGAGGGAAGTGAAGCTGAACGGTACGCAAATGAAAATGGAATTCCATTTTCAGCGCTTCCGCAGGAAAATCCGGACGAGGCAGGGGAGCTTCAGGAAGAAGCGATTCCTGCTGAGGAGCCTCAAAATGAAACGATCCCGGCGGAGGATCCCTTGAATGGACAGATCCAGGCTGAGGAGGAGTCCTTCGCTTCTATAGAAGATGCGGTGGAAGAGAAAACAAAAGAAGCGGATAAGTCTGCATCCGAGCCGGCTGAAAAAAGCCCTGAAAAGGCAAAGGACCAGGCGGACAATGCCAATGCCGTCACCGAGGAACCGGAGAAATGGGTCTTTACACCCAAACGCAGAATGCTCTTTGCCAAAGCTGCCGGCAGCGCCTCCTCCTCCAACATGGTGGAGGTCACCGTGAACGCAAAGCAGCGGTCCGATGGAGCGGAAGTTCCCGTCGAGGGAGCGACGGTGAATCTGTATGTGGGGAGCGAACTTCGCCTGACAGCCCCGTCGCCGACGGATGCAGAAGGGAAGACCACGCTTTCTCTGGAAGGCATTTCTGTCGCGGACAGGAAAAACGTCACGATCTCCGCCTACAAGCAGGTCGCTCAGGGAAAGGGAATTTCCGGCACGGCCAGGGATCTTCTTTACCAGGTATTTACAGAGAACGGTGAAATCGTCCGCTATAAATACGAACTGCACTCGGAAACCATCGATTCGGACGGGAACTGGATCGGGGCGGAACTCCCGAAGGCGCCGGAGACCAATAAAGTCGACATCGCCTTCGCGATCGATGCCACCGGCTCCATGTCTTCCGAGATCAACAGCGTGAAAGACAATGTGGCCGCGTTTTCGGAATCCCTGCTCGGCCAGGGGCTGGATATCCGCTTCAGTATTATCGAGTACCGGGATACGACCTGCGGCGAGGAGACAAAGATCCACACTCTCTCCGGTTCCCACTGGTTCACGGAGCTCTCTTCCGTGACGGACGCCCTGACCGATATTAGTGTAAGCGGCGGCGGAGATACGGACGAGACGGTCATTGACGCGCTCGGCAAGGTGGCGTCGGATACCATGTTCTGGAGGAGCGGCGCTTACCGCTTTGCTTTTGTGCTGACCGACGCGGGATATAAGACAGACAACCAGTACGGATACACCTCGCTTGAAGATATCACCAATGCCCTGAAGGCGAAGGAGATCGTAACTTCCGTCATTACTGGCTCAGGATATCAATCGACCTATGCCCCCCTTTACAATGGGACAGGCGGAATCTACGCGGACATCAATTCCTCCAGCTTCAAGGATGAAATGCTAGCCCTGGCGGACAACATCGTGGAGACGACGAAACGCGAGATGACGCTGACCCTGTCCGAGCCCCGGGTAAAATATAACCTCGCCGTGTGCTATTACGCGGATGACGATACATCCAGAAGCGAGGATTACAAGAACGACCTGAAGACCATGCTGAACGAGTACGCCAACGATGTCGCCGAGACAACGGACGGGCATGTGCTGATCAACAAAATCTACCTGTTCAGCGAGGGCGACCGGATGAATTTCTTTAATACAGGCAGCCGGGCGGCCATGGCGGATATTCAGATCCAGACAAAGGTCAATGACAGCCAGAATATCTCCGACAACCGGATGATACACTCGAATGCCTACCCTTCCGGTTACTATCGTTCTGATACGGTTTCGGCTTCTTCCAGCGTGGACAAGGACACCTTTAAAAATTTGACGAAGGATGAACGGGAGAAATACGCAAAAGGCAGCGGCGGCTACAGGCGGATCCAACTCGGCGGAACGACGGCCTGTAATTACGGCTGGGAGTCTTTTTCGGAAGCAGCTAAGGTTTATGCTGAAACTATGACCCATGAGTCAGGCCATTATATCTTCGGGTTCTACGATGAATACTTGAAAGAAGATAATAGCACACAATGGGGGGCTTCTGATAAACCCTACGCAGAGTTCGGTCTGATGGATCATCAGAATTTGGACATAGAAATGTCCAAGAGAATGATCGACTACGATTACATGTGGGGAGCTTCATCCGGCAATAGCGGCAGCCGCCCTCATACGGCCCAGTCAAGTTTGAACGGAGGAGCCTGCGAGGATACATTGGCTTATCTCCTGGAACAGGGGAAATGGTCGTGTGGTGAGACCATGGATCAGAATAGCGGGGTCACGGATGTCTGGGGACTCTGCCTGGAAGATGTCGGACCCTATGAGGCGCATTTCAGCAAAACGACTTCAACGACCAATGACCGCCGGGCGCCATACTCCTATGCCGCTCTCACCGAGGACAGCTATGTGAATCCCGACGGGGGAACGCGCCGTGCTGCCGCAAAACGTCTTACCGCCAGCGCTCCGGCCAGCGTACAGTCATATGAAGCGCTCTCGGATATGACGATCTCCTTCAACGGGGACAACGCCGATGTCAGCCTCACGGAAGTTTCGGGCAGGACATACGGGCTTGAGATCAGGTTCATGGGGAATGAAGGGTTCGAGGCTCTCGAGCTCACCTCCGAAGGAGGCATGCTCAGGACATCCTTTGAGGCGCTTCCCGGAACGGTGGCAGAGCTTCGCCTTTACAGCACCCCGGAGGATGGCACCCCGGAATATAACGTTTACTATCTTTCCAGGTCAGAAGTGACAGACGTGGGTTACATTTATGAGTCGCCTGACGGCTGTACCTCCGCCTATGCGAACGTTGCGGATACAGGCGTTATCTCCTTCGTCGCGGATAATACGCCAAAGGCAAACGGTGACTACATCTCCGTCAACCAGGCGACACATGTGTCCGCTACAGCAGATATCACCGGCGGTGAGATCTACTCTGTTGCGGCCATTGATGAGACCATCAATTTCGATACGCTCAGCTGGTTCAGATATGACGGCGGGACATGGACGGCTCTGCCGACCGACCTCTCGCGCGAGGAAAACCTCAATGTCGGCGCGCGCGCGGACATCACGGGAGCGGGCACCTATGTCCTCATGGCCCAGCCTTCCTCCAAAGAGCCCGCCCTTGCCCTCACGGACATCCAGGTGACTCCTTCACAGAACAGGGAAGGGTATGTCACGATCAGCTTCAACGATCCGAATGAAGGCACTGCCCTTTACAATGTCTATTACAGCGACCAGCCCCTGGAAAGCCTTGAGGGCGGCAACGTGATCATGCGTTCCTTTGAAGCGAACGGAAGCCCCATTTCCATTAACCTCTTTGAGAAGAACCGCACCGTTTATCTGGCTCTAGTCGCTGTTCTTTCGGACGGACGGCGCTCCGAGCCCGCCTATGTGGACACTACGACCGGCGAAGCGGATTCGGACGGCGATGGCATTCCCGACTGGTACTGTGACCAACACCTCCTCTGGCCGAAGGACGGCGAGGAGAAGGACATCGCCGGAAGCGATGACGACGGCGACGGCCTGACCAACCTGGAGGAGTATCTTGGCGGAAGCGATCCGAAGGATATGAACGATCCCGTTTATACCGGTGATATAGCTGTTGAATCTATTTCCATGGACCAGGCCTCCCTGACAATGGAAATCAAAGAAAAGGCCACCCTCACGGCCTCCCTGCTTCCGGAAAACCCGACAAACCGGGCAGTCATCTGGGCCTGTGAGGATCCGGAAATCCTCAAACTGACACCGGATGGGGACAAATGCACACTGACTGCCACAGGCTCCGGCACTACATTGGTCTATGCTGTCTCGGAAGACGGCGGTTATTCCGCCTCCTGTGAAGTGACCGTCCACTGTGACCATGTTTATGAGACAGACTGGACCGTGGACACGCCTGCAAAGATGTACTCCACCGGATATAAGTCCCATCACTGTAAGAACTGCCAGGTTTACAAAGACCGCACGGCGATCCCCGGAATCCGGTCTGTATCCTTGAACACGACCAGGGTATTTGGCGACGGTACCCAGAGGACGCCGACAGTGACAGTCACTGACTCTGACGGGAACAAGCTCGTCAAGGGTACAGACTACACGGTCAGGTACTCCTCTTCGGAGAGGAAGGCCGTAGGAGATTACGCCGTAACTATAGATTTTAAAGGCGCATATGAAGGGTCCGAAGAGAGGGCCTTTGATATTGTCGATACGGTCACCGGTTTCTATCGTTACAATTCTTCATTGGGACAGGCCGAATTCAGGTGGGATGCGCTGGACGGCGCCGCCGGCTACAGGTTCTATCGCAAGGAGGGAGCATCCGGTAAATACCAGGTTCTCGCGACTTTGAAGAAAGCCGTGACGACCTACACGGATACGAAGGTCGTTCCCAATAAAGAATACTATTATGCCGTTGTCCCCTATAACGCCAACAAAACCGGGAAGAAGGGCAGCGAGCTTTACCTGAACGCAGCCATCAACGTACCTTCATTATATGTATATACGGATGATGAGACCGGTCTTCCCTATGCCAATATCTATTATTCATCGAATTACAGCGGCTATCAGCTGTATCGCTCAGCCAGCGCAGGCGGCAAATACTCCCTGGTGACGACTTCCGCCTACGGGACTTTTTACGACAGCGGCCTGACAGTCGGCAAGACCTATTATTACAAGGCAAGAGCTCTGGCATACTATAATGGCAAAGCTTATTACAGCGACTATACATACGAACACAGCATAGAAGTCATCGTTCCCGCCCCTGATTCACCCACGGTCTCCGCTTCCGGCAACAACCAGACCTATGTTGAATGGAAAGCTTCCCGGGGCGCGGCGGGATATGACGTCTATCGCAGTGAATCCAGCTACGGCACCTATACAAAGATCGGATCCACGAAGAATACCTATTATGCGGATAAGGGGCTTACGGCAGACAAATACTATTACTATAAGATCGATGCCTTCCGCACAATTTCCGGGAAGAATTACTACAGTCCCATGAGTTCCTACGGCTATGCGAAAACAGGATTCTCCAAACCCTACGGAGTGACGATCTCCAGTAAAAATCTGACCACGACACTCATCAAATGGAAAAAGCCCGCAAATGTCACCGGCGTGGAGCTCTCCTGCTATGACAGCAGCGTGGGCGACTACAAGGTACTGTCCAATCAGGCCGCTGCGTCCGGGTCCTATACGCACACGAAGCTCGACTCGACCAAATCGTACGACTACCGGCTCCGTTCCTACAAGACCGTGAACGGGGAAAAAGCCTACAGTGACGGCGTCTTCAACAGCTTCAAGCCGCAGATCGCCGCAGCGACCAGCCTCAAGGCGCATAACGTATCTTCAACAGCAGTAAAGCTGACATGGACAATGCCGGCCAATGCCACGATCGCCTACATCTCCCGGTCAACATCTTTGGACGGTTACTACTCTCAGATAGGCAGCTCGGAGACAAACAGCTATCTGGTGGAAAACCTGGAAACAGGGGCAATCTATTACTACAAGGTCACCGCGGCAAGGAACGTAAACGGCAGCCAGAATTACGGCCCGGCGACTGACCCGGTGAAAGCAACCGTACTCCCCGCCACAGCCAAGGTCCTGTCCGTAACGCCGGTGAGTGCGACAAGCCTCAAAATAACCTGGAGGAAAAACCCTGAGGCAACTACTTATAACCTGTACGCTGCCACTTCAAAAAGCGGAAAGTATTCACTGGTGAAATCCGGACTCAAGACACTTTCGTACACCCATACAAAGCGCACCCCCGGAAAAGCTTACTATTACAGGGTCAAGGTCATTCAAAGAAAGAACGGGATCTCGACAGCATCCGCATACAGCAGCCCGGTCGGAAAGAAAATGCTTCCGCCGGATGTAAAGAATGTAAAAGCTGTCCCTGCGAAAAACTCCATGAAGATCACATGGACCGCCGTTTCCGGCGCCAAGGGCTACGTCGTATACAAGTATAACTCCGGCACAAAGAAATACTCCACCGTTGCAACAACCACAACAAACAATGTGACAATCAAGTCACTGAAACCCGGAACGGCCTACACATACTACATCCGTTCCATGTCGAAAAATGGAAAAACAAACGTATACAGCCAGAATTACGTGAAAATCAAAGCGACGACCAAACGCTGAAACAGGAGGTGAGTTACCGGGGACAGTTTCCATGACAAAGTGCATGACAAAGTGGACGGTCCTTCCTGGCACATTTTTGATTTTTAAACCATGACAAAGTGGATGGTCCTTCCCGGCGCGTTTTATATTTTCAAACATGCCGGAAAGGACCGTCCCTTTGTCATACAGCCGGGGCATGAAGGCGAATTTTTATAAGTGCGGGAACCGGACCGTACACAAACACTTTATCGCCTGGGCGCCCATCGAATCTGCTGCCCCGAACTTTCATCAGCCGCAGTATTTCCGGAGTATAGCCTTCGAATAGTATTATTGACGCGGTGTTACGGGAATGGTTTTACCGTCTTATAAATTGAATGTTAAATGACATAAAAATCAACGTCAAAATGAGATATAATCTCAATTCGGCGTTGATTTTTGCCTCAAAACATGTAAAATGGTAGATGAAAGGCGGATTCTGAATATGTTAATACAATTTAGTTTTAAAAACTATAAATCTTTTAAAGATGAAACTGTGTTGGATTTTTCGGCTACCAGGATGACAGAGTTCTCAAATCGAGTAGTTAAAGCCGGTGGCGAGAATCTTCTTCCTGTTGCTGCTATATATGGAGCGAATGCAAGTGGGAAGTCCAATGTTTACAATGCTTTTGCATGCATGACTGAATTTGTTTTGGATTCCTTTAATTATGGCGATGAAGAGGATAAATTCAATGCAGCAAGGCCTAAGCCCTTTATGTTCTCTAATGAAACAAAAGACCAGGAGACATGTTTTGAGGTTTATTTTACAGTTCCACTAGATAAAAACGAAAGAGTATATAACTATGGATTCTGCGTCGACAAAGATCGAATAACAGAAGAATGGTTGAATTCACGAGCAAAATCAGCTCGAAAGTTTACGACAATATTCTATCGTGGAGAAGAAAAAGATTTCAGTGGATTACCTGAAGATAGTCATCGAAATATCGAAAGCGCATTGAATAAGCAAACCCTCATTGTTTCTCTGGGTGCAAAACTCAGAGTCGAGAAATGTAAACTGGTGAGAGATTGGTTCCGCTCAAATAAACTTACTGATTTCGCTAATCCGATTACCAGTCTGTTTATGTCAAGGAGTCTGCCCACAGGATTTGTTGATGATCCGGAAGTTCGTACAAATGTAATTAAATATTTTTCTACGTTTGATGAAACTATTAAGGATTTTGTTATAGAAAAGATTCCCTCGGATGACTCGGACAGAAACGGCGAACAATATAAGATTTTTGCAGTCCATAAAAAAATTGATTCCGATGAAACAATTAAAATTCCATTTGAAGAAGAATCGGCAGGTACCTTGAAGATGTTTAGTTTGTATCCTGAACTGCAGGAAGTACTTCAAGAAGGGAGCGTTTTTTTTGTCGATGAGTTAAATGCCAGATTACATCCTCTGCTTGTACGTAATTTTATTTTGACATTCTTGAATCCTGAAACTAATAAAAATCATGCGCAGCTTGTTTTTACATTACATGATGTATGGCAATTATCTACAAAGCCGATTAAACTTTTAAGACGAGATGAAATCTGGTTCACTGAAAAAAACAATAACGGTGTTTCTTCGCTATATTCTCTCGCAGATTTTGTTGATGAAGATGGTGTAAAAATACGAAAAGATGAAAACTACGAAATCAATTACCTGCTGGGCAATTATGGCGCAATTCCTGAACTGAAGGCGATTGATGTTTTTCACGAGGAATAAATATGGCACGCAAAGATAGAACTGGAAATCGAAAACCGAGAAACTCTCGTTTAGGCCAGCGAGTACCTGAGATGGGATACTATCTTATTGTGACAGATACAAAAGAAACTGAGCGTTGTTACTTTACTGGATTAAGAGATAGTCTCCCTTCTAATCTGAGGCAAAAGCTGATAATAAAGGTGGTCGAGACAACAGCAAAAGATCTAATACAAAAATGCATTGAACTGGTATCTTATGAACCGCAATACCGTATCCCGTGGATAGTGTTTGACCGTGATCAGGTTGTAGATTTCGACTCCATTATAGAAGATGCGGAAAAGAAAGGTATAAATGCAGGATGGTCAAATCCATGTTTTGAAATATGGATGTTTGGTTACTTTGGTAAGATGCCAGTTATCCAGGACTCATGGACATGTTGCAGAAAATTTGAAGAGATTTACAAAAATAAGACAGGATTGGATTATAGCAAAGCAGACAAAAATATATATAAGAATTTATTAAAACATGGAGATGAGTTGAAGGCTATTAGCATTGCTGAACAAAAATACAAACAATGCAAAGATTCTGGTCATATAAAAGCTTCTGAAATGTGTCCTTGCACAACTGTACATGAACTTGTAAAGGAAATACGAGACAAGGTGCAAGTCGGGGAGTGCACAAGTTGACCCACTCCATGTGCCAAAGGTGACAGGTTACAGCCGGATTGACATAAAACTACTACATTTCTATAATTAAAAGGAACTGAAACTTAAGAGCCATTATACTGACGGACGGTAGATCATGCAGGGGAAGTGGTGGACTCAGAAAAAGATCCGCAGGGATTTTAAAATATTTCCGGGTTGTTTCTCAGATACAGTGTTCAGACATCTCTATACTGGTGGCTTCGTCCGCTATTTTTGCCTTGTACTCGGGGAAATGCCCTGTACAATTATTAAAAACTGGTTTTTGACAATTCCTGACTGGAATTTGATATATGAACACACAGTTTAGAAGGGACAGAGGATGTCTCTTTTAAACCGTGTGTTTTTTATATATCCTGCTGCCTGAAATCCTGTGAATAATGTGCAGGCAGTTGTGAAAAGCTTTATAAGTGGGAGGTGTGTATGAAAACAGGAAAAAATCGACTGGTAAGGGGAATGGCATTGTTTATGTCAGGAATACTGTTTTTCGGACCAATGCCGGGAACTGTTACCGCATCGGAGGTCCCGTCAGATTCCGTGGAGACATCAGAAGTTTTCATAGAGCCAGAGGTATATAATTCACAGGCTCCGGAATACGATACAAATGGCGAGACCTGGAATGTATCTGATGGATCAGATACTGAAACCGCTATGTTTCATTCGGAAAATGCTGCGGCAGGCGAAGAAGCTGTTTTTTCCGAAGACGGACAATCAGCAGAGACAGAAGAAGAAGACTTCGTCTTTTCTGAAAATGAGCAGTCTGAGGAAGCAGGTGACCAGGGTGCACTTCCCGAAGGCGGTCAGCCTGAAGAAGCAGCTCCCGAGAGCGAATTCCCTGAAGGCCAGCCTGAAGAAGCAGCTCCCGAGAGCGAATTCCCCGAAGGCCAGCCTGAAGAAGCAGCTCCCGAGAGCGAATTCCCCCAAGGCCAGCCTGAAGAAGCAGCTCCCGAGAGCAAATTCCCCGAAGGCCAGCCGGAAGAAGCGGATCCCGGAAGCGCATTTGACGAAACCGGCTATCCGGAAGGAGCGGATGGAGATCAGGCCTTTTCTGAAATCGGCCAGTCTGAGGACGAATTAGGCCAGTCTGAGGAGAACGGGGACGCGGAGGCTGCATTCCGCGCAGTTGATCCGGCTCTGGACCAGGAAGAAGCGGCTTCAGTTCCTGCCGGTGAATGGCCCGTGCTGACAGATGACCAGTCCGTGACAGAAGCTGCAGAAGCGGCAGAAGCAGCAGGAAATTCCGGAGATGACGCAGGTAATGTGATTGCAGTGGACCCTCAGACGGAAGAAACAGCCTCTGAAGAAGCTGCCGGAACCGTGAGTGGTAACTGGACCTATACTCTCAAGGAAAATGGTCTGACGATCGATAAGTATACCGGCTCGGAGACGGAGGTCGTGATCCCTGACACCATAGACGGTTACAAGGTTTCCAATATAGGCAGGAAGGCCTTTTATAACAATCACACGATGCGAAGTGTAACGATCCCTGTCGGTATCACCTCGATCGGCGCAGAGGCATTTTGCGGCTGCATAGCCCTGAATACGATCAACTATAATGCCAGGAACTGCACTTTTCCGTCTGTATGGATCTACGACGATGCCAGAGGCGTGGGTGTCTTCAGCGGGGCCGGCTCCGCGTCCACATCCCTGACAGTTGTTTTCGGCTCCGGGATCGCCAGTGTCCCTGCCAATATGTTTCATACTGCAAGTATCGGGGAGTACGGGGTAAAGGGCTATGACTATGCCCACATCACCTCAATTGTATTTTCCGATTCGATCAGAGAGATCGGCAGCAATGCCTTCCGCAACTGTGATGACCTGGGCAGCGTTGAACTGGGAAGCAGGATCACAACAGTTGGCTCCAATGCATTTAACGACTGCGATTCCATTGTGAACCTGGATCTGGATGACAACCTGCAGACGATCCAGGAGGGAGCCTTCGGTTCCTGTAACAGTCTTGAAACGATCCACTGGGGCAGCAGCCTGGATACGATCGACAAAAGCGCATTTGAAGGATGCATAAACCTTCTGGAAGCTGACATTCCCTCACCTGTCAGGACGATCGGCATCAGGGCTTTTGCCGACTGCCAGTCTCTGACCAGAGTCATTCTTCCCGCCAGCCTCAATTCGCTGAAGGGAGAGGCTTTTATGGGAACCCTGAAGCTGTCCTCTCTCACCGTCAATTCTAAAAACCTGACACCTGCGACTCCATGGATCCATGACAATGCCAGGGGAGCGGGCGTCTTCAGCGGCGCAGGGGCAGGCGTGACCAGTATGGAGGTCGTCTTTGGAAATGGCGTGACAAATGTTCCTGCCAACCTCTTTTATACGGCCAGTATAGGCGAGTATGGCCTCAAGGGATATGATTTCGCCCATGTGACCTCCGTCCGTTTTTCAAATACGGTCGAAACGATCGGTGAAAATGCATTCAGAAACTGTGATGACCTGGCCGCTGTAACACTTGGGACCGGCCTTACCGAGATCGGAACCAGGGCCTTCTGCGACTGCGACAATATCACTTCCATTACGATGAGCCCTGCCCTGCATACCATCGGGGAGGCGGCCTTCAATTCCTGCGACGGACTTGAAGCGATCCACTGGAGCACAGGGCTGGATGAAATCGGTACGTCCGCATTCGAGTCCTGCACCAGCCTCAAAGAGGTCCAGCTCCCGTCACCGCTCAGAGTGATCGGACCAAAGGCCTTTAAGGGCTGCACGGCGATGACCGCAGCCTCCCTTCCCGCCAGCCTCAATGAACTCAGAGGAGAAGCCTTCGCGGAGACGACCAGACTGTCAGAGCTCATCATCAAAGCCCCGAATATGAACGTGGCTTCGCCCTGGATCTATGACGGCGCCAGGGGCGCGGGCGTCTTCAGCGGCGCGGGAGCCGGCGCCTCCGCCCTGGATGTGAAATTCGCATCCGCCATCAAAAAGATTCCCGCCAATATGTTCTTTACGGCGAGCACGACGGAATACGGAATCAAAGGGGAGGACTACGCCCACATCACATCGGTCACATTCAATGCGGCCGTGCAGGAAATCGGCACAAATGCCTTCCGTACGACCAATGACCTGAAACATGTCTACTACCCCGGAAACCAGGAAAAATGGAAACTCAAAACCACGATCCTGGAAGGAAACGAAGGCCTTGAGGGAGCGACAGTCCACTTCGGCTCCCAGCTCAGACATGACCTCATCTCTGTGAATGCGGTCAAAGCGACACTTACAAAAGACGGAAACATCCGCCACTACAAGTGCAAAGACTGCGGCAATCACTTTTCTGATTCCAGGGGCACGACAAAAATTGCCAAAGCCAACTACACCATCCCGGCAGCAAAGAATATTTCCCTGTCCGCCACCTCGCTGACCTATACAGGAGCTGTCAGAAAACCGACAGTAAAAGTCTTAGACCGAAACAAAAAAACCATAGCCAAAGCCAACTACACCATTACCTGGTCCAATACTTCCTCCAAAAAAGCAGGGACCTATTACGCAACCGTAAAACTGACCGGGACCAGATATGCCGGATCCAAAAAACTGACCTACAAGATCACACCCGCACCCATCGGCAAAGCCAAGGTCACCGGTATCAAAACGAAGGTCTATACAGGAAAAGCCCTTACCCAGAATCCCGTGGTCAAGATCGGCACCACCCTCCTGAAAAAAGGAACAGACTATACCCTTTCCTATAAAAACAACAAGAACGTCGGCACAGCGACTGTGACCATCACAGGCAAGGGCAACTACAAAGGCACCATCAGAAAGACCTGGAAGATCAACCCCGGACCCACTGCAATCTCCGCGCTCACCCCGGCATCCGGGGCTTTCACAGCCGCCTGGAAAAAACAAGCCGTCCAGACCACCGGCTACAAGATCCAGTACAGCACTGACAAAACATTCAAGACCGGCGTATCGGCAAAGACCGCTGCCGGTGCCTCGACAGTCCGTAAGCAAATAACAGGCCTTACCAAAGGCAGGACCTACTATGTCAGGATCTGCACCTACAAGACCATCGGAAGCACCAACTACGTCTCAACCTGGAGCCCGGCCAAAAGCGTAAAGGTTCGATGAACCACGTGACAAAGGGGACCATGACAAAGGGGACGGTCCTTTCTGGCACGCTTTGCGTGCCAGGGAGACAGTTCTTTCCGGCACATATCTGGCTTTCACGCCAAAGGGGACGGTTCTTTCCGGCACATTTTGGTTTTCAAAATGCGCCGGAAAAGACCGTCCCCTTTATCATTGGTTTTCAAAATGCGCCGGAAAAGACCGTCCCCTTTATCATTGATTTTCAAAATGCGCCGGAAAAGACCGCCCCCTTTGTCATTGATTTTCAAAATGCGCCGGAAAAGACCGCCCCCTTTGTCATTGATTTTCAAAATGCGCCAGAAAGGACCGTCCCCTTTGTCACGCCGGGAAGCCCCGTCCCCGGCTGCCAGTCATTTTCTCTGGTACCCGGTCACCATTGTCAGAACAAAGCATACCACTGTCCCCCATGCAAAAAATCTATGCCACTTCATATATTCTCTCCGTTTCTTCTTTGCGATCCTCAGAGCTTCCTCTTTGGTCATCGTGTCTGCTGCGGGCTTCCCGGCCTGTGGTCCTTTGTCATCGGCCGTCTGCGCCGTCTCCTCTGATTCGTGATCCATGGACACATCATCCAACGTCTGTAACACGATCTCATCCCCGCTGTGCACATAGTGCAGCTGGCTGCCCATCAACTTCTTCATGGCATTGTAGGGATCCACACCGGTGCAATGGCCGGTGTAAAATACCGTATTCAGCTTGCGCAGCGCCAGCGCGGTATCAATGATCACTGTGATATCTTCATCGGAATAGCCGTTTTTATTCATCATGTGGAAGCCGCTGATCACCGCGTCAGGAGCTCCGCCGTACAGCTCACGATATCGATCCAGAATATTGAGGATCCCGTGGTGCGCGCACCCCGACAGCAGCACATTTCTGCTGCCTTCGCTGATCACGAGGCACTGCTCGTGCCGGAAGTCGTCCTGTACAAGTCCCTCCTCCGTTTTCCTCTTCAGTCCATGATTCGCTGAAGAGACCGGATGTTCATTACCAATGCCGGTAAAGAGGGACAGCTCGCTGTCGATGCGGAAGATTCCTTTCTCCACACCGTCTTCTGCCTCTTCCCGGCCCGGGAGAGGGGCCGCATCAACGATCACTGCCTGGGGAAGCTCCCGGATCTTCTTATCAAGGCCGATATACTCGGTCTCGCTGCCCCTGTTGGAAGAATAGAAATCCCCAAAGGCTTCTTCCTGCAAATAGATCTTCGCGGTTGGATTGATCTTTACGAAGGGCAGGATCCCGCCGCCATGATCATCATGCCCGTGACTGATCACGACCGTGTCCACCTGTGTGAGGTCGATCCCCAGCTTCTTTGCATTTTTGATAAACAGGTCTGAATGACCTGTGTCCATCAGAAGCTTGTGGTGCTCTGTCTCGACATAGAAGCACAGACCATGCTCAAAACCACAGCCTGAAACTCCTTCCGTGTTTTCCGCAAGATTGATGATACGCATGATTGTTTCTCCTTTACCAGCTTTCCCAAATAAACTCAGGATTTAATGCCTTTCCCCTTACTCCCATATGTCGGGCATCTCACAGGAAGGATGTACAGTGCCTGAAGATCAAAACAATGCAAGGGCACATTGACAAGTCAGGGACCGCTCCATTACCTTTTGACCTTCACATCATAGTAAGTATAGTATAACACAAGCGTGACAAAGGGGACGGTCCTTCGCGGCGTATGGGAGTCATGGGGACGGTTCCGGGTCCCCTTGACCCGCAAAAGCAGTTCTCTCGAAAACGCCGGTGGATGCTGTTATTAAGTATACAATAATATATGCGGATTTAATCAAAATAATGTTAATGTTTTAAACCTTGCCACTCCCTTTTGTCACGCTTCCCCTTTGTCATTTTGGCTTTTCAAAATGTGCGGAAAGGGCACTCCCTTTTGTCACTCCCTTTGTCATGCCCCTGGCTGGTTGCTGTATCCATTTCTTTGCGGTAAGATAAAAGATATTCACCATGGTTTTGTGGCAGACTGGAGGCGTGCAGCGACGGGCTTTCGGCCATGGCTGTCTATAACATGATCTACCTGCTCTTCATCTCATTTCCCCTGGGCATGAGTGCAGTGATCCGCATGCTGACCAGCGTATTTGTGGGAGAAGAGGATAGGGATTCGATCCTGGATCTGGTCAGGATCACATTGACCAGCGTCCTGGCGGTCACCCTGGCGATCGGAGCGGCTGTATTTATCATGTCCGATGACCTTGCCGCCCTGTATTTCCCGGACTTATCCTCGGATGTCTTTGAACTGACGCGCCAGCTTCTGGCGGTCTTCGCTGTCAGCATTCCCCTGGTACTGGTCACCTCCTGCACGTCGGATTTTTTTCAGGCAGTCGGGCACATCGCCTTTGTAAATGTTATTTCCATATCAGATGGCTTTCTGGCCATGGTCATACCGACCCTCTTTCTTGCTCCCCTCCTGGGCGCAAGAGGCGTCTGGATCGCACTTTTCGTCGGCAGCGTAGCCGTCGCCCTGTTAGAAGCCTTTTACTCCGTCCTGCGCTGCGGTCCTTTTGCGGACACCTCTCCCGTAAACTCGATGAGTGGCTCCTTCTCCCCCTGGTCTTCAGGGAGGATGACAATCCCCGCATGACCTTTACACTGAGGGAAATGGAAGACATCTCCCGCGTTGCGGAAGAGGCGGAACAATTCTGCAAAAATAATGGCGCAGACCGCAGAACCGCTTATTACTCAGCCCTCTGCCTGGAGGAGATGGCGCGGAATATCATACAGCACGGGTTCGGAGACGACCCACAGCATGGAACCGGAGGCCGGCAGGCAGGCGGTGTTCCGGCTCAGAGTCCCGCCGGAGCTGCAAAACGGGAAGCCAGCAAGGCTGCTGAACAGCACGCTGGCAGGGGTGCCGGAGCTGCAAAACGGGAAGCCAGCAAGGCTGTTGCACAGCACCCCGGCAGGGGTGCCGGACAGCATACCACCCGGGCCATTCACCCGCATAGAGCCCGAAGGCTGCTGAAAAAGCATTCGATCC
Organism: uncultured Lachnospiraceae bacterium; assembly: GCA_946536955.1. Lineage (GTDB taxonomy): Bacteria > Bacillota > Clostridia > Lachnospirales > Lachnospiraceae > CAG-791. The sequence goes on from CAMNFJ010000021.1 coordinate 17,518, forward strand.
AGGTGGTGATCGTAACCCGGCCCGAAAATATCGTACTGCGGATCAAAGACGACTGCAGACCCTTCAACCCCGTCGAACGGGCCCGGCTGGCATCCGGTGAAGATCTTGTGGCCCATATCGGCATCAGGATGGTCTTCCGGCTGGCGGAAGAAGTGGATTACCAGAACCTCCTGGGACTGAATGTGCTGACCATCCGCCTGCCGCGTGATCCGGGAGCCGCATCCCGAAAAGGCTGAAAAAATGAAAGACAATACTAAGAAAGACCGATTTGGCATTATTGAATACGATCAGGCAGATCCACTGCGCTGGGACGGTTTTGTTTTTGAAAACAGATATGGCTTTGTCTACTATCGATATGAATATCTAAGGGCGGACCAGAAAGAGGATACGATCAATAAATCTTTTGTGGTGATCGATCATGCGACAAATCATATACTTGCCCTTTGTCCTCTTTTTTTCAGGATCGTCGATGAAAAGATCACGGACGTTTACTGCCGCAGCGGGATCCTCGTAAAGGATGATCTGGGAAATAACTTAAGAAGCAAGCTGGCAAAATATATTTTCACATATTTAAACAGCTGTCTGGAGAAATCTGAGAACAAAACGTTTGAAGCCGAGATCCCGGCCCTGGCCATCCTTGACCACGACCATCTGAGGGTGAACCCCCTTATACATTTCGGGTTTAAACCGGGCATCCGATACACCTGGATCACCTGCATCAGGGACGATCCTGAAATCCTGATGTCGAAATTCGAGCCGTCCACCCGCGCTGACATCAGAAAGCTGGACCAGGGAAATGAATTTTGCTTTGAAGAGATCCTGGACGCTGATCAGACGCAAAAAGACCGCTTCGGCGACCTCCTGTCCCTGTGCAAAGAGACCTATTCCAGAAACCATGCCAGTGCAAGATCCGACGATTACTACAGGAACATTTATTACAATCTGGACGAGGACTATAGAAGGATCTTTTTTCTAAGAAACAAGGAGGACGACAAGGCAGTCGCCGCAGCAGTCTTTTTCATTTACCGCAATAAAGCCCACTATGACATCGGCGCATCGGTCACTCACAAAGTCAGAGGAACCGGCAAACTCCTGATCTACAAGTCCTTTCTGAAGCTGCGCGATTCAGGAATTGACTATGTCGAAATGGGTGGAGCTTATCCCTATCTGCCCGTGAGCAATAAAAAAAGAGGCATCAGCGACTTCAAAAAGAGTTTCGGATGTACATTGTACCCTATGTTGTTGGGGGAATTTATGAGTCAGGTATGAGTCAGGGGTGAGTCAGGGGGGACGGTGAGTCAGAGGGGAAACCGTCCCCCCTGACTCAAAACCGTCCCCCTGACTCGCTGACTACCGCTGATCTGGAGGAGAGAAGATTATGAAAATTGGAATCATCGGCACAGGTTTTATTATCCGGGAAGCGCTGACGGCCATGTCCGAGGTGCCGGAGATAGCCCTCGGGGCGATCTTTGCCCGGCCGGGGAGTGTGCAGAAAGGGCAGGCGTTTGCGGAGGAGTTCGGCATTGAAAAGGTGTATACGGACTATGACGAGCTTCTGCGGGATCCGGAGATCGACACTGTATATGTAGCCAATATTAACCTTGTTCACTATGAGTATGGGAAAAAGGCGCTTCTGGCCGGCAGGAATGTCATCATGGAAAAGCCTTTTGTGACCCTTGCCGCGCATGCGCAGGAGCTTGCGGATCTGGCAGAAAGCAGGGGGCTGTTTATTTTTGAGGCGGTGACGACCCGCAACTGCCGGATCATGGAAAAAATGCGGGAGCTCCTGCCCGGGATCGGCCGCGTCCGCATGGTACAGGCCAACTACAGCCAGTATTCGAGCCGCTATGACCGTTATCTGAGGGGAGATGTCGCGCCCGCTTTTGACCCGGCGGCCTGCGGGGGCGCGCTCTATGATCTCAATGTCTATAATTTTAATATGGCGGTCGCTCTTTTCGGCCCGCCCGCCGAGGTCTCTTATCTGCCCAATTACGGCTTTAATGGAATAGATACCTCCGGCATTGCAACTCTCCGCTACGAGGACTTTGTCGGTGTGTTGTCCGCAGCCAAGGATTCGGACAGCCCGTCCCACTTTACAGTACAGGGCGAGAGGGGCTGGATCCAGATTCCCGGCAAGCCCAACGAGTCTGAGCGGCTCCGCTGGTGCATTGATAAGGAGGAGGGGGAGTTCATCCCGGTTCCTGATAAAAACCGGATGGTGCAGGAATTTAGGAATTTCTCCCGGGCTGCCGCTGAAAAGGACTGCGCCTTTGCGGAGCGTGAGATCGGGATCACTCTTGATGTCATGCGCGCGATCGAAAAGGCCCGTCTGTCCGCCGGGATCCGTTTCCCGTCAGATCCGGTATAAAGCAGGAGAGTATAAAGCAGGAGAGTATAAAAAAAGGTGACCACTTGATATGGTCACCTTTTTTGTGTCTGAAGGATTAGCGGATCCGCTCACTTTCCGAAGCGGCTTTTGATGCCCCGGGTCAGCTTCTGGCCGGCCGAGAGGGCGCGCACCAGGTGGTCCGCCGGCATGTGTTCTCTGCAGGCGCGGAGCATTGCCCTGGTGTTTTTTCCCGCGGAGAAGCGGAAGGAGCCGTTTCTTTTGGTCTGTACTTCAAAGCGGGGGATCCATTTCCCGCCCAGGTATACATCTGCGACGATATAGGAGATTTCCTCCCAGGGGATCTGGATGTAGTTTTCGACGTTTCGATCATCGTAGAACTCAAAGGATTTGTCTCCGATCATGATCTTGCCGTATTCCTGGATTCCCTTGAATGAGGTTCCCCTGCAGACATAGTCAACCTGTCTGTTCATCGATTCCGCCATGAATGAGCTCCCTGTGTCTTCCTTTAAAAATGAGTCATTGCCATGAGTCAGGAGAACCGTCCCAATGACTCAGTCCCCATGACTCAAGTGACTCGTCAATGAGTCAAAAGAACCGTCCCCGTGACTCACCATGAGTCAGGAGAATCGTCCCTGTGACTCAGCCATGAGTCAGGAGAACCGTCCCCGTGACTCACTCACCCGTGACTCACATGAGGCCGATTGCGTGGAAGACGATACCTACGACAAAGAGGCCGAGGATGATGGCAATCGGGGAGATCTTCTTTTTAAGCAGGTACATGCACAGGAAGGTCAGGAGCAGGGCTGAGAGGCCGGGGACCAGGGAGTCCAGGTTGTCCTGGAGTGTGGTCACGGAGGTGGGGTTCAGGGACAGGCCGGCTGCCTGCTGTTCCAGGGCCATCTTGATGCCTTCCGCTGTGCCGCCGGGGATCTTGGACCAGTCGATGTATGCGCCCTCGGAGAGTGCGACCTCGGAGACCTTTATGGGGAATTTGACGGAGACCCAGCGCTGGACCAGGGCTCCCAGGACGAACATACCCAGGATGGAAGCGCCGCTCGTGACTTTCTGGAGAAGGCCGCCGGACAGGTCCTTAGTGATGGCTGTACCGGCCTTGTAGCCGAACTCCTGTGTGTACCACAGGAAGGCGTAACGGATCACGTTCCAGAGTACGAAGAAGAGGATGGGGCCCAGGATGTTGCCTGTCAGGGCGAAGGATGCGGCCAGGGCGCCCAGGATAGGACGTACGGTGAACCAGAAGATAGGATCGCCGACACCTGCCAGAGGTCCCATCATACCGACCTTGACACCCTGGATGGCTGCGTCGTCGACGGGCGCGCCGTTTGCGCGGTCCTCTTCAAGGGCGAGTGTGACGCCGAGGATGGGGGCGCCCACATAGGGCTGGGTGTTAAAGAATTCCAGGTGGCGCTTGAGGGCAGCCGCCTGCTCTTCCTTTGTGGAATAGAGTCTCTTGATGGCAGGGATCATGGCATAGCAGAAACCGCCGTTCTGCATACGCTCATAGTTCCAGGAACCCTGCAGGAAGGTGGAACGCCAGCAGACTGCCACCCTGTCTTTCTGAGTCAATTGGACTTTCTTTTCATTTTCTGCCATTGCGTATTTCCTCCTTCTCAATAATCATTCAGGATATCGCCAAGGGGATCGCCGCTGCCGCCTGCTGCTCCGCCGCCGGCGCCGCTGCCGCCTTTTTCAGCCAGGTTCAGATAGATAAACGCGAGTGCGACCGCAATGATGCCGAGGCCGATCAGGGTCAGGTTGGTGACTGCCGCAAGGGCGAAGCCGATGAAGAAGAAGGGCCAGACCTCTGCGGTTGCCATCATGTTGATGACCAGCGCGTAACCGACTGCGACGACCATGCCGCCGCCGATGGCCATGCCTTCTGTCAGCCATGCGGGCATGCTTCTGAGCAGGCCTTCGACGACCTCAGCGGGAACGACGCAGAGCGCTGCCGCGGGGATCGCGATACGAAGGCCCTGCATGAAGATGGCTGCCCACTGCAGGATCTCGATCCTGCGGAAATCCGCATTCTCCGCTGCGGCATCCATGCCGTGGACGATCGGGACTGCCAGGGTACGTGCGATCATGGTCAGGAAGAGGCCGGCGACTGCCAGGGGGATGGCCACTGCGATCGCAGTGGAAGCGCCGTTCGCGCCCTGTCCGCTCTTCATCAGGATGATGGCGCTGGCGACGGAAGCGAGCGCTGCGTCGGGAGCGACTGCCGCACCGATATTTGCCCAGCCCATAGCGATCATCTGAAGGGAGCCGCCCAGGATGATGCCGGCTGCGGGCTGTCCGCACACGATGCCGATCAGCGTGCAGGCAACAAGGGGTTGATGAAACTGGAATTCATCCAGGATGCCTTCCATGCCTGCAAGAAAAGCGACGATAATAACCAACACTATTGATATAGCGTTCATAAGTACCTCCAAATATGTTTACATACTAGCGCATGCTGCCATGGATGTTACAGATTCTTGAGCTCAGTACGCGCTTTTTCCACGATGGCGTCCATGTCCTCCCTGCTGTCAGCGGGAACCTTGCGGACGTCAAACTTGATGCCGAGTTTCTTGAGCTCGTCGAAGGTCTTGACGTCTTCCGGTCCAAGGGAGAGGACCTTGTTGACCGCGACCTTTCCGAGTGAATGCGCCATGGACCCGACATTGAGCTCCTTGATATCGACGCCGCCCTGGATCGCGCGGAGCGCATCCTGCGGGGTCTCGAACAGAAGCAGGGCTTTGGTGGCACCGAAACGGGGATCCTTGGAAACCTGAATGATCTTGTCGATCGGAACGACGTTGGCCTTGATTCCGGGCGGGGCCGCCTGCTCGATCAGGGTCTTTCTCAGCTCATCATGCGCAACACCGTCAGAGCAGACGATAATGCGGGTCGGCTGTGCCGATTTGGACCAGGCCGTCGCAACCTGCCCGTGAAGAAGACGGGAATCGATCCGGGCGAGCGCGATCTTGATATGGCCGTCGCCGAGGACAGTTCCCGGAGGAATAGCGCCCGTGGGTTCGGCTTTGGCTGCCGGTGCGCCGGCAGGGGCCTCCTCTTCCGGCATCAGCGATTCGGGATGTGTGACGATTCCTTCCCTCGCTGCGGAAACGATCGCGGTCGCGACCTCACCGGCTGTCTCATAATCATCTCTTGCCCCGTATGCCTCTGCGATCATGGGCAGATTCATTCCTGTCACGACCGCCCATCCGGGATGGTCCGCGCTCAGCAGGTAGATCTGGTTATAGGGCGTTCCGGCGAACAGATCGCACATGAACAGCACATTTTCAGGCTCCTCCAGTTTGGCAACTGCTTCCTGGATCTTCACACGCAGATCATCCGGCGTCTCACCGTTGTGGAAAGTGACAGGGATCACATCATCCGCTTCGCCGAAAACCATGCAGGCAGACGAATAAATCCCTGTCGCGAAGTCGCCATGACTTGCAAGGATTATCCCAACCATTGTTACCCCCTTTCTGTTTGAAATTGGTAAATGTTAAGGAGCGTACCCTGTTCGGAGAGGTGCTCGGTATCCGAAGGGAGGGCGTTTTCAAACGCATGTTCAATTTTACTACACATCTGAACATGCTGTCCGTGTCTATTATAATGCTCCTTCGACTTGTATGCAATGTACGAAAACTTGAATATTTACTCATGTCATTTTGTATAACATGACTAATCCGGCAAGGAAGTTTTATTGCGATATCAGATTAAATGGAGTATACTGACTCTTGATGGGAGTTGTCCGAAACAGCCTGGAAAAAGGTTTGCAGATTTTACGGGGCTGTTCAGTGACAGGTGCCCGGGGAAGCTGCTGGTTTGTTTTTTTACAGGAGGGAGCGTACAAATGGGTTTAATGACCTTTAAATGTGGCGACGTCATTTTCCGACAAGGCGATCCAGGTGACTGCATGTATGATATCCGGGCAGGAAAAGTGGATATCTATGTGAATTGCGAGGGAAAGGAAGATAAGAAGATCGCAGAACTGTACGACGGCGGGTTTTTCGGAGAAATGGGAGTTCTTGACGACACGGTCCGGTCTGCCACAGCAGTAGCGGCTTCTGATGACACGGAAGTGCTTTCCATATCGAAAAAAGAATTTGGCCAGTATTTCAAGCAGGAGCCTGTCAAGATCCTGGACCTGATGCAGCAGATGACCGACCGGCTCAGAGACACCACACAGGAATATCTGGAGGCCCGCCGGACTTTGGAGGAATGCGAGGAGGCAGAAAAGACCGGGGCGGAAAAGAGCGAGGACCTCAAGCTCAGGATCCGGAAGTATTCCGATCGTCACAAAGCCTATAATTCCTAATCAAACTCTAAAAGGAAGGATTTGCTATGATAACGAAAGAATATAAGAGCGGTCAGGTCATTTTTGAAGAGGGCGCTCTTGAGTTTTGTATGTACGATATCCGGAGAGGCAGAGTCGGCGTTTACAGCGCATACGGGACACCGGATGAAAAGCTGATCGCGGAGCTTGCCGAAGGCAGGACCGTCGGGGAGATGGGGCTGATCGAACGAGCCCCCCGTTCCGCCACTGTTGTTGTTCTTGAGGACGGCACGATCCTTGAGGAGATCCGTGAAGACGGTCTGAAGGATTTCTTCCTCAGGCAGCCTGAGAAGCTCCTCCTCATCATGAGAGATATGAGCTCACGTCTTCGCGAAACGACTGAGAAGCTGGCCGATGCCTGCCGCAGGATCCATGAGATCGAGAACTCCTGAATAATGTTGTGATTTTTTACTCCCGCGCAGGTCTCTGGCCATGCGCGGGAATTTCATGCGCATTAACGGCGCGGGGCC
>CAMNFJ010000022.1:0-24420 GCA_946536955.1 uncultured Lachnospiraceae bacterium
GAAATTTAATTATACTGGTCAAACCCGGAATAGTCAACAGACAAGACAGAACATATGTGTGAAAAGGCTGTGAACGTTACTGTACACGCCCCCTCGAAGGGCGTGACAATGCGCAGCTTTGTCATCAGCTTCGCTGATGGGCCGCCCGCCGTTTAACCCCGGTTTTTGCGAAAAAGCGGGGATTAAACGGCGCAGCACACTTGAAAAGCAAGTGCACTGCGCACGGTCTTCAGCCAAATATTTCCTCAGCGTAGTGAACGGTCGCCATAGCGTCCGGGGCGTAGCAGTCCGCTCCGATCGCGTCGGCGTAGTCCCGGGTCATGACGGCGCCGCCGACGACCACCCTGGTGTCCGGCTTCTTTTCGCGAAGCAGGCGGATGGTCTCTTCCATGCTGACGACGGTCGTCGTCATCAGGGCGCTCAGGCCGATCAGGCGGATATTCTCGCGCAGGGCCGTCTCCACGATGGTCTCGGGCGGGACATCCTTGCCCAGGTCCAGGATCTCATAGCCGTAGTTTTCCAGCATGACCTTGACGATGTTTTTGCCGATGTCGTGGATGTCCCCCTTGACAGTCGCCAGGATGATTCTCCCCTTCGTCTGTCGCTTCTCTCCCTGCATGGCCTCCTTGATCACGTCAAAGGCGGCCCGGGCCGCCTCGGCGCTCATCAGGAGCTGGGGCAGGAAGATCGTGCCCTTTTCAAAGCCCTTGCCGACCTGGTCCAGGGCGGGGATCAGGTCCCTGTTGATGATCTCCAGAGCGGGAGTCCCTCCCCCGAGGAGGCCGCGGGCCGCGTCGGCCGCGCTTTTTCTCATGCCGCGCGCGATGGCGGCCGCCAGGTTCATGCCGGCGGAGTCTGAACCGGAGCCGGCAGACCCGGCCCCTGAGCCCGCAGATCCAGCCCCGCCGCCGGTCCCGTCAGAGGGCAGGCCGCCCTGGTTCGCAGCGTTTTTCTGGTCAGCGCCGGTTTTACCGGGACCGGCCGCCGCGGTGACAGTCGTCCTCTGCGCGTTCGCATAGGCGCTGATGTAGCCCATGCACTGGGGGTCCATGTCCGAGAGGGCCAGAAAGGCCCTGTAGGCGCACATCATGTCCTCATTCCCGGGATTCATGATCGCGCAGGAGAGGCCCATCTGCAGGGCCATGGTCAGAAAGTGGGCGTTGATGATGGATCTTTCCGGGAGGCCGAAGGATATATTGGAGACACCCAGGATCGTATGGCCGTGAAGCTCGTCTCGGACCCGGCGCAGGGTCTCCAGGGTGACCAGGGCTCCCCGGGTGTCCGAGGAGATGGTCATGGCCAGGCCGTCGATCACGATGTCCTCGCGCGGGACTCCGTACCGGTCCGCCGCCTCGTAGATCTTTCTGGCGACTGCGATCCGGCCGTCGGCGGTCTCCGGGATCCCGTCCTCATCCAGGACCAGTCCCACGACGACGCCGCCGTATTTTCTGACCAGGGGAAGAACCGTGTCCAGACTCTCCCGCTTGCCGTTGACGGAATTGACCATGGGCTTGCCGTTGTAGAGGCGCATGCCCCGCTCCAGGGCCGCGGGGTCCGATGTGTCGATCTGCAGGGGGAGGCCGATGATGCTCTGCAGGCGGGTGACGACCGTCTCCATCATCCGGGGCTCATCGATCTCGGGCAGGCCGACATTGACGTCCAGGATATGGGCGCCGCTCTCCTCCTGGCTCAGTCCCTCCGACAAAATGTATTCGATGTTGTTTTCGCGCAGGGCCTCCTTGAATTTCTTTTTGCCCGTCGGATTGATGCGCTCGCCGATGATGACGGGCCTGGGGCCGATCTCCACGGCCTGTGAAAAGGAGGAGACGACCGTGAGCTTCTTTTTTGTGTTGGGGACAAAGGGGACGCCCGGCTCCTGTCCGGCTCTCTGTCCGCTTTCAGACGCCGTCTGCGGGCCGGCCGGACCAGAGGCCGGATCCGGAAGGCCGGCGCTGCCCCGGACGGCCTCCACGGTCCTCCGGATATGGTCGGGTGTCGTGCCGCAGCAGCCGCCGACCGCCTGGACGCCCATGGCGGCGATCTTTTTCATCCATGCTGCGAAGCTTTCGGGATCCACGTCGTAGACGGTCCTGCCCTGTTCCGACCTGGGCAGGCCCGCGTTGGGGTTGACCAGGACGGGGACGGAGGCCCGCTCCGTCAGGCGCTGCACGATCGGGATCATCTGCTCCGGACCCATGCCGCAGTTTACCCCCAGGCCGTCCACGCCCAGGCCCTCCAGCATGGCCACCGTGGAGTCCACGGTGCCGCCGGTCAGGAGCTTGCCGCTGCCGTCATAGACGTTGGTGATCAGGACAGGAAGGCTGCAGTTTTCCTTTGCCGCCAGAACGGCCGCCTTGGACTCATAGCTGTCGCTCATGGTCTCGATCAGGACCAGGTCTGCCCCGGCTGCCGCGCCGATGCGGACGACCTCGCCAAAGAGCTTCACGGCCTCCTCAAAGGGCAGGTCCCCCAGAGGCTCCAGCAGGCGCCCGGTGGGGCCGATATCCAGGGCGATATAGGCATCCTCCCGGCCGGTCCTGCGCCTGGCCTCCTGCGCCAGTTCCACGGCGGCCTCCACGATCCGCCTCAGCTCCCCCTGCCCGGGAAATTTCAGGGCGTTGGCGCCGAAGGTATTGGTATTAAAAATATCACAGCCCGCCCTGAGGTAGCCGCAGTGCAGGTCAATGATATCCTCCGGCCGGCTGAGGTTCCATGTCTCCGGCAGTTCTCCTCCCTGGAGTCCCTTTGCCTGCAGGATGGTCCCGGTCCCGCCATCAAAAAACAGCCACTCCCTGCCGAGCCGGTCCAGGAGCGGGCGCCTGGCCCCGGAGGGCGCGCCTGAAGACTCTCGAATTTCACTGGTTCTTTTTTCAGCTGTCCTGTCTGACATTTCCAATCTCCCCGTCGGTTCTTGAGGAAGCCCGTGCTTCTGCGGGCCTGTTGATATTGCTTTTTTTTGGATCGTGGCCGCGGTTCCTCCGGAACGGACCTTTTCTCAGGTCACGGCTTCGGTTCCGACGGAACGAATCTTTTTCCGTATCGTCGCTTCGGTTCCGACGGAACGGACCTTTTTCCCGGATTGTCGCTGCGGTTTTCGGCAGCCATGACATTTTTTCGGATCACAGCCGCGGTTCCTCCGGAACGGACCTTTTTCCGTATCGTCGCTTCGGTTCCGCCGGAACGGACCTTTTTCCGGTTTAGAGCTTCGGTTTCTCAGGAAGGGCATGGGGAACTCCCAGTCACCGGTCCTGCGCTCCCGCTCTGGAAAAGGCGCAGGAAGCGGATCTGGCGCATGCCTCGCACCCGTGGATCTCGCAGCTTTCATCCCGGCGGGAAAGTCCGACGACTGCCGTGACGGATTTGGACGGGATCATGAGCAGGCTCTGCGTGAGAGACACGCCGATCTCCTTCTGCAGGCGCAGGATCTGGGCAAAGTCCTTCTGGTATTCCAGGGGAAAGTCGCCGTATCCCGGGGAAAACCGCGGTCTGCAGTAGAGGCCCAGGGCGGCTGCCTCCCCGATCATTTTCCGGCTGACCTCGTCACACCAGGTCTCGATCATGGCCGCGGCGGCGGCCTGCAGGATGACCGCGCGGCTGATGCGGTTCACGGCCGCCCGGGCCATCAGGCGGTCCGGGCCCAGGCCCAGGGTCGCGCCCATCAGGTATACGCTGTCGCAGCCGCGGAGATTGCGGGAGAGATCTCTGCTCCGGATCTCCATCCCGGCGATGTAGAGGGGTGCGGGAGGTTCCGTTTCCCCGGGCCGGGAGGCCGTCTCTGACGATGGCTCTCCGCCTGGTCCGGTTTTTTCCGGCTCCCCCGGGACACCATCGGCCAGTCCGGCAGGAAGCGGGCGCCCAACAGGAAAGCGGCGGAAAATATAGCGGGGCGTCACATTGGCCCGCAGCTCTTCGAGGCAGCTGTCCACTTCGCGCAGGACGGTTTCGTCCGGGGTGCTGCCGCGAAAGCCCAGATATCGGTATATTTCTTTTTTGTCCGGCTCGATCATCTTTCTCGTCCTCGCACCATCTCTTGCTCAGGGAGCACTGTGTTTTCTATCCTTCCAATGCTCCTCCCATTGCCGCGGAGGAGCATGGCGGCTTCTTTCCGCGAGGCTTCCCTGTCCGCAGCAGTCCGCGAGGCTGTCCTGTCCGCAGCAGTCCGCTTCCGGTACACCATTCTCCAATACCGGTTTTCCCCTTTTTGCGTCACAGGTATATTGGGCGGGGCGCTTTCGCACGTCAGTGTGACAAGGTGCCTGTCCCTCTGTCACACCTCTGTCACAGGCCCCAGAGGGCGGAGAGGCTGATCTGGATGGCGGCGGCGATCTCGGGCTTGTTCATGGTGTAGACGTGGATGTGGCCCACGCCGTTGGCGATCAGGTCGACGATCTGCTCGGCCGCATAGACCACGCCGGCCTGCTTCATGCTCTCGGGGTCGCTGCCGAAGCGGTCCACCATGGTGCGGAAGCGGTGGGGGATGGTGGCTCCGGAGAGGGCGACGCTGCGTTTGACCTGGGCGGGACTGGTGATGGGCATGATGCCGGCGACGACCGGGACTTCGATGCCCGCCTCGCGGATGCGGTAGAGGAAGCTGTACATGGTGGAATTGTCAAAAAACATCTGGGTCGTCAGGAAGTCGCAGCCGGCCTCCACCTTTTCCTTGAGGTGGAGGATGTCCTCCGCCTGGCTCTCGCATTCCACATGTCCCTCGGGGTAGCAGGCACCGCCGATGCAGAAGTCCTCATGCAGGGATTTGATGTCGTAGATCAGCTGGGAGGCATGGTCATAGTCAAAGACGGTCCGCCCCTCCTGGGGAATGTCCCCGCGCAGGGCCATGATGTTCTCGATCCCGTGCTCCTTGTAGCTCTCGATCATGCTGCGCACAGTCTCCCTGGTGGAGGACACGCAGGTCAGGTGGGCCAGAACGTTGGTCCTGTATTTTTGCTCGAGGTCCGCGGCGATCCGGACTGTGTTCCGGCTGGTTCCCCCGCCGGCCCCGTAGGTGACGCTCATGAAATCAGGCTCCAGGGCGGCGATCTGCTCCGTAGCCTGTTCGACAGTCAGAAAAGCCTCCTCCGTCCTGGGCGGAAAGACTTCGAAGGACAGGGTGACCTTCTTCTGATTCAGGATATCGATGATTTTCATAACTCCCTCCTCTTGTGATGATAAAAAGTTACTGTCACGTCCCTCGAGGGGGCGTGAACTGTAACGATAAAAATGTCGGGAAAGTGTCTGATGTGTTTACACTTTCCCGATAGCATACCACAGTTTGCTCAATTCGCCTATATTTTTACTGGGTAAATTATTATCCGGCCCGGTCTTTTCGCACAGGACGTCTTTCCCTGTTTCAACTTGTCCGGTATCTCCTCCGCTGAAACCGGATCCTTTTCCTTGTTTCAGCTTGTCCGGCATCTCCTCCGCTGAGACCGGATCCTTTTCCTTGTTTCAGCTTGTCCGGCATCCTCTCCGCTGAGACCAGGTTCTTCTCCCTATTTCAGCTTCTCCAGCATCTCCTCCGCTGAAATCAGGTCCTTTTCGGTGAATTTTTTTGCCCTGGACCGGTCAAAAACAAAGTGGAAGCCGTCGCGGTAGCCGTTCCGGGAAACTTCTCCGCCCTCCCAGAAGTACTGGCAGCCGGATGTCCCGTCCGCGTTTTTCCTGTCGCGGGCAAAGTGCCGGTTCCCGTAGTAGCCCTGGACGGAGACCTTCAGTCTCCCCCGGGAGATGGAATAGATGGTGTCAAAGGACAGGTTGTCGATCCCGGAGCTGCTGTGCAGGAGGTTTTCATATTCCAGATACTCAAAGTCTCTGCGGTTGAGCCAGGTCTCGTCGAGAGATCCGTTCCGGTATACGACGATCGTGGTTCCCTTGGCCTTTGTGGCACCGTATTGGACAAAAGCCGGCGTCCTGCCTTCATTGAGGTGGATGAGGGCAAAGCCCTTATACTCATCCTGGTTCAGGCTGCGGAGCTGGCCGGCATAGGCCTCCTTCCAGGAGCTGTATTTTTTGGCCTTTCCGTCCGATTTTCCGGTCAGATACTGTGTGATATTGGTGATGTTCAGGGGCTCCACATGGCTGTTGACCGCCTCCGTCTTCTCCCGGTCCAGAAGCGGGACGGGGTAGTCCGGATCCGTCTTCATGGTATAGACCCGGGCCTCCCGGGTCTCCCCGGTCCGGCTGCCCTTCCCGTCGACAAGCTGATAGCTGCAGACAGTGATGATATCCGTGCCTCCGTCCCCGTTGTAATCGGTAAAGTCTACGGCATCCACTCCCGTAAAAATACGGTCCCGGCGGACATTTCCCTCCTCCATGGGATTGAGGGTCATCTTGAGGTCATTGTCCATGACCAGTCCGAAGCTGACATCCGCCATGGGGTCCGCCTCCGTGTCCGGATAGAAGGGGGCGAAAAACACGTCGCCCACAGGCTCCAGTTCCGCCTGGTAGGACTGGGCCTCGATCAGGTCCTTCTGGACCCAGAGAATATTGGAGCAGAAGCGGTATTCCGAACCGTTCTTTTTCAGCTCGACCTCATAGGTCGGCCGGTACCAGGCGGACCGGTCATCCCCGGCGGTCTCCTCCGCGGCGGTGCTCACGGCATTTCCCTGCGCAGCTGTGGCAGCTTCCGCGGCTGCGCTCACGGCAGTTTCCTCCGCAGCTGTGCTCCCGGTACCGGCCTGCGCGGCGGTGCCGGTCTCCCCTGTCTGCGCGGCAGCCGGGCCGGTCTCCCCGTCCTTCTCTGCCGCTTCAATGGCCGGAGACGCAAAAGGGACCTCCCGGTAATGCAGGATGAAGGTATCCCCCTGCTGCCAGCCGTCCAGACAGTCCACTTTCCTGTAATTCGTGTCTCCGTGCGCGTGATAATAGGCGTGGTATCTGCCGATATGGGACCATCCGTCCAGTCCTTTGGCGGATCCCTCCATGGTTATGCCGGCCTTGCGGGCAAGCAGGTCCTGAATATAGTCTTCCGGGACTTTGGTGACCGGGGTCACAAACTCCTCACAGTCCATGCGGTCCAGCAAAAGCTTCTCTTCCTTATCCTCCAGCTTTCCCTGAGGATATCCCGCTCCGGAATAAAAGACCATGGACAAGTCGATGTCCTCCGGCTTTTCATAGCAGGAAAGCAGGAAGCCGTAGTTCTCCATCCCGTTGAGGTAATCCTCCATATTCTGAAGAGTTTCTGCGTCGAGCCGGGTCAGAGCCTGGTTTTCCTCTGCAGCTGTCAGGCTCTCCTGTCCGGAGGCGTTCTGGGCCGCGGCGGCTGTCTGACCTGCCCCGGCCGGGTCCTGCCCCGCCGGAGCCGCCTCAGCGGCAGCCTGTCCGCTTCCGTCCGCTTCCTCTGCGCCGGCTGGCGCGGAAAACAGATCGTCGCCCTCCTCTCCGGCATCCCCGGCGGAGGGGGCGTCCTCCCCGAACAGCGGGGCATTCTCCGCTTCCCCGGCGCCCGGTTCCGGCCCGCAGGCACAGAGCAGACAGGCCAGGACCGCCGCGAAAGCTATGGTCTTTCTTATTTTCTTTTTCATATCATCCTCTCATGACGGGCCGTCCTGTACGTTTTTCCGGAATCTCTCCCCCGGATAATATTCACAGAAGGAGCTTCCCGGCGCCTGACCTTACAGGTTTTTCAGGCTGCCTATCTCCTCCGCCGTGAGCGCGCGGAAGTCCCCCGGCGCCAGATCGGGGTCCAGGCTCAGGGGCCCCATGGATTCTCTTCTGAGGTAGACCACCCTGTGACCGGCCGCGGCAAACATGCGCTTGATCTGGTGGTATTTTCCCTCCCTGATCGTGACCCGGGTCAGCGATTGGTCCTCCCGGGCGTCGATCACCTGCAGTTCGGCGGGCTGTACCCGGCAGGCCTCTGCGCTCCCGTCTCTGCCGATCTCCATGCCCTCCGCGAAAATGCGGATCTCCTCGTCGGTCACCCGGCCTGTCACGACCGCGTAATAGGTCTTGTCGACATGCTTTCCGGGGGCCAGGAGCCGATGGGCCAGCGGACCGTCATCCGTGATCAGGAGCAGGCCCTCCGTGTCCAGATCCAGCCTGCCCACCGGAAACAGGCCTTTGCGCAAAACGGGAGCGGCACCTCCGGAGGGTTCCCTCAAAAGGTCCATGACCGTCCTGCTGCGGGCGTCCTCGGTCGCTGTGATCACGCCGGCCGGCTTGTGGAGGAGATAGTAGACGAAGCGGTCTCCGCCCACAGGCTCTCCGTCAAAAAAGACCTGGTCCCCGGCCAGGACCTGCCTGCCGGGATCCTTTTCCACCGAGCCGTTCACCGAGGCGCGGCCGCCCCGGATGGCTTTTTTGAGTTCGCTCCGGGTGCCGAGCCCCGCCCTGCCCAGGAACTTGTCCAGCCTCTGCGGCGCGGCGGTCTCCACCGGCCCCTTCGGCCTGGTCCGGCTCATGCGCGGAACCTGTAGCCCACGCCCCAGATCGTCTCGATGTACTGGGGGTGGGACGTGTCGAATTCGATCTTTTCGCGGATCTTCTTGATGTGGACCGTCACGGTCGCGATATCGCCCACGCTGTCCATATTCCAGATCCGGCGGAAGAGCTCGTCCTTGCTGAAAACATGGTTGGGATTCTCCGCCAGGAAGGTGAGCAGGTCAAATTCCTTGGTCGTGAAGTTCTTTTCCGTCCCGTCCACAAAGACGCGGCGGGCGGTCTTGTCGATCTTGAGGCCCCGGATCTCGACCACGTCATTGGTCTTCTGGCCGGCCCCGACCAGACGCTCATAACGGGCCAGATGGGCCTTGACCCTGGCGACCAGCTCGCTGGGGCTGAAGGGCTTGGTCATATAGTCGTCCGCCCCCAGGCCCAGGCCCCGGATCTTGTCGATGTCGTCCTTTTTGGCCGACACCATGAGGATGGGGATATCCTTCTGCTCCCGGATCTTGCGGCAGACATCGAAGCCGTCGATGCCCGGCAGCATGAGATCCAGCACGATCAGGTCAAAGTCCTTCTGCAGGGCCGCCGTCAGTCCCCGGTCTCCCCGCGTCTCCGTCTCCACCTCAAAGCCGCTCAGCTCCAGATAATCCTTTTCCAGGTCCGCGATCGCCTCTTCGTCTTCAATGATCAGTATTTTGCTCATATTATTTCCTCCTCGACAGGATCCATGGTATCCACGGAATCCGTCTCCTGTTCCAGATATTTGCGGATGACCATATGCATGCAGGTCCCCTCGCCCTCCCGGCTGGTGGCCCAGATATAGCCCCCGTGGTCCTCCACGATCTTGCGCACGATAGAAAGCCCGATCCCGCTTCCGCCCTGGGACGAATTGCGGGAGGAATCCGTGCGGTAAAAACGGTCAAAGATATTGGGCAGGTCCCGGGCCGCGATGCCCTTGCCGTTGTCCTCCACCTCGATCCGCACACTGTCGTGCTCGTCCAGGATCCGGATATCGATCCGGCCCTTTTCTTTGTCCATATATTTTACACTATTTCCCACAATATTGTTAATCACCCGCTTCATCTGCTCGGGATCGGCGATGATCTTTGTCTGCGGGGAGACAAGGTTGGTGTAATTGAGCTCGATCCCCTTGGACTCCAGGTCCATCCCGATCTCCTCGACGCAGTCGCCGAAGTAGTCGCCGACACTGAGGCGGTGGAAATTGTAGGGGATCCGGTCGCTCTCAAAGCGCGAATAGAGGGTCAGCTCGTCGATCAGGTGGTCCATGTCATTGGCCTTGTTGTAGATCGTGCGGATGTATTTGGCCTGCTTTTCCGGCGTGTTGGCCACCCCGTCGATCAGGCCCTCCACATAGCCCTTGATCGATGTGATCGGCGTCTTCAGATCGTGGGAGATGTTGCTGATCAGCTCCCTGTTCTGGCGCTCATGCTCCAGCTTCTCGTCCGCGGACTCCTTGAGCCGCAGGCGCATGTCCTCATAGTTGCGGTAGAGCTCTCCGATCTCGCCTTCCTCACCCGTCGAGAGCGTGTAGGTGAAGTTGCCGTCCCGGATGTTGTTCATGGCGATATTGATCGCGCTGATCGGTGTGAAAATACTGGTCTCCAGCCACCTGGTGAGCAGAAAGGCCGTAAAGATCAGGATGGTCAGCATGGAGACGAACAGGCCGCTCATAAACCTGCCGGAGATCAGGCCCGTGACCCTTGTGACCAGGAAAAAGGTCCCCTCCTCCCCGTCGGGAAAATAAAAGTCGATCCGGCGGACCATCAGGCTCCGGCCCCGGCCCTGGATAAAGGAGCTCCCCCCGGTCTCACCGACCGCGTCCTTGTCAAAGGCGGGCAGCCTGTCGAGATCCGCCTCGGCCAGCGCCTGATTGCTGGTATAGTAGAGCTTTTTGCCCCTCCGCACCGCAATATAGAGATTCCTGCTGCGGATGCGGGAGGACAGGTCGTCCAGGACCCTTACATCCTGCAGGGCATCCATCCTGCCGGCCGCCGACTGAAAGATCGCCTCCGCCTCTTCATCGTAATCATCATAGTTCCCCACGATCGATGTATAGCCCTGCAGCTCCCTGCCCTCCCCCAGCAGATAATTGCCCAGGGCGACAAAGGCGACCATAAACAGAATCATGGGGATCACGATCACGGTGGCAAACGCCACCAGAAGCCTTTTTCGAAATGTCATGGAGATGCTCCTTGGTTTATTAGCTGTTAGCGTTTTAGCCTTCAGCTCTTAGCTCTTAGCTTCCAGCCTACCCGATTCGTCTCGCGTCGTCGCGGTTGCTCTCGCTGATAATGAAATGGGGTCTTTTTTTGACCTCCGAATACACAGTCGCCAGATATTTGCCGATGATGCCCAGGCACAGGAGCTGGATCCCGCCGATAAAGGTGATGATACAGGCCGTCGAGGCCCAGCCGGCGACAGGATCGCCGAAAAGGAGCTTGCGCAGCACGATAAAGAGGATGGCCAGAAAGGAAATGATGGTCATCAGGATCCCGAACCAGGAGGCGATGTCGAGGGGAACCCTGGAAAAGTTGACGATCCCGTCCAGAGCGTAGCTGAACAGGCCCCAGAAGTTCCACTTGGTCTGGCCCGCGACGCGCTCCACGTTTTCGTAGGGCATCCAGTAGGTCCTGAAGCCGATCCATCCGAAGATTCCCTTTGAAAAGCGGTTGGTCTCCCCCATGGCCAGGACGGCCTCCACCATCTCCCGCTTCATAAGCCGGAAGTCCCGCGCCCCGTCCACGATATCCGCATCTGAAATCTTGTTGATCAGGCTGTAGAAGCGCCTGGCAAACCAGCTGCGGACAGGAGGCTCGCCCGCGCGGTTCACACGCCTTGCGGCCACACTGTCATATTCCCCCGACTTGAGGATCTGATACATCTGCGGAAGCAGGTCCGGCGGGTCCTGCAGGTCGGCGTCCATGACAGCCGCGTAATCACCTTTGGCGTGGCAGAAACCGGCATACATGGCGGCCTCCTTGCCGAAATTTCTGGAAAAACTGTAATAGCTTACATCCGGATCCTCAGCGGCCAGTTCCCGCATGACCTCCAGGGTCCGGTCCCTTGAGCCGTCGTTGATCAGGAGGATCTCAAACCGGCAGTCCGGCATGGTCTCCTCTGTCTTTTTCACAGCGTCATGGAAAAGCCACAGCGATTCCTCTTCGTTGTAGCAGGGTACGATTATACTGATCAGGTCGCTCATATGGCTTCTTCTCCCCCATCTGATGTCTGTTTTTTGTTTCCTTTTGTAGCCGGCCCGCCCCGGCCTTTTTTCCTGCGGGAGTCCCGGCGTCCACACGCATGCTTCCCGCGCCTTTTTTCCGCGGGCGTCCCGGCGTCCATACGCATGCTTCCCGGGCCTTTTTCCTGCGGGAGTCCCGGCGTCCACACGCATGCTTCCCGCGCCTTTTTTCCGCGGGCGTCCCGGCTTCCATACACATGGTTCCCGGACCCGGGTGCTCCGGCTTTTTTCCTGTGAGAGCCCTCAGTGGGAGCCCCGGCGTCTGCGCCGGCCCGCGGCCGCCTCCGCCGCAAAGAGCAGAAGGGCCAGAACGGAGAGGACGGCGCCCGGGATCAGGCCCGGCGTCGCATAGCGCAGCTCGATTTCATGGGTCCCCGCCTCCACCACAAGGGCGGAAAACATAGTATCCGCCTGCAGGAGCGGTCTCTCCACACCGTCCACAAAGGCCCGCAGGCCCCTGCAGCGCGGAATCTGCAGGCAGAGGATCCGGGTCCCGGGCAGGGTGATCCTGCCGGTGATCCTGTCCGTCGCGCCGCTCCCCGCAAGCTCATGCAGGTCCAGATCCTCCAGCGTATAAGCGCCAAGCTCCTCCACATAGGCGGGATAGGCATCCATGGCCTGGCCGATCACCTTCAGCTCCCGGAATCTATAGGTTCCCCTGCGGGAAAAGGAGAGCCGCAGCTCCGAAAGAGACTCCTCCGACCAGCCGCAGCAGCTCAGGAAATCCTCTCTTCCCGTCTTCCAGGGATTGTCCTCAAGAGTATATTCCACCTTTTTTGTGGAAACCGTGTGTCCATCTCTCTTTGCTTTTACAGAGATCTCCACGGGGTCTGTGTTGGAATAGACCTCGTCCTCCCGCAGGCCGTCCGCGGGCGGCTCGTAGTCCGTCCCGGTCAGGAGGACGCTGACCTCTGTCCCCGCGGTATCTTCCGTCTCCAGAGTCAGGGCCGCCTCCGGGTCCGCGACCCGGATCTCCACGCTGCCGTCCGGCCCGGGCGCCACATCGATCCCCTCCTCCGCCTGAAAGGCAAAGGGGATCTCCCGGGATGTAAAGGACAGGGCCTGGCCCTCTTCCCCGTCCGGCTGCGCGGACCGGCTTCCGTCTGAGGCTGTTCCCTCCGGATCCTTCTCCGCAAACATTTCCCGCAGGTCCGCCGCCTCCGGCGAGGTTCCCTGCAGGTCTTTTCCCTCTGACAGAATTTTCGACAGGTCTTCCTCCTCCAGCAGGATCCCCTGCATCAGGGCCTCCTGGCGCTGCGGTATGGAGAGCGCCTCGTAGGTATCTCTGGAAATATAGTTTGCGGACGTAAATCCCAGCGGGAGGGCATAGCGGTTTTCATAGAGGGAAAAACTGAAGACCGGGAGTGGGTCCCCTTCTTTTTCCACAAAAAGCTCCCTGTTGTCATAGCGGAGCCCTTCGAGCTTATCGTAGCCGAAAGGCAGGAGCGAGCCGTCGCTCCGGATATAATAGCGGACGCCGGCGAGCTCATCCGGGAAGGTCCGGTTGCCCAGGTTGTCATAGAGGTGGACCATGCCGTTGCCCTGGCCGGTCTCAGTGAAAAAGCGCTCGATCCCGCCGTCCGACAGGCTCCAGTAGTACTGGGTGTTGGAAACATCGTGCAGGATGGAAAAATTATTGGCCAGGTCCCGTCCCGAATAGCGGAAAAAAGTCCCGTCCCCCACCAGGCTCCTGACGCCCGCGGCATCGGAGGCCTTCATGGCTTCTATATACTGACGGGAATGGTATTCCCGCAGGGCGCTGTTCATCCTGCCGGGGATAAATTCCACATAGCCGTGGATCAGGCCGGTCGCAAGGATCAGGCCGGCCAGGACCGCGCTCTGCAGCCTGTACAGCCGGGCCTGCCTGCCGCGGCTGCCCTGCCCCATGTCGGGCCGGCCGGTCTCCCGGGCCGGACTGGTCGCGCTGTCCCTGTCTGACTGGAGCAGGCTGGTCTCCCAGGCCGGGCC
Source organism: uncultured Lachnospiraceae bacterium (assembly GCA_946536955.1). Lineage (GTDB taxonomy): Bacteria > Bacillota > Clostridia > Lachnospirales > Lachnospiraceae > CAG-791. Next base: position 13,613 of record CAMNFJ010000022.1, read on the forward strand.
GGTCACGCTGGCCTGATCCGCCGCATTCGCTCCGCGGCTTTTTCCGCCGTTTTCATTTCGGTTTTCATCGCTGTTCTTTTCACGGCTGCTCAGCACACTGCAGATGATCACGACCGCTGCAGCCGCCAGGGTCAGCCCCAGCTCCGCCAGCGTGCTCTTTGCGGCCCCCAGGCCGGCGCAGATCCCGGCATAGACCGCGATCCCCCCAGCCAGAGCCAGCGCCTTTTTTGCGGAAAGCTTCCGGAGGGAGGGGACCATGACCGCCGTAATATAGCCCGTCAGCATGGCAAAAGCCCAGATCCAGCGGTTGGAGGGGTAGGAAAAGCCGTTGAGTGCCGCCCCCGCCGCGGGGATCATGACCAGGGCCGCCATGCCCGCGAAGGCCAGCTTGAGGTCAAAGTGTCCTGACCCCCTACCGTCCCTGTCCTTCTCCGCATCCAGAAAGAGCAGAAGGACGCTGATCAGGCCGATCCCGCCAAAGCCCAGGCAGGTCCAGTAGTCCAGGGTCGCGTCTGTCCCGAAGGCGACAAAGGCCTCCGGCAGGCTCTTATAATAGGAGAGCGCATAGAAAAGGCCGGTGCCCGCCCCCTCCGATGCCCGCGGATCCTGACCGAAGCGGAGCAGGATGGGGACCAGAAAGCAGGCCCCCATGGCCGTTCCCAGGCCCGCCCGGACCAGAAACTTTAAGGCCAGCCGGAAGATCCGGGCCAGACCGGTCCGAACCTGCCCGGCAGGGGCCGGAAACAGGCAGAGCCTCAGGGCTCTCCAGACCGCGTAGATGACCGTCATGATGACCAGCATGTAAAAGAAGTAAAAGTTGCTGACACAGGACAGGAATACAGTGACAGTAAACAGGCGCCCTCTCCTTCCTCTGAAAATATGCTCCTCCCCTGTCAGAAGCAGGGGAAACCAGATCATGGCATTGAGAAAATAGGGGTGCCGGATCCCGAACAGCCCAAAGCTGCCAAAGACATAGACCAGGCTCCCGCAAAGGTTCCCGGTCAGGTCCCGCCGCCCCATACAGCGGCAGTAACCGTCAAAGCACAGACCCGCGATAAAGAGCCTGGCCAGGATCATGGCGTCGTGAAAGACCAGCATGTGGCGCTGGGGCACGAGGGCCGCAGGCAGGCTGAATGGATCGCCGATCACGTAATACTGCAGGGTCGTGAAGAGGTCCGAGCCCAGGCCCATGTGCATGTTGAAGGTCGGAAAGGAGGGATGGCCCGACACAAGAGAGCGCAGGACCGCCCGTCCCCATCTGGCGTAATAGCAGAGGGCCGTAAAGTGCTGGGAGAGCCCGTCCCCCTTCCAGACCATATTTTTCCCCTCCATGGGAAAATAGCGGAAGATCACTGCCGCCAGGAGGGCAAACAAAACCGTATAAAGGACCGTAAAAAGCTTCCGTCCCCCGGATATTTTTTTCTGATTCATAGATAATCTGTTGTTTCTATTCACAGCCAGTTAATTCGAGGCGTTTTTGCATGGCTTTTTCATGCAAAAACCCGAGTGAGACGGCGAAAATCGTGCGCTTAAGCGCATTGGAATACGATTTTCGCAAGTTACTATTCACAGTTCCGAAGGGACTGTGAATAGTAACAACCTGTCAATTCCTTCGGCCGTCCTTTTCCTCTGAGGATCACGCCTCCGCTGCGCCGCCCGGCCTGGCCGCTTCGTCGGTTCCTGCCACAGGCACGTTGCCCGGCATGGCCGCTCCGGCGGTTCTGGTTCCCGCCACGAGCACGTCTGCACCTGTGTTTTCTTCCGCCTCAAGCTCCGGGCCCGCGGGCGTCTCCGCCTCCCTGAAATCCCCCTCGGGGATCGACTCCCTGCGTTTGTCCAGCAGGTGCAGGACCAGGGACACGACTGCGTAGATCAGGCCGAAGAGCAGGATCAGCACCAGGGTCCCCGCGGACACGGCCGCTCCCAGGAGCAGGCCCGGCGTCTGATAGCGGAGCTCGATCTCGTGGCTGCCCGCCGGCAGGAGGATGGCGCTGAACATGGTGTCCGCCCTCAGCAGCTCCGCCCTGGTGCCGTCCACATAAGCCGACCAGCCGGGTGTGCGCGGAATCTGCAGGCAGAGGATCTTCGGCGCGGCCAGATCAATCCGGCCCGTGATCCTGTCTGTTGCGGAGCTCTCTCCCATCTCGTGGATATCCAGGTCCTCCAGCGTCTCTGCCCGCAGGGCCTGGACCTGGGCCTGATAAGAGGTCATGGGCTGGCAGACCACCCCGATCGAATCAAAGGAGAAGGTCCCCTCTGCCGGGAAGGTGATCTCGATCCTGTCCATGGCCTGCTCATGCCAGCGCAGGTTGACCAGGAAGTCCTTCTGGCCCGTGGTCCAGGGGTCCATGGGCGTCGTAAATCCAAGCTGCTTGTCCGCAGCCATTATCTCTCCCGAAAAGCCCCTGACAGGCAGAAGGAACTTGGTGGACCCGCTCCTGCCCGCGGGCGCCTGGTACTGCATGCCGCGCAGGTAGAGCCCGGTCTCACAGGCCGGCAGACCGCTGAAGCTGATGGTCACGGGTGTCCCGGCCTCTCGGATCTCGAAGGAGATCCTCTCTTTTCCGCCCGCGGCCTCCAGGGCCACTGCCTGATTGTCCTGATCAGCCGCGGCAGATTCCTCCGTGCCCGCTGCTGTGCCCGCAGTTGCCGCTGCCGCTCCGGAAGCAGCGCCCGCTCCTGCAGCTGCTGCAGGAGCTGCTGCCGGCGCAGGGGCCGCCGCTGCTGTTGCTGCTGCCGCCGGCACAACGGCGGCTTCCTTCAGCCCCGTGCCCGTGATCTTTCCCTGATCAAAGGAAAAGGTGACAGGCAGCCTCTGGTCCGTAAAGCCGGCCGAGGGATCGATCTTTTCAAAATTGTCGGCGGGGATCCTGTCCAGCACGATCCCCTGCATCAGGGCCTCTTGGCGCTGAGGGATATCCAGGGCCTCATAGTCCTCCCGGCTGATCCATTTGTCGGACGTAAAGCCAAAAGGCAGCGCATAGCTGTTTTCGTAGACTTCACAGGAATAGCGGTCCACCAGCTCCAGCTCCGGCCACAGATCATGGTTGTCGTAGGAAAGCCCCTCCTTTTTTACATAGCCATAGGGAACGCCCTCTTTGTCATTGCCCAGGAAATAGCGGATACCCGCGATCTCATTGAGAAAAGTCCGGTCATCCAGGCTGTCATACAGGTGGATCATCCGGTTGAGCTGCCCTGTCTCCGACAGGAACTGCACGATATCCGGGTTGGACAGGCTCCAGTAGTACTGGGTATTGGAGACGCCGTAGAGCATGGAGGTATTGTTCTCGGGATTATAGGTGGTGTACCTGTAAAAAGGCACAGTCCCTTTTTCTGTCTTCAGGAGATTTCCGTCGATCAGGTCTGCGGCCGCGGCCGAATCCTTGGCCGTCTGCACCTCGATCTGGGCCCGGGACAGGTACTCGAAGACCTTGGCGGACCTCTCCGGGGCATAGTCAAAATAACCGGCCGAGGCGATCGTGAGCATGACACAGACCAGGAGCATGGCCTGCACGCGCACGGAGACCCTGTAGCTCACTGCGTCCGCCGCCTTGCCCGTGCTCTCAGGGCCTGCCTGAGCCCTGATCCTGTCCTCCTGCCCGGAGCTCTCCGCCGGGCGGCTGCCGGATCTGCTTTCATAAGATGCGGCAGCCGTAAGCGTTCCCGCGGCGCTTCCATCGGACACAGCGGCAGCCAGAGACGTTCCTGCGGCGCTTCCACCCGCCGCGGCGCCAGCCAGAGGCGATCCGCTTCCGTCCTCACCGCCGGAAGCTCTTTTTTCCAGCAAAAAGACATGGCCCAGGAGGACGGCTCCGAGTCCGAAGAGGCCCAGGATAAAGGCCATTCCGCTGGCCCTGGACAGGGTGTAGCTCCAGAAGGCACAGACCGCCGCCAGGATAAACATCAGGGCAAAGAGGACCGCCAGGGTCCTTCCTCCCGCTTCCATAAACTCCGGGAAGGCCGTTGCGGTCATAAAGCCGACCAGTAGGGCATAGGCCCACATCCAGCGGTTGGCCGGATAGGAAAAGCCGTTCATCACATAGCCCGCCATGGGCGTCATCAGCAGGCAGGTCAGGCCGACGAAGGCCGCCTTGAGGTCAAAATGCTTTTTGCGCCTGGCGAAAATAAAGAGGACACAGAGGGCCGCCACGGCTCCGAAGCCCATATAGGTCCAGGACTCGGACAGGGCCGACGTCCCGTTGGTCAGAAAGCAGTCCAGGAAATTGCGGTAAAAGCTCTCCGTCCAGAAAAAGGGCACAGCCTTGGTCCCGGCCGCCCTGGGATCCTGCAGAAAGCGCAGCACGACCGGCAGAAAGACCACCGCCGCCAGCATCGTCCCGATCAGCCCGTAAAAGAGGAAGGCGATCCCGTCCAGGACCACCCGGCCCAGCTGACGGATCCCCCGCAGGCGGAGCGAGCGCCAGACCGCGTACAGGACCGTCATGATGACCAGCATATAGAAAAAGTAAAAATTGCTCACGGCCGAGACAAAGACCATGAAGATGAAGAGCCCCGGCTTTTTTTTGCGGAAATATCTCTCGCAGCCCAGCAGGAGCAGCGGGAAAAACACAAAGGGATTGAGGAAATAATGATGGCGCATGCCCGACATGGTAAAGCCGTTGAAAATGTAGATCAGGGCCCCCGCCAGCACGCCCGGACGGGACCTCCTGCCCATGTAGAAGGCATAGGCGCTGAAGGTGATGCCGGCCATCCAGAACCTGGCCATCAGCATCAGGTCATGGAAATGCAGCAGATATCGCTCCGGCACAAAGACCGCAGGCAGGCTGAAGGGATCGCCGATCACATAATAGGCCAGGGTCGTAAAGAGGTCCTCCCCGTAGCCGATCCGCAGGCTGAAGGTGGGCACCCGCAGCGAATGCGTCTGCTGAAAATTCCGCAGGACCTCCTTCCCCCACCGGGCAAAATACAGCAGGCCGTAATAGTGCTGGTTGACCCCGTCCGTCTGCCAGACAAAACGCTTTCTCTTCAGCCAGAACCACACAAAGACCGCTGCCGCCACAAGAGCGAACAGCAGGGTATACGCGGCATAGTAGACAATATAATCCTTTACGCGCAGACGCGGCTTCTCTCCCCGTCTGCTTTCGTTTCCAGTCTGCATTCTTTCCACCTTTTTTACATTTTCAAAAGGACTGCCCGCGGCCATTTTCAGATCCGCGGACACCTTCCCGGTATCCATTTCAACGATCTGTTCCAGCGCCTGCCCGCGCAGGCACATAGTTATGATTAGTTTACCACAGATCCGCCCTGAAGTGGTAATATATAGCTGACTGATGAAAGCTAATGGCTATTGGCTTTTAGCTCTTAGCTAACAGCTAACAGCTAATAGCTAACAGCTAACAGCTAATAACTAACAGCTAATCTTACCAAAGGAGACGTCCTGCCCATGAATACAAGGATCGGCATCATCGGTGCCATGGACAGTGAGATCGAAAAGCTCACAAAAGAAGAAATGACCTCCGAAGAGGTCATCCAGAAGGCTGATTTTCAGTTTCACAAGGGAAAGATAGGTTCGACAGACGTCATCATCGTCCGGAGCGGGATCGGCAAGGTCAATGCCGCGATCTGCGCCCAGATCATGATCGACTGCTTCGATATCACCCACCTGATCAACACCGGGATCGCCGGATCCCTGGACCACCGGATCAATATCGGGGATATCGTGCTGAGCACCGACGCCATGTATCACGATATGGATCTCTCCCCCCTGGGCTTTGCGCCGGGTGTCATCCCCCGCATCGGCACCGCCCACAGTCTGAGCAGCTTCCCGGCGGACCCCCGCCTGCGGGAACTCGCAGCCGGGGTCTGCCGCACCGCCCTGCCCGGCGTCGGGGTCCATGAGGGCCGGATCGTCAGCGGAGACCAGTTCATCAGCTCCGCGGATCAGAAGACCCGCCTCGTTGACACCTTCCAGGCCATCTGCACGGAGATGGAAGGGGCGGCCATCGCCCACACCGCCTTTGTCAATCACATTCCCTTCCTTGTCGTCCGCGCGATCTCCGACAAGGCCGACGAGGAGGCGGATGTCTCTTTCGAGGCTTTTGAAACCCGGGCTACGCAGAACTGCGCCAGGCTTGTGTCCGGCATGGTCCGGAGCCTGTGAGCCGGGAGTAAAGGGGCTTCCTGGTGTGACGGGGAGTATGACAGGAAGGTGTGACAGGGGGACAGGCACTGTGTCACAGTACTGTGACACAGTGCCTGTCCCCCTGTCACACCCAGTGCCTGTCCCCCTGTCACACAGTGCATGGCTCAGAGGAGTCAGCCGGTACGTCCCGGGCTCACTCCTCTTTTTTTGCGCTGTCCAGTTCCTCCTTGACGACATAGACGGGGCGGCCCTTGGTCTCGGTGTAGTTCTTGGCCATGTACTGGCCCAAAATGCCGATTCCCAGCAGCTGGATGCCCGACAGCATGAGGATGAGGCAGGCCAGGGTGGGGAAGCCGGCGACGGGGTCTCCCCAGAGGATGGTCTTGATCACGATGATGATCAGGTAGAGGATCGAGAGGCAGAAGATGAAAAAGCCGACCACCGAGGACAGGATCAGGGGCTTGTTGGAGAAGGCCACGATCCCGTCAAAGGCATAGGTCAGGAGCTTCCAGAAATTCCATTTGGAGGTCCCGCTGGCCCGGTCCTCGACCTCATAGGGCATGTAAAAGGTCTCAAAGCCCACCCAGGCGAAGATTCCCTTGGAGAAACGGCATTTTTCGGGCAGGGACAGGATGGCGTCCACCACGGGCCGCCTCATGAGGCGGAAGTCGCTGGCGGCCTGCATGATCTTGATGTCGGTCATGCTGTCCATGACTTTATAAAAGGTCTTTTTGATCAGCGAGATCAGGGCGTTTTCCCTGCGCTCCTCCTGGTAGGCAGCGACGGCGTCGTACTCGGGGTGGTCCTCCAGGATCTTCATCATCTTTACGATATAGGCGGGGTTCTGCTGGAGGTCCGCGTCAATGATGACTGTGAAATCCCCCTGCGAGCTTCTGAGTCCGGCCAGGAGGGCGGCCTCCTTGCCGAAGTTTCTGGAGAAGCTGACGACCCGGACGCGGTACAGCGCGCGGCTGCACAGGGCCCTGAGCTTTGCGAGGGTCCCGTCCCGGCTCCCGTCGTTGACAAAGATCAGCTCCGTCTGCGGCATCAGGTCTCCCAGGGCCTTGACGGTCTGCTCGTAAAACAGGTCTATATTTCCCTCCTCGTTGTAGCAGGGAACGATCACGGACAATAGCATTTTTACAATCCTCTTAAGCCCGGTCCCGGAAGACCAGGAAGCGGCTGATGAAGTAGTTGCCGATCACGACCAGGACCTGGGTCGCCAGCTTGGCGATCATCTCATCCTGGTGGAGGATCTCATAGAGCACAAAGACGCCGCCGACCTCGATCACCATGGTCGCCAGCCTGGCGCCGATGAAGCGGGCGCATTCGGCAGCCAGCTCCCCCCAGCTGCTGCAGTGGGAGCGGAACACGATCAGCTTGTTGGTCACATAGGCAAAGATGATCGAGACCGACACAGAGATAATATTGCTGACATTGACATTGAGGCCCACGACCCGGCAGAGCACCGCGTAGACGACCAGGTTGACCAGGGTCGTGCAGCCCCCGATCACCAGATAGCGCATCCCCTCCGAGGTCAGAAGGCTTATGATCCTGCTCCCTGCGGACTGGCCTGCCGTCGCTTCCACATTTCTGTTTTCTTCTTCCATGCAGCTTCCTTTCCTGCAACTTGATTTTTCCGTTCTTCCACAGCATGCCGCTCGCAAGGCGGCAACACTTGCTTTGCAAGTATGCAATGCGGTCACAGTTGCCTGGGCCGTCCCGCGGTACAGGCACCGGATTGAAAAAAACGCTGTCGGGCGTTTTTTTCAGTCTTGCAAAGCATTTATCCGGGAAATCCCTGTCACCTGCCCGCCTTCTTTTTCTTCCTCGCGGCCAGCCCCCTCCAGAGGGCGTCCAGGAGGATCACGGCAAAGGCGGCCGCCGAGATATAGAGGCCGATCCGCAGGTAGGGGATCTCATAGGTCAGTTCGATCTCGTTCTCTCCGTCGACCAGGGGGACCGTGATCATGGTGCCGGCGACTGTGTCCGGCTGAATGATCTCACCGTTTCTGGCTGCACTCCAGCCCTGAGACCAGGGCACGAGCAGGCAGAGGCTCCGTCCCCGGGTCCCCTGCACCCTGCAGGTGACATGTCCGTTTTCGATGGTCAGGTCGGTGACTTCGCCCGCCCTGATCCTGTCGGCTGCCTCTCCGAGAGCCTTGAGGTCGAGTCCGTAAAACTGATAGTCCTTGAAGCTCAGGCCTTTTTCCGTCCGGAAAACGACGGTCCGGATATCTCCTCCCGCGGTCTTCTTTGCCTTCTGCGCCAGGGCCTCCTTATCAAAGGCCGCAGCCGCGGCGGCCAGCTCGTCCTTTTTGAGCTGCAGCTCCTCCGCTTCGGTCAGGGGCTGGTCCTCTGCCTCCGCTTCCGGACTCTCCCCGGCGGCCTTGCGCTTCGCCGCCTCCTCGGCCTTTTTGCGGGCCTCTTTTTCTCTCTCCTCAACCGCCTGCAGGCTGTCCTCAGCACCGGACGCGGCCTGCTCCTCCCGGCTCCGGATCATGAAGGAGGCCGGCGAGGTCCAGCGGCAGTAGCCGACGGGCTCCGCCCCGTTGATCGACATCAGGCCTGTCATCTTTTCGGGCCAGAGCAGATTTCCGTAGGCGATATAGTCCCCCTCCGGCACAAAGACGCGGAAGTAGGATTTATTGCCCTCGTTGCGCCGGGTCCAGCCCAGCTGTCGGTAGAGCACGGTCTCTTTGCCGCTCAGGACCGAAAAGAGGGCGTTCTGATAGACGTAGGCGTTGTCATATTTCCTGGTGGGGAGCTTGGACCCGTCGTAGACAAAGGCCATGGGCAGGGCATAGGGATTGCGGTAGACCGTCCGGCCGTTGAAGGCATCGACGCCCCTGACGGGCTCCAGGCCCCTGACCGGCGTGCTCTCCAGCAGGTATTTGATGCCCAGGAAGGAATCCGAGGCGAGGATGGGGTCGCGGACGATCATCATGCAGCCCGCCTCATCCCGGTAGCCCAGCCTCCACATGAGGTCCAGCTGGGAATTTTCGGGACTGGAGGTATAGGCCGTGTTGGACCAGTAATTCTGGGCCAGGGAATCATTGAAATAGGCCGTCATGTCGTCGTCCTGGTGCCACCTGGTCCGGTCCTGGGCGATCCTGTAATAGGATCCGTCGGCCTTGCGGAGCTGTTTCAGCTGCGCCTGCAGGCCTTTGGAATACTCCATGTAGAGGGTCTGGGAGCTGTCCGAATGATGCTGCCAGAAGAGCCAGGCATTGGCCCCCAGCTCGGCGCAGGTCACGGCCAGAAGGAGCAGGCCTGCCACAGAGCGGATCAGGATATTTTTTTTCACGCACAGGAGCAGGACCGTCATCAGGGCCAGGAGGGCCGAGGCCGCCACGGTCGCAAAGACGGCGGGATTGAGCCGGACGATCTCCACTCCCTGTGCCCGCAGGTCTGCCAGATGGATCCCGTTCAGCTTGAGGACTGCCGCCCCGTACAACAGGGAGAGCGGGATCACAAGCACCTTTGACAGGCGGTCTTTTTCCGCCCGGCTCAGGTAGGCAGCCGCCCCGAAGAGGAGGGCAAAGCAGACCAGGTGGCTGTAGCGGAACCAGTAGCTGTCCGCCCGCTTGAGCAGGGAAAAGGCCATCCTGCCGGGCTCCCAGAAGAGCATGAGGAAGCAGACCCCCAGCAGGCAGACATAGGCCGCCTTGTGCCGGAACCTGAAGGACCCAGAAAAAAGAATGGCTGCCGCCGCGAACACGGCGATCCCCCCGCAGAAAAGCGCGGCAAAGCCCTTGTCACTGACAGCCCCGATGACATAGCCCCTGACCGGAGACAGGAGGTCTCCGACCATTTCCATGAGGATCTTGATCTCATCATACTGGCCCTTGCCCTGCCGCATGGCACTGACGGCGGGCAGGAAGAGCCCGGCGCTCAGGGCTACGCCCAGTCCCATCCCCCAGACATAGCGGCAGGAGGACAGGATCAGGTCCGTGATCCCGACCAGCAGGCCCGGGGCCTCCTTCCGGGACGCCCGCATGCCGACCGGATAACCCGAGGGCATGACGATCTCCTTTTTTTCCTCCTTCCTGTCGCAGAAAAAGAATTCAAAGAGGAACCAGATGCCCGTAAACAGGCAGTTGACCCCTGCCATATACCAGTTGCACAGGATGCAGAAGCCCGTCGCCAGGGCCAGGCGCCAGACGCTCTTTCTGTGGACCACCTCATAGACGCCCAGCAGCATGAGGGGAAGCATATAGACCCCGTCCAGCCACATGATATTGCTGCTCTGGGCGATCGAATACTGCATCAGGGCATAGCCCAGGGAGAGGGCGATCACAAAGACCGGCCGGATCCGGTCCTCAAACCTCCGCTGCAGGTACCAGCAGAAGGTCGCCCCGGCCGTCGCCAGCTTGAGCACGACCGCGATATCAAAGAACCTGTAGACCCCCGCCTTGCCGAAAAAGTAGAGGAGGAGATTAAAGGGCGACGCCAGATAGTAGCTGAAAAGGCCGAAGGAGCTGCCTCCCAGCATATTGGCAAAATCATAGCTCAGCGGCCGCGTCCCCCTCAGGACATCCACATAATAGGTAAAAAAGTCGATGTACTGGATCTTGGCGTCATCGATCGTGACGGCCTTTGTCCCGAAGGGCTCCATCTGCAAAATGTACAAGACCGCGAAAAGCAGGCCCGAAGCGAGCGCAAATGAAATACAGCAGAGGAAAAACCGCGCAAACCACCCGTG
>CAMNFJ010000023.1:0-23454 GCA_946536955.1 uncultured Lachnospiraceae bacterium
CAAAAAACACGGGCACTTCTCCTGTGGAAAAAACAGGGAAGCTGCCCGCTGAAATAATCATTCAGAAAAAAAGAAATTGTATCTGGTCAGCACCCCGGTATTGAAAGTGCTTTGTACCTGCAATACCGGGCTGACAAAGGCACTGCGGGGTACTGAACAGATACCAGAAATTTAAAATAGAAAATGACAGGATCAGATTTATGAAAGAAAAAACAGATACCCAAAAGGCCATAAAAAAACAGGAGGACCTGATCTGCATCGTCTGTCCGCGGGGCTGCCGCCTGACAGCGCAGACCACAGAGGCAGGCCTGGAGATCAGCGGAAACTTCTGCCCTCGCGGAAAGGAATACGGCCTGCAGGAAGTCACAAATCCCGTCCGCGTCCTGACCGCCCTCATGCGGGTCCGGGACACGGAAAAACCGGTCAGCGTCAAGACCGACCGGCCCGTCCCCAGGTCCATGCTGCTGGAATGCGCCGCCGAGATCTACCGGACCCATCCAGCCCCGCCCGTCCGGCGCGGAGACATCCTGATCCGGGACCTGTGCGGGACAGGCTGTAACGTCATCGCCACCAGAAATTCCTGACTGCCCCCGAACACCTGCCTGCCGGATTTAAGGCAGATTTATATGGAGGAGAAAACCATGAAAATGAAAGCACTGCGCTGGTACGGGATCCACGATGTCAGGACAGAGGAGATCGAAAGGCCTGCCTCCCCTGCCGGGGAGGTCCTGGTCCGCGTCCTCTACGCGGGCATCTGCGGCTCCGACCTCCACATCTATAACAAGGGCATGTTTATCCAGAATGTCCCGGAGACCATGGGCCACGAATTCTGCGGGATCGTCGATCAGGCCGCCCCGGAGACCGGCTTTGCCCCCGGAGACTGCGTCATCGCCAACCCCATGGTCCCCTGCGGCTGCTGTGACAGCTGCCGGCGCGGCAGCTTCAACACCTGCGAGTCCCTCGGCTTCATCGGCGAGGTCCGCCAGGGCTGCTTTGCCGAATACATCTCCCTGCCGGCCGACCGCCTGATCCGCGTCCCGCAGGAGACCGACATGAGCCGGATGGCCCTTGCTGAGCCCCTCGCCGTCGCGGTCAACGTCTGCGAGCGCGCCGGCCTCCGCCCGGAGGACAGCCTGGCCGTCATCGGGGCCGGCCCCATCGGACTTTTGACCGCCGCCATCGCCCGCACAGTCTGCGGCCTGCAGGACGTCACCGTCATCAACCGGTCTCAGACCCGCCGCGGCATCGCCCGGCAGCTGGGGGTCCAGGCCCTCGCTTCGGTTCCGCAGGACCGGCGCTTTGACAAGGTCGTGGAGGCCGCCGGAAGTCCCGCCACCCTCCAGATCGCCCTTCAGAGCGTCCGCGCCAACGGCACAGTCCTTGCCGTCAGCGTCTTCGAACAGGACTGCACGATTGACGCCAACCTGATCGTGGGCGGCCAGCTCTCCCTCATCGGCTGCAACTGCTATGACCGCCGCCAGCTGGAGACCGCCGTGGACCTCATCGCCGGCGGCCGCCTCGACCTCTCGCCCGTCATCACAGACATCGTCAGCCTGGACCAGGGAAAAGAAGCCTTCGAAAAGCTCTGCCGGAAAGATAAGCCGGCCGCCAAAATCCTTTTTAAAATGTAAAACGCGTTTATTACACCATTTCCTCCGGATGGAAGACCTGGTCAAACTGGTCCGGAGTCAGAAACTCCAGCTTCAGGCAGGCTTCCCTGAGGGAGATATTCTCCCGGAAGGCCAGCTTGGCCGTCTTTGCGGCATTTTCATAGCCGATATAGGGATTGAGGGCCGTGACCAGCATCAGGGAATTGTGGAGGTTATCGTGCATCTTCTCCCTGTCCGCCTCGATTCCGACCGCGCAGTGGTCTGTGAAGGAAACGATCGATTCGGACAGGAGTCTGACCGACTGCAGGAAATTGTAGGCGATCACGGGCATAAAGACATTGAGTTCAAAATTGCCCTGGGAGGCGGCAAAGCCGATCGCGGCGTCATTGCCCATAACCTGGACCGCCACCATGGTGACCTGCTCGCACTGGGTCGGATTGACCTTGCCGGGCATGATGGAGCTTCCGGGCTCATTTTCCGGGATCCTGATCTCCCCCAGGCCGCAGCGGGGGCCGCTGGCCAGCCAGCGGACGTCGTTGGCGATCTTCATCATGTCCGCGGCCATGGCCTTGACCGCGCCGTGGGCAAAGACGATCTCGTCCTTGGATGTGAGGGCATGGAACTTGTTGGGCGCCGTCACAAAGCTCTTTCCCGTCAGGGCGGAGACCTCCTCCGCGACCTTCTCCGCAAAGCCCTCGGGCGCGTTCAGGCCCGTGCCGACTGCCGTGCCGCCCAGGGCCAGCTCGCAGAGCGGCCTCATGGCCAGGCGGACCAGCTCGACGTCCCTCTCCAGGGAGGCCCGCCAGCCGCTGATCTCCTGGGAAAAGCTGATCGGGACCGCGTCCTGCAGGTGGGTCCTGCCGCTCTTGACGATCCCCTCATTTTTTTCCTCCAGCTGCCGGAAGACCCCGATCAGGCCCTCCGCCGCGGGGATCAGCCTGTCCTCCAGGGCCGTCACCGCCGAAATGTGCATGGCCGTCGGAAAAGTGTCGTTGGAGGACTGACTCATATTGATGTCATCATTGGGATGGCAGAGCTTTTGCCCGGCAATCTCATTGGCCCGGTTCGCGATGACCTCGTTGGCATTCATATTGGACTGGGTCCCCGACCCGGTCTGCCACACGACCAGGGGGAAATGGTCATCCAGAAGCCCCCTGATCACCTCGTCCGCCGCCGCGCTGACGGCATTGAGCTTCTCCACCGTCATTTTTTCAGGCTTCAGGGCATGATTGGCCCTGGCCGCGGCTTTTTTCAGGTATCCAAAGGCCCGGATGATCTCCCCGGGCATGGTCTCGATCCCGACCCCGATCGGGAAGTTCCCCCTGCTCCGCTCCGTCTGCGCCGCCCAGTACCTGTCCGCAGGCACCCTGACTTCTCCCATAGAATCATGCTCAATGCGATATTCCATTCTAACAGCCCCCGTTTCTTTTCTTTTTTATAATATTGCCCTGGTCTCACTGCCTGAATACTGCCCTGCTCTCGCTGCCTGAAAACCTGTCGGCCGCTCTCACCGTCTGAAAACCTGTCAGCTGCCCGGCCCCGCCTCACATATTCCGGTAGGTATCGAGAATATAGCGGTAGAGGGTGCGGGCCGCCGGCGACATCTGGCCGGGTCCGCGCACGGCCAGCCCGATGACACGGGCCGCGTCCGGCTCCATCCGGTAGCGGCGCACATCATAGGGGATATCCGTCATGACCAGCTCCGGCATGATGCAGATCCCGAACCCGGCCTGGACCATGACGACCGTCGACAGGTCATCGACGACATGATAGCGGGTGGATATATCCAGATGATTTTCCTTCAGATAAATCTGTATATCCGCGTCCGTCGACTCCCTCTGGACCACGAAGCGGCGCCGGGACATCTCCGAGATCGTCATCGCGTCCCCCGGCTCCTCCTTCTGATAATCTCCGGGAACGATGCAGAGCAGGGGATCCCTGTAAAAAGGCTCGATCGGCAGGTCCCTGGCGCTGGAGGTGGACAGAAAGCCGAAGTCGACCACCCCGTTCTTGATCCAGTAGGACACGTCGTCGTAGGTCCCCTGGAAGAGCTCCAGCTCGACCGCCGGATACATCCGCCCGAAGGACTGAATGATCTCCGGCATCCAGTTGGTGCAGACACTGGAAAAAGCCCCGACCTTGACTGTGCCCTGCTGCAGCCCGTTCATCTCCGAGACCGCCTGCTGCAGGCTCTCCTCACTGTTGAGCACCGCAAAAACATAGGGCAGCAGCTGACTGCCGGAGCTGGTCAGACTGACCCCTCCCTTTCCTCTTGTAAAAACAGAAAAACCGAGCTCCTTCTCCATCCCCGACACTGCGTGGCTGATGGCCGAAGGCGTCAGGCCCAGCAGGTCAGCGGCCTTGTGGAAGCTCCCCGCCTCCGCAACTGTTTTGAAAATCTGATAAGTCAGTAATGTCATTTCCAGCTCCTCAGAAACCGTCCTCTGGTAACACTTGCACAGCCCGGCCGCAGGCAGCACATGGATCGCAAGACTCCGGCCGTGACTTTACGGCCGCAGGCATCTATCCCCCACATTTTAGCAATCGCGGACAGACCACGCAAGACCGCCGGAAAGCAGACTCCCCGGCGGTCACTTTTTATAAAAAAACATTCTGAAACAGTCCCCCCGGAAAAGGGACGCCAGGTTACAGTTCAGGCCCACCTGAAACGCGAGGCGCTTATCTCGCGCACCGGTACTGCAGGTCCTCCCACCTCCGGTCGACCTCTTCCTGGAAGAGGGCCAGCAGGTGCTCGTTTCCGGCCTTGAAGAGATGCCTGAACCGGCCCTGGGGGCGGAGGAAGTCCTCGATGGGCAGCTTGTTCTTCGGCTCATAGCTCAGGGTCCACTTGCCGTTTTCCACCTCAAACAGGGGCCAGTAGCAGGTCTCCACCGCCAGCCGGCAGATCTCCATGATCTGGCTGGTCTCATAGCGCCAGCCCCGGGGGCAGGGGGTCATGACATTGAGAAAGGCCGGCCCCTCTGTATAGATGGCTTTGGCCGCCTTGCGGTGCAGGTCCCTGAAGTCCCTGGTCAGCGTGGTCTGGGCCGCGTAGGGCACATGGTGCTCGGCGATGATCGCCGTCAGGTCCTTGCGGTACTGGATCTTGCCGGCCGAGCACTTGCCCGCGGGCGTCGTCGTCGTATCCGCAAACATGGGCGTCGCCGAAGAGCGCTGGATCCCCGTATTCATATAGGCCCCGTTGTCATAGCAGACATAGACCATGTCGTGGCCGCGCTCCATGGCGCCGGACAGGGACTGAAAACCGATATCATAGGTCCCCCCGTCGCCGCCGAAGGTGATAAACTTGAAGTTCTCCTCCTCCGGAAGCCTGCCCCGCTTGCGCAGGGCCTTATAAGCGGTCTCCACCCCGCTCAGGGTCGCCCCGGCATTTTCAAAGGCGTTGTGGATATAGCTGTCCTCCCAGGCTGTGTAGGGATACATATAAGAAGAGACCTCCAGACAGCCCGTCGCGTTTCCCATCACGGCCCGGTCCCCCTCATGCAGGGCCCGCAGCACAGCGCGCACACCGATCGTGGCCCCGCAGCCCGCGCACATCCTGTGGCCGGGCGTCAGCCGCTCCGGCCGGGCCAGCATGGCCCGCAGGCTGAAATCCTCCTTCTCAATCATTTCCATAGTATTCACACTCTTCATCTCTTTTCCTTTTTATTCTTTATCGACGCGGGTTCAAAAGTCCTTTCAGATCCGGCTTCCTCATCCAACGCGGCGCAAATCCTTTATTTCTGGTCCTCATCAGACGTGCCTCGAAGGACCGGCCCCTTTGTCACGTTTTGTCACTCGCTGCGCAGGCCTATGTATTTGTGGTTGGGCGCCGGGATGCGGCCGTCCGCGACCTCTCTGAGTTCGGCAAAGACCGCCTTCACGTCTTCGGTGGTAAAGTCCCGTCCGGCCAGGCCGTAGATGTAGTTGACGGCCTCTGTCATGACTTTATTGCGGAAAAGAGCCGCGGGGACTTCGCTGCCCAGGGGGCCGCCGCAGCCGTTGTAGCTCTCGCACCGGTCCATGACGGCGACGGCTTTGCAGCCGCGCAGGGCTTCGGCGATCTGCTTTTCCGGGAAGGGGCGGAATACCCGGAGCTTGAGGACGCCGGCCTTCCAGCCCTCCTCCCGCAGCTGGTCCACGGCGGCCTTGGCGGTCCCGGCGGCGGATCCCATGATCAGCATGATATAGTCGGCATCCTCCGTGCGGTATTCTTCGAAAAATCCATATTTCCTGCCGGAGACCCGGGCAAAGCGGTCCGCCACCTCCAGGATGACTTCTCCGGCCCTCTCCATGGCATCCTCCTGGGCCTTTTTGGCCTCCATGGCGTAATTGGATACCGAATAGGGGCCGACCGCCACGGGTTTGCCGGGATTGAGCAGGAATTCCTCCGGTCTGTAGGTTCCGACGAATTCCCTGACCGGCTCATCCTCCAACAGTTCGATGTTCTCCACCGCGTGGCTGGTGATAAAGCCGTCCTGGCAGACCATGACCGGCAGGTGGACCCTGGGGTCCTCGGCGATCGGGAAGGCCTGCAGGTAATTGTCATAGGCCTCCTGGTTGTTTTCGGCATAGATCTGGATCCAGCCCGTGTCCCTGGCCCCCATGCCGTCCGAATGGTCGCAGTTGATATTGATGGGGCCGGACAGGGTCCGGTTGACCAGAGTCAGGACCAGGGGCAGGCGGTTGGAGGCCGCCAGCAGCAGCTCCTCCCACATGAGGGCGAGGCCCGCGGAGGAGGTCGCCGTCATGGTCCTGGCCCCCGCCGCCTCCGAGCCGATCGCGGCCGACATGGCGGAGTGCTCGCTCTCGACGGGGATAAACTCCGTGTCGACCTCTCCGTTGGCAATGTAGGCGGAGACCATCTGGGGGATCTCCGTGGAAGGGGTGATGGGGAAAGCCGGCATCACATCCGGATTCACCTGCCGAATCCCGTAGGCCACCGCCTCGTTTCCGGACATTCTCTCTCTGATGCTCATGGTTCGATCCCCTCCTTCATCTCGATCGCGCCGAAAGGGCATACGCTGGCGCAGATCCCGCAGCCCTTGCAGTGGTCATAGTCAAAATCCTGTCTCTTTCCATCCCTGACCGGGATGCTGACATCCGGACATACCGGGGCGCAGAGCAGGCACTGTCTGCATTTGTCCTTCAGAAGGACCGGCGTCGAGGTCCTCCACTCCCCGGTCGCGAAGTGTCTGGCCGTGCCGCCCGCAAACATCTGCAGGCCCTCGGTCAGACCCTGCCAGGGGGTTTTTTCATTGATCTGTCTCACATCTGTACGCATCTGTTCTCTTCTTTCTCATAAGGAAGGCCCCCGCTCAGCGGCGGAGGCCCTGATCCTGTTTCATTGTATCTGCCTTATGCGGTCCTGGTCATGCCCGCGGTCCGCCCGATCACCTCGTAGGCCATCTCCAGGGCTCTCATATTGCCGTCGATGACCTCGGGCTTTCTGGCAAACTTATGCTGGAAGGAGGCCCGCATCTCGTGGAGGAAGTCCTCTTTTTTCATGACTCCGCTCACGGCGGCCGCGGCGGCCAGCATAGGGGTGTTGGGGAAGTTCTTTCCCAGGGTCTGCTCGGAGATGGCGCGGGCGTCCACGGTGTAGACCGCTCCGCGGTAGCCCCTCAGCAGGGGCCGGATCTCCTCCGGCGTCCTGGGCGTATTGACGATGATCGCCCCCTCCCTCTTGAGGCCGTCTGTCACATGAACAGAGTGGAGGAGGGTCTCGTCGACGACCACGACGAAATCAGGGTGGTAGATATTGGAATGCACGCGGATGCGGTCCCGGCTGATCCGGTTGAAGGCCGTGATCGGCGCGCCCATGCGCTCGGGCCCGTACTCGGGGAAGCCCTGCACGTACTGCCCTGTCTTAAAAGCCACATCCGCCAGGAGCAGAGCCGCTGTCTTGGCGCCCTGTCCGCCCCTTCCATGCCACCTGATTTCGAGTGTATTTCCCATGACCGTGTACCTGTCTTTCCTGAAAACGCTTTTTACATGAATCTGTTTCATCTTTTGTGTGAACTTTTTTGCATGATTAGTGCCGACAAAGGCCATTATACGCTTTTTTTGATGAATGTAAATGTTTTTACGCATGAATCTTTTTCACCATCCAGCGGGTTCTCTGCACGGATATTCACAAAAAGGCCAGGAGCTTGACCGTTTCAGCCAAATTTTCCTGGAATGCCGTGAAATAATATGGCGTTTTATGATTGACTTTGGATGTTTTTACCCGTATACTTGAGGCATCAAACATGGAAAGGAGGTCACCGAATGATCTACACTGTTACATTCAATCCATCGCTGGACTACATCGTCTCTGTTCCGGGCTTCGAGCTTGGCAAGACCAACCGCACGGTCTATGAGCAGATGCTGGCCGGGGGAAAGGGCATCAACGTCACGACCGTCCTCACCAACCTCGGGATCGACAGCACCGCGCTGGGCTTTGTCGCGGGCTTCACCGGAGACGAGCTGATCCGCCGCATGAACGAGATGGGGCTGCGGAATGATTTCATCCGTATCTCCAACGGCTTCTCCCGGATCAATCTCAAGCTCCGGGACATCGACGGCACCGAGATCAACGGCATGGGTCCCGTGATCGACCAGGCCGGCCAGGATGCCCTGATGGCTAAGCTGAACACCCTGACGGAAGGCGATACCCTGGTTCTGGCGGGCAGCATCCCCGAGAGCATGCCTGGAACGATCTACTCCAACATTCTGGAGGCCCTGCAGGGACGCGGCATCCGCTTCGTCGTCGACGCCACAAAGGACCTGCTGCTCAACGTCCTCCAGTACCACCCCTTCCTGATCAAGCCCAATCACCATGAGATCGGCGAGATCTTCGGCGTGGAGCTGGACACCAGGGAATCCGTCGTGCCCTATGCCAGAAAGCTCAGGGAGATGGGCGCGGTCAACGTCCTGGTCTCCATGTCCGGCAAGGGCGCCGTCCTGGTGGATGAGAACGATGAAGTCCATGCGCTTCCCGCACCGGAGGGGAAACTGGTGAACGCGGTCGGAGCGGGCGACTCCATGGTCGCAGGCTTCCTGACCGGCTGGGAAGAGCAGCACGACTACGAGCACGCCTTCCGCATGGGCGTCGCGACCGGCAGCGCCAGCGCCTTCTCGGACCTGCTGGCAACAAGGCCCGAAGTCATGGATGTCTACGGACGTCTGGACGGATAAAAAAGGAGGCCGCGCATCTGAGACAGGCGCGCCTCACCGATGGAAAGATGTACAGGAAAGGGCCTGTACATCTTCCAAAAAACTGAACGCGCACGGACTGTGCACCCTTCGTAAAAAAGCAGGGCGCGCGGAATGTGCACCTCACAAAGGAGGAATTTATGAGAATCACTGATTTGCTCGACAGACGGAGTATCGATCTGAACGCAGCGCCCGGATCCAAAAACGAGGCCCTGGACCAGGCGGTCGCCCTCATGGCCAAGAGCGAAAAGATCCGCGATCTTGACGCCTACAGGGCTGAGGTCTACCGCCGCGAGGAAGAGTCCACGACCGGAATCGGCGATGGTCTGGCCATCCCCCACGGCAAATGCGACGCCGTCATCAAGCCCGGCCTCGCAGCCATGGTCGTCAAAAACGGCGTCGATTTCGACGCTCTGGACGATGAGCCCGTCAACCTACTCTTCCTGATCGCCGCTCCCAACACCAAGGACAATGTCCACCTGGATGTGCTGAGCAAGCTCTCCCGCCTGCTCATGGACGAGCAGTTCGCCACCGACCTCAAGAACGCCCCCGACGTCGACTCCTTCCTTTCCATCATTGACGCCGCGGACGACAAGGACACCCGCAACTGGGAAGGGGAAGGGACCGCTAAGGAAGAAGCCGCTCCCGAAGGCGCCTTCCGCATCTGCGCCGTCACCTCCTGCCCCACCGGCATCGCCCACACCTACATGGCGGCCGAGGGCATCGAGAAGGCCGCCAAGGCGGCCGGCTGCTGGGTCAAGGTCGAGACCCGGGGCTCCGGCGGAGCCAAAAACATCCTGACCGACCAGGAGATCGCGGACGCCGACTGCATCATCGTCGCGGCGGACGCCAAGGTCCCCATGGACCGCTTCCACGGCAAGAAGCTGATCGAGTCCCCCGTCTCCGACGGCATCAACAAGGCCGATGAGCTGGTCGCCCGGGCAAAGACCGGGAATGTCCCCGTCTGGAAGGGCGGCGCAGGCGCTGCTGCCTCCGCCTCCACTGCCAAGGCCTCCGGCGGAGCCGGCCACAAGATCTATGTCCAGCTTATGAACGGCGTCTCCCACATGCTGCCCTTCGTCGTCGGCGGTGGTATCCTGATCGCCCTGGCCTTCCTGATCGACGGCTTCTCCGTTGACCTCAACTCCCTGGCCGAGGCCGAGCGCGCCAACTTCGGTTCCATCAACCCCGTCGCCGCCACCCTCAAGTCCATCGGCGGCGTCGCCTTCGGCTTCATGCTGCCCGTCCTGGCCGGCTACATCTCCGAGAGTATCGCGGACAGGCCCGGCCTGGCCGTCGGTTTTGTCGGCGGCATGATCGCGGCCAACGGCAAGTCCGGCTTCCTCGGCGCCCTGCTGGCAGGCTTCATCGCCGGCTACCTGGTCCTCTGGCTCCAGAAGGTCTTCAACAAGCTTCCCGAGTCCATCGAAAAGATCGCCCCCGTCCTCCTGTACCCGCTCTGCGGCACCCTCCTGGTCGGCCTGATCATGACCTTCATTGTGGAACCACCCGTGGGCTTTTTGAACACGGCCCTCAACACCGGCCTGACCAACATGGGCGGCACCAGCAAGATCCTGCTCGGCATCATCGTCGCGGGCATGATGGCCATCGATATGGGCGGCCCCTTCAACAAGGCAGCCTACGTCTTCGGCACAGCCTCCATCGCGGCCGGCAACTATGACATCATGGCAGCCGTCATGATCGGCGGCATGGTCCCTCCCTGCGCGATCGCCCTGGCGACCATCCTCTTCAAGAACAAATTCACCAAAGAAGAGAGAGAATCCGGCCCCGTCAACTTCATCATGGGCCTGGCCTTCATCACTGAGGGCGCCATCCCCTATGCCGCTGCCGATCCCGGCAGGGTCCTTCCCGCCTGCATCATCGGCTCCGCCGTATCCGGCGCGCTCTCCATGGCCTTCGGCTGCACACTGATGGCCCCTCACGGCGGCATCTTCGTCTTCCCCGTCGTCGGCAACGCCATCATGTATGTCGTGGCCCTCGTCGCGGGCACCATTGTCGGCACCGTCCTGCTCGGCGTACTCAAGAAACCCGTCGAGGCATAAGACAATACTCTTACAGGACGCGCGGCGATTCCAATGCGCTTTGCGTGCGCCGCGCGCGGTGTTACTTGTCCACGCCCTTCGAAAGGGCGTGGACAGTAAAAAACTCCTCTCACGAAAACACACGGCTTCCCCCCATGAGCCGTGTGTTTTCACATACACCGATATATCCTTCCTCTTCACAGACCTTTCGGAACTAGGAAAGGAACCTGTGCCATATTTTTTTCCGCATCTTTTATCATAAAAAACATTTCAGCCTGTGTTTTTGCCCTGAGAACCGCGCAAAAACCCGGGTTCCAGGTGGGTCTGAATGGTAATAAATATTTATCAGACAAACAGTTTTGCTAAAGCATATTTTCGAATAATCCGGTATAATAAAAATAAGAATATTTGTTGATGTCATGTTCATCCGCATTTCTGCATGCAGCTCTAAGGACAGTTTTTCACCAGGAGGAATCATGTTAGCTGAACAGCGCCAGGCACAGATCCTGCAGCTTCTCGACGCGCGGGGAAGCATCACACTCACAGAGCTGGTCACGCTTCTCCAGGCCTCGGAATCCACCATCCGGCGCGACCTGCAGGAACTGGACAAACAGAACAGACTGATCCGGGTCTTCGGCGGAGCCATGTCCGTCGGCAGCAGGACCAGCCTTCATGAAGACCGGGTCGCGGAGAGGGCCGAGATCAACATCGAAGAAAAGAAACGGATCGGCAGGTACGCGGCCGCCCTGATCAGGCCAGACGATTTCATCTATATCGACGCGGGCACGACTACAGGCTCCATGATCCCCTTCATCAGGGAACATGCAGCCGTCTATGTCACCAACGCCGTGGCCCACGGCCTGGAGCTGGCCAGGCGGGGCTTTCGTGTCAACCTGATCGGCGGGGAGATCCGGACCGCCACCGAGGCCATCGTCGGCAACGCGGCCGCCGAAGAGCTCCGTTCCTTCAACTTCACCAAGTGCTTCATGGGGACCAACGGGGCCAACCCGGAGAGCGGGTTCACGACCCCCGACATCAATGAGGCCATCATCAAGGGACGGGCCATGGCCCAGTCCCGGGAGCGCTACGTGCTCTGCACCGCCGAGAAATTCCAGATCATCTCCCCGGTCCGCTTTTCCGCCTTTGACAGCGCCACCGTCATCACCGACCGCTGCCCCGGCTCCTGGTTTGAGAAACAGGAAAACATCATCTGCGTGCCGGAGGAGACGTAAACAGGCAGGCTCTGCCTTGAGCATGCGCGCGTATCCCACGACTGAGATCACGGGCATTGCGATGAAGAAACGATCAGGGGGCGCTGCCCGGCTGAGAGATTCAGCCGGGCAGCGCCCCCTTCTTTTTTCTTATTTACGGTTTCCCCGGATCCGTGCCGGGAACATCCGCCGTCCGGATTTCTCCTGGGCCTGTGCCCGGATCAGCCGGCCGGATCCTGCCGGCTGATCACATGATCATGACTGCACCGGCATTTTTCTTTCAGTGTCTTACTCAGCTGCCTCTGCCGCTGCCGCTTCTGTCGCCGCGGCCTCGCCGCCTTCGGTCACACCGGCCAGAGCGTGATACCATTCGTTGATGACATCATAGGCCGTGGTCGTGCCGTCTTCAAAGACAGCCTCGTACATTGTGGTGAAATCGTCTTCACCCTCATCATTCTCGTGGACTTCCCTGACCAGGTTCTTGTTTCCCTCTGAAGGGAAGAACTCATAGCGGACCTTGTCCTCCGGAATGGCGAGAACATCGTACTCTCCGTCGGGCCCCTCTTCGAGGTCGGCGTAGTAGAAGGCTGCCCCTCTGGTCAGGCGCTCCACATAGGGCGCGGGATCGACCTCTCCGGGTGTCATGGCCCCGTACTCCAGGGACCTGAGCTCATAGTTCACATCATTTTTGTACCTGATCCTGGCCAGGTAGATATCCAGGCTGGTATTGGTGTGATTCTCTCTGGTCATACCGGCATTCTCGGCCACGAAGCTGTCAGGCACATTGGCCACCCATTCGTGGAGCAGGTTCCAGGGATCGTCGGGCTTGCTGAGATCGTCCATGTTCTCACGCACGACGCGGACATCGGTGGGATGATAGAGGATATAGCAGTCACCCTTGTCATCCTTTGCGATCAGGTCCATGCCGGACATATCCGAGCAGAGCATTTCCTGCGCCTGCTCCTCGCTGACCCTGCCGATGTCAAAGAGCCAGCCCATGCCATCCTGGTAGTCGCCCATGGCCTTGGCCTGGTCGACGGAGGCCTTCTCCGTGAAGCGGAAGAGGATTCCGTCCTCACTGTTCTCCGGTGTCTCAACCAGCATCAGGTCCATATACTCCGTGGGAACAGGCAGGACCAGGTCCCCGTTCATGACCATATCGACATCCGCCGCGGTCTGAGCCGCTGCAGTTCCGCCCTCTGCTGCCGCCTCTGCCGCCGTATCCGCGGCCATGGCCGCTCCGGCTGTATCCGCCGCTTCCGCTTCCGTCACTTCCGTCTCAGCTTCCGTCTCTACGCTGTCAACAGCTTCCGCTGTGGTCTCGACCGCTGCCGCGTCCTCTTTTTCCGCGTTTCCCGCGCTGGAAGCCGGCGCCGTGCCTGAGCATGCTGCCAGCGAGAGCGCCATGGCCGCCGCGGTCAGAATACTGATCAGTGCTTTGTTTTTCATGATACTCTTTACCTCCAGTCATTCGATCATCTGTGGTCCAAATAATCTCCAAATGATCACTTTTAATCATCCGCGCAGCCCCGTTCCGCACCCCGTTCCGGGCATTGCCGGCAAAGGGCTGCGCACTCACAAATCTTTCCTTTTACTCGTAACGCGAAATCCTTTGTTCCGGTTACATGATGAAGGATAACACAGAGTCTGTCACAGAAGTATCACAGTTTTTATCCACAGCCGCTGAATTTGAGGTGTTTTTGCATGGCAATTTCATGTAAAAACCCGAGTGTGACGACGTTTGCCCATGTGCGAAGCACATTTGGAATGGGCAAAAACACACGCATTCACCCGCGGACTCAGCGGATAAACATCAGCTGGAAGGCAGCATTGTAATAATCCTCGGGAACAGGGACCGAGACGAACGCGCCGTTGCGCCTTCTCCTGGTCACGATCTTCACATAATAATTGGTGTATTTCTTGAGGTGGGCGCCCCTGAACTTTTTGACCGTCGCAGAGGTCGCGGTGGCCTTGGTGTCCGTGGACTGGTTCCAGACCCAGTCGTCATCGATCGGATCCGTCGTCACAAAGACATTATAGCCGTTGGAGCCGTAGATCGGATTCCATTTGAGCTTGGCCTGCAGCCTGTCCTTGTTTGTGACTGTCAGGGACAGCTCCTTGGGCATGGGCACGATATAGGCGACGTTGGAGAAATTACTGGTATTGGTCGTCTGTCCGGTGATGGGATCCACATAGGACGCCATGACCCTGACCATATAGACATGGTTGTCGGCCAGTCCCTTGAAGGTATAGGACGTCGACTTGGTCGTGTGCTGCTTATAGTGACTGCCGTCCGTATAGGTCAGGGTGACCGTGTAGCGATTGGCCCCGGGGACACTGTTCCATTTGATCCTGCAGGCCGTGAAGCTGCTGTTTGTCCACTTGTCGAAACGGCAGTTTCCGGGGGTCTTGAGA
Organism: uncultured Lachnospiraceae bacterium; assembly: GCA_946536955.1. Taxonomy (GTDB): domain Bacteria; phylum Bacillota; class Clostridia; order Lachnospirales; family Lachnospiraceae; genus CAG-791. The sequence continues at coordinate 14,476 of CAMNFJ010000023.1, forward strand.
GCGGCCTCCGCGCTTGTGAACGAGGTCATTCCGACCAGCATCGCTGCGATCAGAAAGCAGGCCAGGAAGCGTTTGACTGATTTCATCATTTCATTTTCCTCCTTTACTATCGAATAACTTTAACCACTGGTTCCCCGGCGCAGGAGACTCTCTCCTGCCCGTTTTTATACACTACTATCATAACAGAAAACAGGCCTCTTGACGAGTGGGAGCGTCACACACACCCTTGTGAAACACCCCCTTTCATGATAAACTTAGCTCTCGTGCACGGACTCCTTCCTCCAGACAAAAGGAAGGATCACCAGGCACCGAACTAATCTAAAGGGATGAAAGGAATGGTCGAAACAAATTATGGCAAATGAGGATAATAAGATCCCGGGAACTGCATACTCAAAAGAAGACCAGATCAAGATGGCCAAGTACCTAGGCCAGGAGATCGGTTTTTCCAAGGATATAGGGATGGAGGTCCTGGAGGTCTCCGACGGATACTGCAAGGGGAGGATCGAGCTGCAGAAGCGCCATCTCAACCCCCTGAACACTGTCCACGGCGGCGTTTTTTTCACACTGGCGGACACGATCTGCGGTATCGCTGCGGCTTCAAAGGGCTACGGCGGCCCGACCGTGCAGGGGGATATGGACTACATGCGGGCAGTCCGGGGCAAAGAGATCGTCTGCACGGCAAATGTCACCAAGACCGGCAAGACCCTGACCTGGGTGGACGGCATCATCACGGATGACACCGGGCGGGAAGTGGCCCACACCAAATTCATCTATTACCGCCTGAAAGAAGCCCGGCATTTCGGTTTCGAAAGCCGCGAATAAACCAGGATATTATGTCCTTTGTTCTAAAGATCCCGGCAAAGGGATGCGCCGGCTGCGCCTCCCCTGCCGGGATCTTTCTATCCTTTTGTGACGTTTCTTCATTGCACCGGGCCCGCAATATCTCAGGACCGGTCCGGGTCAGAGGCGGTTCGTGAGCTGCCGAAATCGACGGCCGTGACCGCCAGAAGCAGCAGGATCAGGACAAAGATCGCCATCATGCCCCGGCGGATATCCCACTGGTCAGCCAGAATGCCGATCAGGCTCGGCATCAGAGTCGAGATCAGGCCCGGGATCACGATAAGCATGCTCATACTCATGGAGTATTTTTCCAGAAGGTCACCCGTATCGCCGATGGCTGTCCCGTACATACCCGCCATAAAAAGACCCAGGCCGGTGGATCCGGCAGCCACAAGCGGCAGGCTGCCGCCGAAAATGAAAAGGACAAAGCTCAGGGCCACGCCGGCTGACATGACCAGAAGCATGTGCACGGGTTTCATTTTCGTGCTGAGCCAGGAACAGGCAAGGCGGCCGACCAGGAGCGCTGCCCACAGGAGCATGGAGAGAAGCTGGGCCCGGCTCTCCGACGCCAGGCCGGTGTCCACGAAATAGCTGACCAGAAAGCCCATGATGCAGGCCTCGATGGCCATGTAGACGGACAGAAAGACCGCGCAGATCCAGAAGGTCCGGCTGCGGAAAAAGCCGAGATCCGGGATTCCCTTTTTGTCTGAGACGGGATAGGCCCCGGTCGGGATCACCATCCTCTGTGAGTAGAGAAAGACGACCCCGGCGATCGCGATCTCCACGGCAAAAGCCAGCCTCCAGGCCGGGCCGCACAGGACTGCGATCAGGGGCGCCGCGCAGGCCCCGATCGCGAAGCAGGCCTGCAGAAAATTGAGCTGAGAGGCGCTGTTGCCGGAAAGGTTGCTGACGATGGCATTGTTGAAATTTCCGCAGGAGCCTTTGCTGACACCGGTCATCAGCATGGCTGTCAGCAGCAGGACCGGATTCCCGGTCAGCATGATGATGACCAGCCCTGCCGCCGCCAGGTTGGCCAGGATCAGATAGGTCTTTTTGACACCGAAAAACCGGGGCAGAAGCGGTGTCACCAGGCCCGCCATAAAATAACCAGCCGACTGGATCCCCATCATGGCACCGCTCAGCCGGTAGCTGATCCCGTACTCCGCCCGGATCATGGGCAGCACATCCCCGATCAGAAGCAGATAAATGCCCATTGAGATCTGGTTGAAAAACATGGCATTCAGCAGTTTCCGGTTTTCTTTATTTTGACTCATTCCATTTCTCCGTCCGGAGTGCTTTTCGCGGACTCTCCTGCCGCATCCCCCTCGCAGGGCATGCGCTTTGCGGCGTTTTACGCCGTTTTCAAGCACACCCGCGTGCATGTCTTTTTATGTTACAATAGCCTGAGGAGGATTCTGTTATGTTTCTGATCAACGGAATACAGCATATCATAGATGCAGGGACACAACAACTAATCTCCTGGGTGACCGGCCTTTTGCCCCAGGTGTTCTTATTTCTCGTCCTGCTGAACGCGGTCACCCACCTGATCGGGCGGGCCCGGGTCGAAAAGCTGGCGGCCAGGTGCGGCTCCAACGCCTTCCTGCGCTATCTGCTGCTGCCTTTTTTGTCTGCCATCGTTCTGGGCAATCCCATGGCGATCTCCATGGGGCGCTATCTGCCCGAGCGCTATAAACCCGCCTATTTTGCCTCCGCGAGCTACCACTGCCACACAAACAGCGGTCTTTTTCACCACATCAACCCGGCAGAGCTCTTTATCTGGCTCGGGATCACCAACGGCCTGGCCTCGCGCGGGCTGGACCCCTTCCCCCTGGCCCTCCGCTACCTCTGCGCGGGCCTCATTGCCAACCTTGTCTCCGGCTGGGCGGCCGAACGGATCACGGAAAGGCTTTCAGCGAAGGCCGGGATCCGGCTGGAGGACAGCGTCGACCTGCAGACCGGAGGTCCTGAGACGGCAGACGCTGACGCAGCCTCGTTTTCCGGAACCCCCGCGCCGGCAGATGCTGGCGCTGACGCAGCCCCCCTGACCGGTGATCCCGCGCCGACAGACGCTGACGCAGCCCTCCTGACCGGTGGTCCTGCGCCCGCAGACATTGACCCGATGCCCGGCTCCCTCCCCGCCTTCCGCAGCATTACCATTGAATGCGGCGACGGCGGCTGGGGCGGCCCCGTGACGGTCACTCCGACAAAAGACCGGCACACCGTCCTGTACATGACCGGGGGCGGTCTGGAGCCTGAGCCGCTGGCCAGGATCCTGGCCCTGTCCGGCATGACGGCTGTCAACGGAAATACGACCGCCGTCCCGGACGAAGAGGTGGCCCTGGCCATCATCGACTGCGGCGGTACCCTGCGCTGCGGGCTTTTCCCCCGCAAGGGCATCCCCACCGTCAACCTCCTGGCGACCGGCCGGAGCGGCCCTCTGGCAAAATATATTACGGCAGACCTCTATGTCTCCGCGGTCACCTCCGCGCAGGTGTCGCTCTCCCCTGCCCTCTCCCCTGACGAAGGTCCGGACGAAGAACTCCTGTCTGAAAATCCTCACCCGGATCTGTCTCCGCGCAGGGACGGATTTCCCGAAGCGCCTTCCCCGGATGAGCTGAAAGGGGCTCCGCGCAGGAGCGCCTCCCCCGAAGCTCTCTCCCAGGAGGAAGTGAAAGGGGCTCCGCTCAAAGACCCGGTCCCGGCGGCCTCCCTGCCAGGCCAGTCTCTTCCCGAGGGCCACAGCCTTCTGGGACCGGCCGCCGCCATGAGCCGGATCGTCAGCGTGTTTCACCAGTCCGCCCGGGACGCCGTCCGGACCTGCCTGGACATGCTCCTGCCCTTCATGGGCTTCGCGGCCCTCTTCGTCGGACTCTGCCGTGGATCCGGACTGACCGAGCTGATCGCCTCTGCCCTGCAGCCCATGGGAGGCAGACTTCCCGGCCTTCTCGGCCTGGGGATCATCTGCTCGGTCCCCGGACTCAGCGCGGTCCTGGGCGCCGGGGCCGTCGCGGCCCAGATGTTTTCCACGGTCATCGGAGACCTCATCGCCTCGGGCAGCATCGCTCCCGCCATGGCCCTGCCGGCCCTCTTCGCCGTCAACTGCCAGTGCGCCTGCGACTTCATCCCGGTCGGCCTGAGCATGACAGAGGCAAGACCGGAAACGACCCAGATCGGGATCACGGCGGTCACCCTCTCCCGCTTCGCGACCGGGTGGATCCGCATCCTGATCGCCCTGGCCTTCAGCATTGGCCTCTACCGCTGACTGCCCTTCGAGGGGGCGTGAACTGTAAGGACCATGTTTTCCACCTTCCGGAAATTTTCTGTATTAACTTACCTTCGTTTGTTTTTATAATAATAGTCAGCGCGTACCAACTTGTTTTTCCATATTGCACATATAAAAAGCTGTCTGCATCCGCTTACACCCATCCACAGCATGCCGGCGCACGTAAATGCGAAGGCGGCGCATGGCGATGACAGGCCGTACTGACGGATGGGCACGCCCCGGGGTAAGCCCGGGGAAACGTGAACGTTTTCCATAACAAATGTTCTAACGGCAATACAGGGGGGACAAAATTGAAAAATCTATTTACTGATAACCGGGCAGCCAATATCCTGCGCATGCTGGGTACCAAATCCGGCCTGACCGTTGCCTCCATGGCGCAGACCCTGGGGGTCAGCGAGAGGACCATCCGCAATGACATTCGCCAGCTCAATGAAGACCTGGGCGGATCCGCCTCCATTGAGGGCGTCCAGGGACGGTACAGCCTGCGGATCTTCGATCCCGACGCATATAAAAAATCCTTTGAAAAGATCTGCGATATCGACGGCGTCTTCGGCACCCCCCGCGGCCGCCAGAATTATATATTCGCGGAGCTGATGCGGGCGGACGCGCCTCTTCTGACCGACGAGCTCGCCTATGAGATGAATGTCGGGCGCACGACCCTGGTCAGCGACCTGAAAAAGCTCCGCGAGGAGATTGCGCCCTTCAACCTCAAGATCGTCGGCAAGACCAGCAAGGGCATGATCCTGCACGGCAGGGAACTGGACATCCGGACCTACATTCTGGAGAACTGCTTTGACGCGATCTACAATGACTACCCCCTTGATCAGGAGATCCGGGACATGATTCGGGAGGAGATGAGCCGGAAGGCCTTCGAGAAACAGGTCGGCAGGCAGTTCGAGCGCTACCTGCTCCTGATGATCGACCGCTTCCTGACCGGACATTTTATCGGTAAGCTGACAGACGCCTACTACAACCTGACCGCCAACGGGGAGTTTTTCCGGGTCAACAGCATCATAGACCGGATCGGCGGCCTTCTGCGCGTGGATTTCCCCGTGGAGGAAAAGATTTTTACCTTCCTGCCCATCGCGGGCATGCGGACGCCGGCCGATCTGGGCTCCGTCCAGGAGATGGAGCTCGATGAGACCATCGGCCCCCTGGCGGAAAAGATCATGGCCCAGATCCGGGAGGAGCTGGGGGTCTCCATCGATCCCAGTGATTTCGCAAAGGAATTCGCCTACCACCTCATGTTCATGCTCAACCGCCTGCGCTTCAATATCCGCCAGCCCAACGTCATGCTGGAGGAGCTGCGGACCAAGTTCCCGCTGGCCTATGAGATGTCCGGGATCGCGGCCCGCGTCATCGAACAGGAGGAGGGCCTGGAGGTCAATACCGACGAGCGCGGCCACCTCGCCACCTATTTCGGCGTCTTCCTCGAGGAAAACAACCTGGGCCAGCGCCGGCCCTTCCGGATCGCCGTCATCTGCGGCACCGGCCGCGTCACGGCCCGCCTGATCAGCGTCCAGCTCAAAAAGATCATGGACAGCCAGGTCCAGATCCGGACCATGTCCGACGCCGCCGTCTCCCCCGAAAAGCTGGCGAACTATGACGTCATCCTGTCCACCGTCGACCTCCCCTTTACTCCCGAGAAGCCCGTCATCCGTATCCGCGAGATCTTTGACGAGCGCGAGCTCAAGCAGAAGCTGGAGAAGGTCCGCTACTGGGATCAGGTGGAAATGCCCATGCTCGACGACAACCAGTACATCATGAGCAGCCTCCTGGACGAGGACAAGGTCTTTTTCTTTGAAAAAGGCCGCAGCTACACCGACGCCATCGCGGAAATGGTCGAGATCCTGGCCGACGAGGGCCAGATCGACGCCGACTTCGGCCGGCGCCTGGAGGAGCGCGAGGAGAAGGGCACCATGGTCTTCGACAACGGCGTCGCCATCCCCCACAGCATCCAGACCGCCACAAACCGCATGCTCCTGGCCATCGGCATCTTTGAGCAGCCCGTCCGCCACAAGGACCACGAAGTCCGCGTCATCTTCTTCATGGCCCTCCCTGAGGAATCCGACGACGACGACATGCTCATGATCCGCGTCTACGACGAGCTCCTCGAGATCTCCCGCGACACCGACATGCTCCAGGCCATCTCCCGGGCCCGCAACTACCCCGAGCTCCTGCGCGTCCTCTACAAAAAGGCCTGAGCCCGGTTTACAGATCCGGCGGCATCTCATAACACTACGAATACATTTTTCAATAAAAATAAGCCCGGGCGGGGCCTGCCGATCAGCAAATCCCGCCCGGGCTCTCGCTATTTAGTTTTCTGTCCTCTCTGCAGATCCTGCGCCGCAGCACCTGCAGGAAATCCTGTCCGATCAAATCATTTAATCATGCCGGATCAGACATAGTCCCTGTTGACATAACCCTCGTGTCCGTGCCTGTAGGCCCTGACAAAGGTCACATCGTATTTGCCTGTGACAGGATCCTTGTGCATCTTGAACTTGTCGTCCGCCTTGATCCAGATGCTGACATGGTTGCCACAGAAATAACCGGTCCTGTTGCCCTTCCTGTCACGGAAGGTCAGTCCTGCGTTCGATCCTGTGATGACGCCGTGGGTCGAGGTCTTGACATAGCCGTGCTCCTTGAGATATCTCTCGGAACGCTCCTTGCCGCCTGCGACATCCTCCAGATTTTCATCTGTAAGCATCTCACCCTCGAACTTCTCTTCCATGATCTCATCTGCATTCAGATTTTTCTCATTATCCATCATCATTGTCTTATACCTCCCAATTCTTTTCTGTACTTCAAAGTTTCATTGTTGAAAGTACCACTAAATTCATTATAAAGGTTTTTTGGGGATTTTAACACCGCTTTCCGGCTTAATCTCCTTCCGCTTCCGGTTTTCCTTCCGCGGATTTGCTTGATTGATTGTTACTGACGTCAGTATAACAGGCCTGCCGTCACAAAACTGTCACAGTGGTATAGAAAAGCCGGCGAAAACTTGCCCCCTCCCCCTTTTTTCGTCCGCTCTTTCCGAATATGCCGCTCGTCAGAGTGGCAGCCAATGCTGCCGGGCCTTTAATCCACCCTATTTCCACATCGCGGAAATCCCATGAACAAACCAATTTCCGCTGTGGCGGAAATCATAGAATTAAGATTGGTCTCCGCCCGCGTTATCATACAACCATCAAAGAAAACCACCCCACAAAAAAAGGAGGGCAGTCATGCTTGCACTGATCATTGTAGTCGGAGTCGTCTTTTTCCTGCAGGGCATCTTCAGCTTTCTGCAGATGCGCCACCTGTCCAACGAATTCATCCTGCTCCGCCGCAAGGGCAAGGTAGCCTTCGGCCGCAAATCCGGCGGCTTCCATGCGGGCGCCGTGGTCATGTTCCGGATCGATGACGAAGGCATCATCCAGGAAGGCCGCAAGCTGGAAGGCCTGACCGCCTTCGCCAGGGTCACCCCCCTGGACGGCTTCGAGGGCCGCTATATCGGCAGCCTGACGGAAGAGGACGGACCCGCCGGCCACAAAAACCTCCGCAAGGCGATCGAGGACGCCGCCCTCACCTACCGCAAATATACAGCCGGCGAGCTCATCGAAGAGCCGCCCACTCCCATCCAGAAGGCCGGCAACGCCCTCAGCGGCCTGGTCCGCGGCAAAGTCAAGGCCACTATGTGATCCCGAATGCACCAGGGGACGTACCAGCTGACTCCCCCCGCCCCATGCCGCGGGCGAAAATATGCCAGAGGACATCCCTGACTCATTTTGTGATCTCAAATATTTCCACAGGGTGGAAAAATCCCGGATTGCGCCGGCCGCAAGGGTCAGGTATCATTCTATCAGCAAAGAGAAAATAAACCGCAGCAGCTAATGGAAAACGAACCACAGGTCTCAGATAAAGAAAAACACCAGATCATTAACAAGGAGGATCAAGAAATGAAGGTCATTTACGAAAATCAGGTCAAGGCAGCAGGCGCATCCGTCGAGGAGTTCAAGGACGCGGGAATGTTTATCATCTTTGGTGAGAATGCCCCCGAAGAGATCAGGGACTACTGCTACAGTGTCAGCGTCAACCCCATCAACGGCGAGATCGCTCCCGGCCAGTTCCTGGTCATCGACGGCGAGGAGTTCCAGATCACCTGCGTCGGCCACGAGGCTCCCGTCACCCTCAAGGGCCTGGGCCACTGCACCATCAACTTCAGCGGCGCGACCGAGGCCGAGCTTCCCGGCACCATCTATGTCGAGGCCAAGCCCATGCCCGAGGTCAAGATCGGGACCACTCTCAAGATCGTCGAGAAGTGATTTCTATATACCAGAAGCAGACATCATAACTATGTCAAAAACCCCCGCAGAGACGCTCCGGCCGGTCCCTGCGGGCTTTTCTCTTTTCCCGACAATGCCGCTCACAAGAGCGGCATCATTTCCGTATCTTTCCATATCTTTTTAATCCATAGCTCCTGACGCCCCGCCGGCCTGCCCCGAACGAAGCCGGCCCTGCCCATACTCTGCCCGGATCCGGCCCTGGTTCCAGCGGCCTTCCTTTCGCAATGCTGCTTCTGCCCACGACCCGCCTGGGACCGGCTCAGGTTCCAGCGGCCTGGCCGACGCAATGCCGCTTCTGCCCACGACCCTGCCCGGATCCGGCCCTGGTTCCAGCGGCCTGGCCGACGCAATGCTGCTTCTGCCTTCTGCCCATGGCCAGCTCAGATCCCCCCCTTCTTAAGCCGGCCTTTTTCCACTCCCCGGAAATCCACTGAACAAATGGATTTCCATCCCGGCGGAAATCCTCTGCACAAATCGATTTCCATCCCGGCGGAAATCGTGGAATTAAGGCGGCCCCATATTTTGGATATC
>CAMNFJ010000024.1:0-22507 GCA_946536955.1 uncultured Lachnospiraceae bacterium
TCAACACCGGCGTGAAGATCAGCATTCCGGCAGAAGCGAAAAAATAAAATTCCATGAAAAAACAGCCGTCCGGCTTTTCGTAAGCCCGGGCGGCTGTTTTTGCTGTTTATTGATCTTGCTGCATACAAGGTCACGTTCAATTTCTATGGCAAAATATCAGACCACGGTATTGCCAGTTGTCAGAAAAATCTCCTGATGGACAGGATCCTGATATAGGCCGCATTGTAACCGATGCAGATGCCCTGCCGCTCGTTGGCGGCATGGATGATCCGGTTGTTTCCCATATAGATGGCCACGTGGCCGTTGTAGCAGATGACATCCCCGGGCCGGGCACTGGCAAGGCTGCCGACCGGACGGCCGCACTTGCGGATGGAGGCGTCGTAGTGGGGCAGGCTGATGCCGAACCGGACGTAGACGGCCATGACAAAGCCCGAGCAATCCGCGCCGTGGGTCAGGCTGGAGCCTCCCCATTTATAGGGGTTACCGAGGAAACGGCGGGCGTAGTTGACGACCTGCTGGCCCTTGGATGAGCTGGATGTGCTGTAGCTGTGCCCGCCGTAGCTGCGGACAGAGCCGTCCTTGTTAAACCTGAGCTTTTTCCCGTTTCTGTACTGGTTTTTGGTCTGCTGGACCCCCTGGGCGTTAAAATAGTAGACCTTGCCGCCGATATACTGAAAACCGGTCAGACGGTACCTGGTCCTGACGCTGAGATAATAGCGTTTCCCCTTGATCGTCTGCCAGCCGGTCAGCAGGGCCCCGCTTTTGGGCGATGCGTAGTAGTAGTGCCCGCTGCGCCGGACCCATCCCTTTCTCAGCACCCCTTTGGAACTGAAGATATAATAATTCTTTCCCACCTTTCGCAGGCCGGTCAGGGCATAGGTGTTTTTTGCAAAATAATAGGTCTTTACCTTAACCTTTTTCCAGCCGCCATTAAAATACTTTCCGTTGGACCGCCTGTAGCGGATCTTTTTACCCGACCGCACCAGGACGCCGGACCGCACCACATGCGGGTCTGTCTGCCGGGCCTGGTCACCTCCCCGGAGAGAGGATGCGGAAGCATGTGGCCCCGCCGGGGCGGCAAAGACACCTGCCGGGAAGGCAAGGGTGAGGAAGACCGCAGCCATAATTCCAAAGAGGATGCGGCGGAAAGAAGTGAATGTCTGTCTCCTGATCAAAGATCTGTCCGGCATAGAAAATCTCCATTTGTGAAAGAGTGAAAAATCTTGTCGATACAAGATTTTTCACTCCGGTGCCTGTGCCGCGGGCCCAGGCACCTGTGATCGCATTGCGGCGCCGCTCTGACGAGCGGCATGGTCGGAAAATGTGAAAAAACTGTGACTATTATACTACTTTTATTACAAAAATGATATGTCTTTTCTTCATCAAAAGCCGGAATATACAGAAATCCGAACACAATTCAAACGGTTGACTGAGAAACCGTCCGCCAGCTTCTTTCTTTTCGGATGGAAGCCAAAAATCAGTCTTTATATTCACTCATTTGTGCTTGCCCATATTTATTTCACCTGATAAACTATTTGAGAGGGAAAATATAACTGAAACCCGGAGCCTTTTGCAAAACAAACAGAGCTCCGGACCGCCGGATACTCAAAAGCCGGATTGGGATAAGGGGGAGAATATGTCTAATGTATTGAAACGGATCATGCTGCGCGTATCGGAATATCTGGAGATCATACTTGCTGTCTTTCTGATCGTCGTCCTGATCCTTGTGATCGGCCGGACCATCGTGACAGACCTGCCGCTGATCTTCACGGAAAACGCCTCGACCCAGCACTTCCTGGAGGGGGCCCTGACCCTGGCGATCGCGATCGAGTTTGTAAAGCTCCTGTGCATGCACACGCCCGGCACCCTGATCGAAGTCCTGATGTTCGCCAATGCCAGGCACATGATCGTCGAACACCTGACCCCCGTGCAGAACCTGATCATCGTTTCTTCCATCGCTGTCCTCTTTGTAGTCCGCCGCTACCTGCTGACCGCCCATGACCAGAAGGGCATGAGCGAGCACGCCAACGGCACCCAGGGCATCGTCGAGGAGCTGCTCAAGGTGCGCAGGGAAAAGAGCGCAGTCAGCAGACTGATCGAGGGATCCCGGGAGGATCGGCAGCTTCAAAAAGCCGCGAAGGAGATCCGCAGGCGGGAAAAAGCCGAAGTGAAAAAAGAGAGCTCCGGCCCGGAGGCGGCCAGCCACTGATTCTGGAATGGCTCTGACCTTAGAGGATTCCTGCAGCTGCCGCACCTGACCCGCGGACAGATTATAATAACCATTTACAATATTAAGGCCCCCTGTCTGTATGCTGCTATACGGACAGGGTTATTTTTATTCTATTTGCACCGCAATGTGCTATAATTTTGTGCATACAGTTTTTAAAACAGGATGCGGGGCTTTATGGCACCTTTAATGCATTCACTTTATTGAGTATTTACGGCGGACCTACTGCGGCAGTTTTCCCTCCCCCGGCACCGATCTCTTTCCGGTCACGAAGCGCGGGGCGCGGCACTGTCAGGACGGGTCCTCCTGGTCTGACCGATTGCAAGAGGGATCTTCATCTCTCAGAGCATGCAGCATCCTGCACAGCTGTCCGCTGTGCAGTGAATGTACTGACAGGCGTCAAGTTATTTATTCACGCCCTGTCGAAGGCTGTAACGTATCAACAATCCAGATTCAACCATGGAGGAAAACAAAATGAAAAAGAAACGGCTCTATGCTATCCTGCTGTCAGCAGCTCTGGCTCTCTCAGCCTGCATTCCGGTCAATGCCGCGAGTGTGCAGACGGAGGATCCTTTTGCTGAGCAGGGCATGACAATATCAACGCAGGCAGTTGAGGAGCCGGCAGAGGAGCCGGACGCCGGTTTTATAGAAAACGCTGTCCCTGAATCCGGCCTGGAGCCGGCCCCTGACTTCAATGACGACCTGACCACGGAGCCGGACGCTGTGACCGACCCGGATTTTGACGACAGTTCTGATGCTGACTTTGATACTGAGGCAGCTTCGAACTTGAATGACAACCCTGCCGCAGACTTTGACACAGAATCTGCACCGGCTTCTGACAACGGCTCTGCCGCAGACTTTGAGGCTGCAGCCGCCCCGGAATCTGACGACAGTTCTGCAGCGGACTTTGATCCGGAACCTGCGCCGGAATCTGACATCAGCTCCGCCGCAGGCTTTGAGACCGTCACCGCCCCGGAACCCGAGGCCGGCACAGGCGCTGACAACGAGGCAGAAGCTGAAATGCCCATCCCGGAAGCGGGCACGGAGGAAGATGCCTTCAGCCCGGAGACGGGGGCAATCGTAGAAGCGCCTGACTTCGAAGCAGCCGCTCCCGAAGCCGGCCTGATGGCAGCGGATCCGGAAGACACTGACACAGCCGGTGATTCCGGAGAGACCGAGGATCCCGATCTTCCGGCAGGGACATTCTATGCCTGCCCGGAAGAGGAGGGGGCAGCCCCGGACATCGAGGCAGATACCCTCAGGGTATATGCAACTGCCGGAGAGCCCCTGCGGCTCTCGGTCCTGGCCGGGACACAGGAGGGAAGCACCCTCTCCTTCGTATGGAGGGATCCGAAGAAATCTGTCATCGAAGGCGCTGACACCCGTGAATATACCATCGCCGCCTCAGAACTGGAATTCGGCACCTACACCTGCGAGGTCAGTGACTCCGACGCAAATACAAAGACGATCTCCTTTAACGTCGGTGTGGAAAACCACTTCCATGCCTATCCGGATGATGACAACGATGACGAGGGCAGCGGCGTCTACAGCGTGCAGGCCGGGAAAGACATCGAGCTCAGAGTCAAGGCAGAAGCGGATGTAACGGATGGCATCACTTACCGCTGGTTCCAGAGGGAGAACGTCAACTCCGACTGGGACCTGATCCCGGAAGAAACCTTATCCACCTGCACCCTGAAGAATATCTCGAAAAGGACCCTGGTCTGCTGTATGGTCAGCGACCGCTTCGGCAACGAGGCGGAAGTCCATTTCACGATCAAGATCTACAGCAATCTTGTTGTCACTCCCCGCACCAGAAGCACCTATAAGTCCGTCAGGGACGGCAACACCCTCGAGGTCTATGTCCCCTATAACGGGGACGCCATCCTCAGAGCCGAGACAAATGTGGACAGCAGTGAGCTCAGCTTCAGCTGGTATACAGACAACAGCAGTTATGAAGAAAACCGGATTGAAGGGGCAGACAGCCGGGACTTTACCTTTGACCCCAGGAATGGCTTCAGTGATACCTATGTCTGCAATGTCGCTGACAACTATGGCAACGACCGTGACATCTTTTTCTACATCTATATTGACAACGACCTGAGAGCCTTTCCAAAGGGCATGAGCGAATCCACCCGTGTAAAATACATCGATATCTACCCCGGTCAGAAGGCCTCCCTTCAGGTCAGCGCGAAAGGGGAGGATCCCGGAACTGAATACACCTTTCTCTGGGAAGACAAAGATGAAGAAATGATCGAAGATGCGGACGATGCTCCCCGCTATGATGTAACTCTCCGGAAATATGGCTATTACACCTACTACTGTGAAGTATTTGACCAGTACGACAGCGAATGCCGGGTCACCTTCCATGTCCGCGTGATCAAAAAGCCTTTGAATAAAGCCCGGATCGCTCTTCTGAAGACAGCATACACCTATAATGGCAGCGCCATTGTTCCCACTGCCACCGTGGTATTTAACAAGAGTATCCTGAAAAAGGGAACTGACTATAAAGTCAGCTGCAGTAACAACATAAACGCGGGTACCGCCACCGCCACCTACACCGGCATGGGGGAATATACCGGAACAGTCAAAAAGACCTTCACGATCACCAAAGCCAGCCAGCCCATAAAGGTGAGTGTGCCGACGACAGCCCTTGCCATCCCCCAGAACATGAACATCACGATCAGCGGCGCGGTCACGACCCCCAAAGTGACTGTCAGCGACAGCTCAGTCGCCTATCTGACGGGTACCCGCAGGATCACAGCCCGCAGGGTCGGGTGGACCGATATCGTCGTCACGGCGCCCGCCAACGGCAATTATAAGGAGACAACAAGGACCGTCTCCATCAAGGTGCTTCCCTCCCCGGCCGGCAGTCTGCGCGCGGAGAACCTGAGCAATGGCGTCAGGCTGTCCTGGTTAAGGTCCAGCGGGGCGACAGGCTACACGATCTACCGCAACAACAAGAAGATCAAGACCATCACCAGCGGCAGTACACGGACCTTTACCGATACAGGCGCCAAGACCAACAACACCGCCTATGATTACAGGGTCTATGCCTATGCTTCGACCGGGACAAACACAAACTATGCCTCCGTGAAGACCATCTATCTGAGCCGTCCCTCCATCTCTTCGATCTGGAGCGGCGGGGCAGGCAAAATGGCCCTGACCTGGGGAAAGCTTGCGGGCGTCTACGGCTATGAGATCTACTTCAGCCAGAACAGCAGCTTCTCATCCGCCAGGGGATACCGGATCACACCGTACTCAAAAACCAGCACCACGTTCACGGACCTGACCAGGGGGAAAACCTATTATGTCAGGATGCGCTGCATCAAGATCCCCAACACCAGCACGCGCTACTACTCCGACTGGAGTCCCGTCCGGACCGTTAAAATCAAATAAGTAATCAAGGAGAAACATTGATCGACTTTCACACCCATATCCTGCCCGGCATCGACGACGGCAGCAAGAACATCGAGATGACTGAGGCCCTGTTAAAAGAGGAACAAAAGCAGGGCACGGACCACATCGTGGCCACCCCCCATTTCTACGCGGAGCAGATGTCCGTGCAGGGCTTTCTGGAGAGGCGGGCCGCGGCCCTTGCACAGACAGAGGCCGTCCGCCGGAAGGAGGCAGAGGAAACCGGCCTGGCCCTGCCCGGGATCACGGCCGGCGCCGAGGTCTACTATTTTCAGGGGATCGGGGACGCGGCGGAGATCCCCCGCCTCTGCCTGGGGGAAACCCGGACCCTGCTCCTGGAGATGCCCTTTCAGCAGTGGGATGAGGGGGTCCTGCGCGATGTCACCAGGCTGATCCAGAAACAGAAGCTCCATATCGTGCTGGCCCACCTGGAGCGCTATTTTGAATTCCAGAAAAAAAAGGCCGTCTGGAACGAGGTCCTGGACCTGCCCCTGCAGTTCCAGTTCAATGCCGGGAGCTTTCTTCGCAGGGACAGCTTCTTCCATCCGGACAAAAAGAAGCGCTTTTGCATGAACTTTCTGGAAGAACACCCGAACACGATCCTGGGCAGCGACTGCCACAATATGACCGGCCGCAGGCCCAATCTGGCCGCCGGCCGCAGGGTGATCAAAGAAAAGTTCGGAGCAGGAGCCCTGGACCGCATCGACACCGCCACCCGGGCTGCCCTGGAAACCTCTTAAAAGGAGTCCTGAAAACCAGAGCATCCTCAGGAAAAGGGACAGGAGACAGGCTGTGGCCTGCCGGAAAGAAAGCAGAGGACAGGCTGCGGCCTGCCGGATAGAAGGCAGGGGACAGGCCCGGATCCTGCGGACCTGTTTCCCATAAGATAATAATAAAAATAAAAAATACGGAGGGATGCACCGGACATGCGGTGCCTTCCTCCGTATTTTATATTCGTTTGCAATTTGTCTATCGATTTATTGATTTATTCCCAGCCCGCCAGGTAGGCCTGCTGGTCGGGTGTCAGGGCATCGATCTCCAGGCCCATGGCTGCCAGCTTGTACTTGCCGATCTCATCGTCGATGGAATCCGGGACCTCGTAGACCTTCTTTGTAAGCTCGTCTCTGTGGTCGACCATCCATTTGAGGCTGAGAGCCTGGACGGCGAAGGACATGTCCATGATCTCGGCCGGGTGGCCCATGCCGCAGGCCAGGTTGACCAGGCGCCCCTCACCCAGTACGTTGAGGGTGCGGCCGTCCTTTAAGGTATAGCCCATGATGTTCTTCCTGCGGAGTTCAGAGCTGACGGCCATTTCTCTCAGGGCCGCGACATCGACCTCGCAGTCGAAGTGGCCGGCATTGCAGAGGATCGCGTTGTCCTTCATGGCCTCGAAGTGGCGGGCGACAATGACGTCCTTGCAGCCCGTGACGGTGACAAAGATATCTCCCTCTCTGGCCGCCTCGTCCATCTTCATGATCCGGAAGCCGTCCATGGTGGCATCCAGGGCCTTGAAAGGATCGATCTCGGTGACGATGACATTGGCGCCCATGCCCTTGGCCCGCATGGCGACGCCCTTGCCGCACCAGCCGTAGCCGGCGACGACGACAGTCTTTCCGGCCACGATCAGGTTGGTGGTATCCATGATCGCGGTCCAGACGGACTGGCCGGTCCCGTATTTGTTGTCATAGTAGTGCTTGGCCTTGGCATCGTTGACAGCCATCATGGCGCAGGGCAGGATTCCCTCCCTCTCCCGGGCCCGCAGGCGGTGGATGCCGGTCGTCGTCTCCTCGCAGCCTCCGATCAGCTGATCGCCGTATTCCTTGCAGCGGCCGCCCAGCAGGTGGATCAGGTCTCCTCCGTCATCGACGATGAGGTGGGGATGGCAGGCCAGGGTGTGGGCCAGCAGGTCCTCGTACTCCTCGGGAGAGACCCCGTATTTGCCAAAGGTCTCGACGCCCATGCCGGCGATGGCGGCCGCCACGTCGTCCTGGGTGGACAGGGGGTTGCAGCCGGTCAGAAAGACCTCGGCGCCGCCCTTCTGCAGGACCAGGCCGAGATTGCCCGTCTTGGCCTCCAGATGGACGGACACGGCGATCCGCAGCCCCTTGAAGGGCTTTTCCTTTTCAAAGCGCTTTTCAATCTGGGACAGGGCCGGCATGTGGGACCGGACCCACTCGATCTTTTTGATCCCGGAAGGGGCCAGGGAAGCGTCACGAATAATGCTCATATTTATTCTCCATATTATGAATGGCCTCTGAAGCTTCTGTTCACAACCTCACAATTGCCAAAAATATTGTGAAGAGGAAACCAACTCTCTGCAAACCTTCAGTTTTGTCCTGCGTCAGAGGTGTCAGCGTTTGCATCGTTTGCACAATGAGAATTTATTGTACAGCAGACGGGGGCATATTTACAAGACCTTTTCCGCCGCCTTCTCCACCTCGTAATAGACCTTTTCCGTATCGATGGTCAGCATCTCGCGGCCCCGCATGACGAAGCGGCCGTCGATCATGACGGAGTCCACCTCGGAACCGCTGGCGGAGTAGATGAGGGAGGAGACGATGTTGTTGGGGGGGAAGAGGGAGGCCGACTGCAGGTCCAGGAAGATGAGGTCGGCGCAGGCGCCCTCCCGGATGACTCCCAGCTCCCCCTCTCTGTGCAGGGCTCTCGCGGCATTGGAGGTGGCCGCCCTGAGGACCGTCACGGCCGGCAGGGCCGTGGAGTCGCGGCAGATCCCCTTGTGGATCAGGGACAAAAGGCCCATCTCCCGGAACATGTTCAAGGTATTGTTGCTGGCGGTGCCGTCCGTTCCGATGCAGAGATTGATCCCCTTCTCCAGCATCTCGGACACCGGGGCAAAGCCGTTGCCCAGCTTGGCGTTGCTGGCCGGGTTGGTGACGACCGTCGCGCCGCTCTCCCGGATCGTATCCAGGTCGCCGCCCCGCATCTGCACGCAGTGGGCCAAAATAGTCCGGTCATCGAGAAAGCCCAGGTCAGCAAGCAGACGGACCGGTGTCTTCCCGTGCTTCTCCAGGCAGTCCCTGATCTCCGTCTCGCTCTCGGACAGGTGGATCTGCTTGAGCATGGACAGCTCCCTGCTCTGCTCGGCGATCTGCATAAGCAGCTTTTCCGAGCAGGTGTAGATGGCGTGGGGAGAGAGGACAAATTTTAACCTGTCGCTCTCAAACTCGGCCTTTTCCTCCAGGGCCTCTTTAAAGCGGAGATTTCCCTCTTCAAAGAGGTCGTCCCCGACCAGCCCCCGGCCGATGTAGGCCCGCATGCCGGCTTCCTTCGCGGCCAGCGGCGACTGCCTGTGATACATGTGCATATCGACAAAGCAGGTGGTCCCGGTCCGGATCATCTCGTTAAAGGCCAGGAGGGAGGTCCAGTAGGCGGCCTCCGCCGGCAGCCGGTCCTCGACCGGCATCACGCCGTGAAAGAGCCACTGAGAAAAATCCACATCATCGGCATAATTGCGCATGATGGTCATATAGGCGTGCGTGTGCATATTGATCAGGCCCGGCATGATCAGATGCTTTGCGGCATCGACCGTCTCGAAGGTCTCATCCTCCCCGAAGGGCTCAAAAGAGATGCGGCGGTCACGGATATAGAGATCCGCATCCTTTACGGAAAAATGGTCCCCGTCCTCCAGGAGAATTTTTCCATTGGTGATCTTATAATTCATAGCTGAATTCATAGCTGCTTTCCTTTCCCTGCGGAATCATGACTCCAGTCATCCCGGTGACTGTAACAAAATATCATAGCATGCTTCCCCTTTTCCGGCAAGCAACCCCTCTGCAAAAGGCCATCCCCGCCGCCCTGGCTCCCCGAAACATGCGTGACCTTCCTCTCTTTTAGCCTCTCTGCCGCTTCGTCTCCCGGAGAAATGCCCTTCGAAGGCCGTATACACTGCAGTTGCCAAACACAAAAAAGAAGATGTCCGGATCCACGGACATCTTCTTTTTTATTCATATGAATGCACCTGCATGATGCGCTCCGGTGACCGGCAGCCGGACCGGACACGCTCAGCAGCAGTACGTCAGCCGGTACGTTCCCCGACTCAAAGCAGCAGTGAGTCAGCCGGTACGTCCCCCGGCTCACCCGGATTTATTCGATGGCGGCCTTCCAGAAGCCGTGCAGGTTGCAGTACTCGTAGGCTGCTACGGGCTTGTCATCGGCGACCTTGAACTGGGCTACGGGCTCTTCGCCGGGATTGAGGAACTTGGCCTGGACGCCCTTCTCTGTCTCAAGGGCGATGAAGGTGATGTAGTGCTCCTCCTGCATGGGATGAGCGACGGAGCCGACATGGACATTGATGATATTGTCAACGATCTTGACATCGGGGACGTGTTTCTCCTTGGCGCCGTCGGTCTCGTTGGCGCGCAGCTCCTTCATGGGCTCGCCGCAGCAGGAAGGTGTACATCCGCCCTGGTTGAGCTTCACAACGATGCTGCCGCACTTTTTACATTTAAAAACAGTAAGTTTTGCCATCTTTACCCCTTTCTCCCCGCGAGGGGGTCTGCCTTTGGAAAGCAGGTCCTTTTCCGGCAGAAAAAAATTGATTGTTTATGACTGTATTATAGCTCATAGCATGGATATTTTGAACAAAAAACGCCGAAAAAGCTGTAAACCGTCAGTTTAGCGGTTACAGTTCAGACCCACCTGAAACGCGAGGTTTCTTGCACGACAATGCGAAGCTTTGTTTTCTTCAATCAGATCCCGGAGGGTAACGGCATCATTCATCCGATCCGATGCCGAACCGGTCCCTGAGCTCCTCCTGGGTAAAGAGGATCTCCTCCAGGAGCATGCGGGCGGACATGCGGTAGGCGCCGGCGCCAAAGATGATGACCTGCTCGACTGCGTCGGAGGTGGCCACGGTGACCTTGTATTTTTTCGCAAGGACATGGGCGGTCTTTTCAATATAGAGGTCGGCGGTCTCGGCCTCCTTTGTAAAGACCACGTCGATATTGTGCCAGCGCAGGACTTCGCCGGGGCCTCCGGCCACCTTGTAGGCGTCAAAGACCAGGATGACCTTCTCGGGCCTGTAGCCGGCAAAATTGGACAGGATGTCCATCAGCTTGTCCCGGGCGGACTTGATGTCCCGGAGGGCGAGCTCGCGCAGGTCGTCCCAGGCAAAGATGATGTTGTAGCCGTCGACCAGGAGGTAGTGGTCCTGGGGTGTCTGCAGGTCCCGGCCGCCGCTCCTGCCGTTCCGGCCTGCCGGGGCTTTCCCCTGTCCCCTGTCCGGGCCCGCGGACCGGCCGCCGCTGCTGTGACTTCCGCCCTGCCGGCCATCTCCGCTGCTGCCGCCCTTCCGTCCATCTCCGCTGCGACTTCCGCCCTTCCGTCCATCTCCGTTGTCTCCGGACGGGGCCCGGGTATTCCCGAAGGCTCCCGGGGTCCTCTCCGTTTTTTCACCGGCTGCGCCGGGCGGGGCGGTCCGGATTTCCTCCAGGCCCCAGGGATCCGAGGGGCCCTTCTTTTTCCTGGAGCCTCCTGCGGAGGAGGGCTCGGGGCTGTCAAAGAGGCTGCTCCCCTCTCCCGCCCGGGGCTTTACCGGGCCGTAGGTTCGCTCAAAGATCTGCATGAGCTCCTTTTCCGCGGCAAAGACTGCCTGCTGGCGGCGCTTGAAGGCATCGTCCTGCTTTTTTCCGGCAGGGCCGGAGGATGCTTTTCCGGCCGGGCCCGCGGTACCGGCCGACTGGTCCCGGGCTGAGGAGCCCGTCCCGCCTGCGGATCCTTCCTCGTAATAGCCCTGCTCCAGCAGGCGGCGCTGCTTCTCGCGCTCCTCTGCCGCCCTGCGGGCCCGCTCCGCGGCCAGGTCCAGGGATTCGTCCTCCGTCATGGCCGGTTTTTCCTCGGGGAAGCGCCAGCCGGTGTCCACATGCATGAAGCTCCTGACCTCGTACCAGGGGATGATGGTCCCCACTCCGTGGGAGCAGAAAACCGAGGAGGAGGGGTTGCGGACGTCCAGCTCGGGGTCATAGCCGGAGGCCGCGATCACAGCCTCCGCGTTTTTGCAGGGGACATAGCCGCGGAGGGAGCACTGGAGAGACCCGGCCCCCCTGGTGTAGGCCGCGACCTCCTCGACATAATTGCCCAGGGCCGCGACCGTGACCCGGCCGCGCAGGATGGCTGTATTGTTCTTTTCCGAAAAATCCGGCTGGCCGAAGGAGGCGTCCATCTGCTGGAGGTCAGCCATGGCCCTGCCCAGGTTTTCCTGGGGCAGCTCCAGGCGGAAGTCGTAATCCGGCTCCAGGAGGACGGACCGGCCCATCATCAGGCCCTGGCGGACCGCCCGGTAGGTGGCCTTGCGGAAGTCGCCGCCCTCGGTGTGCTTGGCATGGGCCCGGCCTCCCAGGATGCTGATCTTCATATCCGTGATCTCCGCCCCGGTCAGGACACCGCGGTGGCGGCGCTCCTCCAGGTGGGTCAGGATCAGCCGCTGCCAGTTGAGGGCCAGGTCATTGACGGAGCACCGGCTCTCGAAGACCAGGCCGCTCCCGGGCTCGCCGGGCTCCAGCAGGAGGTGGACCTCCGCGTAGTGGCGCAGGGGCTCGAAGTGGCCGACGCCCTCCGCGGCCTCCGCTATGGTCTCCCGGTAGACGATGCGGGGCTCGCCGAAGGCCACCCGCATGCCGAACCGGTCCTCGATCAGCCGCTGCAGGATCTCCCGCTGGACCTGGCCCATGATCTGGACCGTGATCTCCTTTTTCTCCTCGTCATAGGAGAGGCGGAGCATGGGGTCCTCCTCCTCCAGGGACCTCAGCTTCCTGTAGGCCCCGTAGAGATCCTGGTCCGGCGGCAGGATCAGCCGGCTCTGCATGACCGGCTGCAGAAGGCGGCCCGCTTCCTCTGCGCCCGCCAGAGCCCCCAGGCCCATGCCGGCCCTAGTGGCGGTCAGGCCCGGGACCGCGACGATGATGCCAGCGGGAGCCTCCTGCAGGGCATCGTATTTTTCCCCCTTATAAAAGCGCAGCTGGGCCGCCTTTTCCGGCAGGCCCTTTTCGTCCGGACTCTCGGGGATCTGCTGCCGGGGCAGGAGGACGCCGCCTGTGATCTTGATCCAGGACAGCCTGGCCCCGCCGGCATCATGGGTGATCTTGTAGACCCGGGCCCCGAATTCCGCGGGACGGGCCGGCTCCGCCGCCAGCAGGTCCAGCAGGGCCAGGAGGTCGTCCACCCCCTCCTCCTTCAGCGCGGATCCGAAACAGACCGGGAAGAGCTTTCGCTGTGAGACCAGGCCGCGGGCGTCGTCGAGGGTGACCTCCTCTCCCTCCAGGAAGCGCTCCATAAGGCTGTCGTCACAGACCGCGATCTCCTCCTGCAGATCGGGCGAAAAGCCCCGGAAAGTCATATCCGCAGACCGGTATTCCCCGGCTTTCCCTGCCGGATTCCCCGCGGGAGCCTTCCCTGCGGCCCCGGCTCCGGACCCGCCCGCCGCATGCGCCCGGCCCCTGCTTCCTATGACCTCCTGCAGGTCCAGGCAGGCAGTCCCAAGCTCCTGCCGGATCTGCCCGTAGACGGCCTCCCTGTCGGCACCGGCCTGGTCCATCTTGTTGACAAAGACAAAGGCCGGGACTCCGTAGTGGTCCAGCAGCCTCCACAGGACCCTCACCTGGCCGGTGACACCATCGGCGGCGCTGATGATCAGGACCGCGTAGTCCAGGACCTGCAGGACCCGCTCCATCTCCGTCGAAAAATCCGCGTGGCCGGGCGTATCGACCAGGGTCCAGATCCTCTCCGTCCCCTCCTCATCCTGCCGGCCAGTCTTTTTCCCTCCGGATGTCCCTGTGCCTGCCGGTGCGGGGCCGGAAGCCTGCCCGGTCCCGGCCGGGACAGCGGGAAAGGTCGTAAAGGACGCCTGCTTGGAAAAGATCGTGATCCCCCGGTCCCGCTCCATGACATTGGTGTCCAGAAAGGCATCCCCGTGATCCACCCGCCCCGCGCTGCGGATCGCGCCGGTCCGGTGCAGCAGGGCCTCCGACAGGGTCGTCTTGCCCGCGTCCACATGGGCCAGCAGGCCCAGGCATAAATATTCTTTCTTATTGATCGGCATATCCGTTTTTACTCCTCTGAAAATATACCCGGCATAAAAGCCGCTTTGAATCCCATTATTTCAGTTTCCGCCTTTATTTGCAATCCCCCCTGATTTGTGATATGGCGTAAGTAACCCGGCGGCTGAAGTCACGGGTATTGCGCGATAAATAATAAAAACCCCCTGTGCAGGCGGACCTTCATCAGGTCCCGCGCAGGGGGTTCTTTTTTCCGCGGTCTCACCGCCGCGGTCTATATGGTCTGCTGCGGCTCCGGGACGGGCTCAGCGCAGAGGGCTCCCATGTGATGCACGAGCCTCGCGCGGCTGATCTCCCGGCTGCAGTTCAGCACAGAGGGCTCTCTGCCTGCTGCTCACCCGCGGCCGGGCATGTTCCATCCGAAGTGATCGGTGTGGAGGAGGTGCTCGGCGAGCTCGCTGTTGGGGGCGCCCAGGCTCTCCTCGTAGAGCTTCTGGACGTCGGTATTCTCGTGGCTGTAGCGGACCTTCATATTGCGGTCGATGTTGTAGAGGACCGAGCCGCGGGGCTTCGCGCGCTCTACGTCGTCGCCCAGGATGGGCTGGCCGCCGCCGCCGGAGCAGCCGCCGGGGCAGGCCATGACCTCGACGAAGTCGTATTTGACTTCCCCGTTGATGATGGCGCTGCAGAGGGCGTCCGCGTTGGCCAGGCCGCTGGTGACAGCGACGCGGACCTCGGCGTCGCCGACTTCAAAGACGGATTCGCGCCAGGGCTTGTCCTCCTGTCCCTTGGCGCGGACGGCGCGGAAGGCGTCGGGAGCGGGATTTTTGCCCGAGAGGACGAAATCCGCCGTGCGCAGGGCGGCCTCCATGACGCCGCCGGTCGCTCCGAAGATGACGCCTGCGCCGGTGTAGTCGCCCATGACGGGATCGAAGGGGGATTCGTGGACATTTTCAATATGGACGCTCCCCTTGCGCATCATGCGGACCACTTCGCGGGTCGTGAGGACATAATCCACGTCGGGATTGCCGTTTTCGTCCCGCATGGTGGGCAGGGCGCACTCCGCCTTTTTGGCGGTGCAGGGCATGATGGAGACGCTGCAGATCTTTGTCCTGTCCTTGCCGATCCTCTGCGCGAACTGGTTCTTGATGACCGCGCCGAACATCTGCTGGGGGCTCTTGGCTGTGGACAGCCTGGAGGTCAGCTCGGGGTATCTGGCCTTGAGGAAGCGGACCCAGCCGGGGCAGCAGCTGGTGAACATGGGATACTTGACCATGTCGCCGGCCTGCAGGCGGTGGAGGAATTCATAGCCCTCCTCCATGATGGTGAGGTCAGCGGAGAAGCTGGTGTCAAAGACATAGTCAAAGCCCAGCTCACGCAGGGCGCCGGCCATGAGATTGACGGTCGCCTCTTCGGGGGCCAGACCCAGGCTCTCTCCCCAGGCGGTGCGGACAGCGGGCGCGATCTGGACCACGGTGACGACCTCGGGGTCGTCGATGGCCCTCTGGACCCGGTCGATATCGCTGCGCTCACGCAGGGCGCCGGTCGGACAGTGGGTGATGCACTGGCCGCAGAGGGTGCAGTCCACCTCCCGGATCGACTGGTTTCCGGCCACATCGACGCGGGTGCGTCCGCCGGTCGCCATCAGATCCCAGATATGCATGCCCTGGACCTTGTCGCAGACCTGGATGCAGCGCATGCACTTGATGCACTTGGTCGCGTCCCGGATCAGGGGGAAATCCTGGTCCCACCAGGCGAGCTTGCCGGAGGGCAGGTCCTCGTAGAAGGTATTTCCGGTCAGGTCAAAATCGTTGGCCAGCTTCTGGAGCTGGCAGGTTCCGCTGCGGACGCAGCTGGGACATTGTCCGTTGTGCTGGCTCATGATCAGGGCCAGATTGGTGCGGCAGGCGCTGCGCACGCGGGAGGAGTTGGTCGTGATCTCCATTCCCTCCGCGACGTGGGTGATGCAGGCGGGCACCAGCTTGTCCTCGCCCCTGACCTCGACGCTGCAGAGACGGCAGGCGCCGATCTCATTGATCTCCTCCAGATAGCAGAGATGGGGGATCGAGATTCCGGCCTTTTCCGCGGCCTCCATGATGGTCATGCCCTCCGGGGCGCTGACCGGCAGGCGGTTGATCGTGAAGTTGACGATCTTTTTTCCTTTGGCTTCTGTATTCTGTGTGCCTCCTGCGGGGAGGAGGTCTTTACCCTGTTTTACCATCCTGTATTCCTCCCTCCTCTGAACATACCGTAGCCGAAATGATCACAGCGCAGGCAGCGGCTGCATTCCTGCATGGCTTCCTCGTGGGTCATGCCGCCGGAGACAAGGCTGAAATCTCCGCTGATCTCTTCCATCCCGCGGGCGCCGGGATTGACGCGGCCGCAGGCGGGCGCATAGGTCATGAAGGGCTCCGGTACTTCGATATCCGTGCGGATCTCGTGCCGGTATCCCAGGAAGGCATCAATATTGTCAGCAGCCACCTTGCCCGCCGCCACGGCCATGATGACCGTCGCGGGTCCGGAGACGGCATCGCCGCCCGCAAACACATTGCCGCTGTCCGGGACATAGCCGGACAGGTCTGTCGCGATCCTTCCGCGGTTGACCCGCATTCCGCTCTCGACCAGGTGCTTGGTCTGGATGGCCTGGCCGATGGCGACGATGACATAATCGCAGTCAAAGCGGACCGGCTCCGCCTCTTCCGCCTTGCGGACAGAGGGACGGCCGTCGCTGCCGACCTTGCTGATGATCTGGGGCTGGGCGTAGAAGGCAGTCACAGCGCCTTCTTCATCGAGTTCAATGTGGTCGGGAGCCATCAGGGGACGCATCTCGACACCCTCGGCCTGGGCCTCCATGATCTCCTCCTCCAGGGCCGTCATGTCCATGATCCTGCGGCGGTACACACAGGTGACCCTGGAGGCGCCCAGGCGCAGGCTGGTCCGGCAGGCATCCATGGCAACATTGCCTCCGCCGACGACACAGACGCGCTTGCCCGTCAGGTCGGGCGCCTTGCCCTTGCCCACCTCGCGGAGCATGCCGACCGCGCTGACCACGTTTTTGCCGTCTTCGCCGGGGATGCCGACCTTGCGGTCGTCATGGGCGCCGATGGAGAGATAGACGGCATCATATTCGGTCTTGAGCTTGTCGACCGTGGTGTCGGTTCCGACATCGATCCTGGTCTTCGCCTCGACACCTGCGTCCAGGATATACTGGATATCCTTTTCCAGGATTTCCTCCGGCAGCCTGTAGTCCGGGATCCCGTAGCGCAGCATGCCGCCGAGCCTTCTGCGGGCCTCGTAGACAGTGACCTTATGACCCATCAGAGTCAGGAAATAAGCGGCTGTCAGGCCGGCGGGGCCTCCGCCGACGACCGCGACTCTCTTCCCGGTAGGCTCCGCGCACTCGGGCAGAGGGATCTGTCCGGCGTTGTCCACCGCATAGCGCTTGATCCCGCAGATATTGACCGCGTCGTCCACGATCAGACGTCTGCAGCGCTCCTCGCAGGGATGCTCACAGACATAACCGCATACGGACGGGAAGGGATTGTCCTTGCGGATCAGGCGGACCGCGTCCTCATAGCGGCCGGCCTTGACCAGGGCTATATAGCCGGGCACATCCACATGGGCGGGACATACCGCCGTGCAGGGGATGGACAGCTCCAGGCCGTAGTTGCAGCGGCCGCTGGTGACGTGGGCCATATAGTCATCCCGGAAACCGCGCACGCCGCGGAGCACCATCTGGGCCGCCTCGGTCCCGATCGCGCAGTCGGCCGTATCCACGATGACCTGGGCCGTCTTTTCAATATGACGAATGGTCTCCTCATCCGCGGTGCCGTCCAGAACTGATTCAAGCATCTTTGTCAGCTGCTGAAGGCCGATCCTGCAGGGCACGCACTTGCCGCAGGTCTGGGCATGGCAGGTCCTGAGGAAGTTCAGGGCCATATCCACCGGACAGAGTCCCATCGGACTTGCGCCGATCCTGCGCCGGATATCCGCGTAGAGGCCTTCCAGCACCTTCTGCCCCTGAACAGGGGCTTCCATTTTCAGTCGATTCACACACTGACCTCCTTTCTTTTCATTGCTGCTCCTTGACGATCACTTTCCTATCCTGACGCGGGATCCTTACATCTTTTTCCAGACAAAACCGGCATCTGACACGGCAGAAAACCACCTGCGGACAATTGCGGATTTTGCAGGGCCAGTTTATGAAAAGCCCCGGGCAGGATCTTCATTAAATACTTTTACTAAATATTATACTATTCTTTTTGTCTGAGAAATATTGTTTTATCTAAAAGATTTATAGTTTTTAGCTATATATATGGTTTTTACAGGCCACATTTCTATGCAGAATGACCACTCAGCCACCCCTCCAGAAAGATAGTCAAAAACTATCAATCACAATGAAATAATGAATTAGTCATTGTTATTTCTTTGTCGTATAATTTTTGATAGATAACAATCTGAACATACCATTCTGATCGGAGGTGTTGGTAATGCAAAACAATTTCAAACATCTGTTCAGCCCCATCACCATCAACGGCCTGACACTGCCCAACCGCGTCGTGATGATGCCCATGGGAAGCGACCTGGCAGGACACACTGGTGAATTGACAGACGAACACATCAAATACTATGAGAAGCGCGCCCGCGGCGGCACCGGTCTGATCCTTGTCGAGAACGTCTGTGTCAAGTATCCCGAGGGATCCAACGGCACGACTCAGCTTCGCATTGATCAGGACTGCTACATTCCCCGCCTGCTCAATCTGACAGAGGCTGTCCACAAGCACGGCTCCATGATCGGCGTACAGATCAACCATGCCGGCGCTTCCGCCATGAGCTCCAGGATCGGCATGCAGCCCGTCTCGGCCTCCACTCTTCCCTCCAAGCCGGGCGGAGAGATTCCGCGCCCTCTGTCCAGAGAAGAGCTGGAGAGCATCGCAAAGGATTACGGCAAGGCTGCAAAGAGAGCCCAGATCGCAGGATTTGACGTGGTCGAGATCCACGCAGGTCACTCCTACCTGATCAGCCAGTTCCTCTCTCCCTCCATGAACGACCGCACAGACGAGTTCGGCGGCTCTGCTGAGAACCGCGCCCGCTTCTGTCGTATGGTCATCGATGAAGTCCGCAAGGCTGTCGGCCCCAGAATGGTCATCTCCCTGCGTCTGTCCGTCGATGAATTCGTCGATCCCGGCAACCATGTCGAGGATACTCTGGAGTACCTTGAGTACCTCAACGACGGCGTTGATATGTTTGACACTTCCTCCGCCCTCAATCCTACGATCCAGTACCAGATCGATGCCAACTGGCTGGAGGACGGCTGGAGAGCCTATATGGCCAAGGCCGTACAGGACAAGTTCCACAAGCCCTGCGTCGCGATCGGCAACATCCGTGATCCCAAAGTCGCAGAGAAGATCGTCGCTGAAGGCACTGCCGACCTCATCGGCATCGGCCGCGGCCTGATCGCTGATCCCGACTGGTGCAACAAGGCCAAATACGGCGATGTCAACACCATCCGCAAGTGCATCTCCTGCAACATCGGCTGCGTCGGCAACCGCATCGGCGGCAACCGCCCGCTCCGCTGCACCGTCAACCCTGATATCATCGACGGTGAGGAGTACAAGAAGAATCCCGTCAAGAAGCCCTGCAATGTCGTCGTTGTCGGCGCCGGCACCGCGGGCCTCGAGGCCGCATGCACTGCCGCAGAGGTCGGCTGCAATGTCACTCTGATCGAGAAGAAGGAATATCTGGGCGGCCTGTCCGCAGAGATCTCCAAGATCCCGGACAAGAAGAGACTGGGCGACCTTCCCAAATACCTCATCTACCGCGCCGAGCATCTTGACAATCTCAAGATCATGAAGGGCACAGAGGCGACCGCTGACCTGGTCAGGTCCCTGGATCCCGACCTCATCGTCAACAGCACCGGTTCCGTCGCTCTCCTGCCTCCGATCAAGGGCCTGCACGACTGCCTGGGCAGCGAGGAAGCAGATGTCTACACCGTCTTCGATGTGATCGAAAACGTTGAGAAAGGCACCTATCCCGACCGCTTCGACGGCAAGAAGGTCATCGTCATCGGCGGCGGCGCCGTCGGTCTCGACGTCGTGGAATTCTTTGCTCCCAAGGGCGCGGACGTCTCCATCATCGAGATGATGCCCATCATCGGCAACGGCCTCGACGCCTCCTCCAAGGCCAGCACCGGCGCCTGCATGGAGAAATACAATGTGCAGCAGCTGGTCAACACCGCCCTGCAGGAAGTCCGTCCTCACTCCTTCGTCGTCAAGACCCCTCAGGGCCAGATCGAGGAGATGCCCTTCGACTACGGCTTCATCTGCCTGGGCATGAAGGCCAATGCCCCCGTGCTCGCAGACCTGACCGCGCTCGCAGAGGAAAGCAACAAGGCTGAGCTGATCAACATCGGCGACTCCGTCCGCGCAAGAAGGATCATCGACGGCACATGGGCCGGCAGACACCAGGTTCTGGCCACCCTCGAGAGAATGGGCTTCATGGACTAAAGATTCAAAGATCCGGACCTTCGTCCCAGGATGTCTTCGCCCGGGATCCGCGGCAGGCCTCAATATTCTGAAGGGAACTGCCAGATCATGGTGCCAGGAATCTTGGCGGTTACAGTTCAGGAAACCATTCTGCTTTTTCAGATTACTCTGAATGTATAAATGTGATAAAATATACCGGATGGACAGATCTCATCTGCTCCATCCGGTTTTGTTACAGTTCACGCCCTCCTGAAGGGCGTGAACTGTAACGTTGCGTTTGGCGATAACAAAGCTTCGCATTGTCAATGCGCTTCGCGCGCGCCAAACGCCGTTAAACTCGGGTTTTGCGCAAAGAGCGTGCGCAAAACGCCTCGCGCTTCAGGTGGGTCTGAACTGTAACCCGGTTTTCTCTTATAACAGCCCGGCTGCCGGGAAGAGCATGGCGCCCGCCCTGCTCTTCCCTCTGCCGTTTCTCATGAAAGGGATCTGCTTCTGATCCTGAAAATCAGCAAGGAGGAAAAACTATGCCTTTAGGAGTTATCGTCAATTCCATGTCCGTCGTCATCGGCGGACTGCTGGGAACCCTGGTCGGAGACAGGTTCTCCGCCGATTTTAAAGATAAGATCAACATGATCTTCGGCTGCTGCGCCATGGCCATGGGGATCAGCTCCATCGTACTGATGGAAAACATGCCTGCGGTCGTCTTTTCCGTCATCATCGGCTCCATGATCGGACTGGCCGTCCACCTGGGCGACCGGATCAACGGAGCGGGCAGGGTCATGCAGACAGCTGTCAGCCGCTTCCTGCACGCGACCCCGGCCGGGATCTCCAGAGAGGAATACGACGCCACCCTGCTCACGGTCATCGTCCTCTTCTGCGCCAGCGGCACGGGGATCTACGGAGCCCTGGTCTCCGGAATGAGCGGGGACCACAGCATTCTGTTCGCCAAGTCCGTCCTGGATCTTTTCAGCGGAATGATCTTTGCCTGCACCCTGGGCGCCATCGTCTGCCTGGTCGCCGTTCCCCAGTTCATTCTCTTTCTGATCCTGTTCGCACTGGGCAGCTTCATCATCCCGCACACGACTCCTGCCATGGTCGCCGATTTCAAGGCCTGCGGCGGCTTCCTCCTGCTGGCCACCGGCTTTCGCATGATCAAGGTCAGGATGTTCCCGATCGCGGATATGCTTCCCTCCATGATCCTGGTCATGCCCGTCAGCCTCTTCTGGGCGTCCGTCATCATGCCCGCCGTGGCTTCCCTGGCCTGAGCCGGGCGGATCACATGCAAAAAACCTCCGGCTGAAACCGGAGGTTTTTTTTGATGTTATATTCAATTATTGTATCTGTTCGGGCCGGGAAATCCACGATCATAGATGCGTAAGCATCTATGACTATGGCGGTGCCGGGCAGTTACCAATTATTTTTTAAAGACATCGCATTTACGAAGTATGCTCCCCGCATCAATGACCGGGACGTGAAGCTTCACGGCCGGCTGATCAGAGGGGACTCTCACCGAAGACCTTCTTGTGCTGGGCGATCAGGTAGAGAGTGCTCAGGGTCGCGAGGATCGCGAGAACCAGCATCAGGCCCATCAGGGTGTAGACTGCAGCGCCCTCACCGGAGATGACGGTCAGTCTTGCGGCCACGACCGGGATCAGGTAGGAGGCAGCGCCCATGAAGGTGTAGTAGATACCGGTGTTTCTGCCCTTGGGGCCGGGGTTGAACATCTGGACAACACCCAGGCCGGTCTGCAGAGCTCCGCCTGCGGAGAAGAAGCCGATGCAGAGGATGGCGACATAGACGATGGCGACGTTGTGGATGAGCAGAACAATGAGCAGGGCAAGTGCTGTCATCACAGAGTCGACGATGATAACCTTCAGAGGATTCCATTTCAGCTTGGCCATCATGAATGCCCAGAAGATAACTGCGCACAAAGAACCAAGTGTGTAGATGGTGGTCATACCGGCAGCCTGGACCTCGGTCAGTCCCGAATAGGCAAGACCAAAGGCCTTGGTGTACTGCTGGGCGCCGTACATGATCGCCATGCACAGGAAAGCGTAGAAGTAAGCGAGGAACTTGGTGAAGGCGTTGGGTTTTACCTTCATGCGGTCCTTTGCGGCCTGGATCTCGGCCTCGATCTCGCTGCTGCCCTTGCCGCCGGCGGACTTGGCGGCCTTCTTCTCGTCGTCATAGACATAGGGGGCTGCGCAGGCAAGTGCCAGGACTACGAAGGACATGGCCAACGGAATGTAGATGTTCATCTTCCACATGCCGGCAGCTGCGTTGCGGACTGCAAGCAGGGGATAGATCATACCGGACAGGGATACGAAGAACTTGATGCCGATCAGGGCTGCGCCGGGAGCTGCAGGATA
>CAMNFJ010000025.1:0-22457 GCA_946536955.1 uncultured Lachnospiraceae bacterium
ATCCCGCGGAAGAGGATGAGGATTGAAAGAAATCCTTTTCGGGGATTTATGGCGGCCCGCCTGAAGAACCGGCGCGAACCGGAAAATCAGGTGTCCTTGTAGCACATTTGAAAAACCGGCGCGGGCCGGAAAAGAAAACGGGATATTATCACAGGACAGCTTGGACAGGAATAGACAAGAACACATAAGACATAAGGGGGAACGAGTGAAGGGAAAACTGGTTGTGATCTCCGGCTTCAGCGGAGCCGGAAAGGGAACTGTGATCCAGAGGCTGAGAGAGGTGTACGACGGGTATGTCCTGTCTGTCTCCATGACGACCCGGAAGCCCAGACCCGGGGAAGTGGACGGTGTCCATTATCATTTTGTGACCAATGAGGCCTTCGAGGACCTGGTCAGAAATAACGGCCTTCTGGAGCATGCGGGTTATGCCGACCACTATTACGGCACACCCAGGGCTTTTGTCGAGGAAAATATAGCGGCCGGCAGGGATGTCCTGCTGGAGATCGAGGTCCAGGGCGCCATGCAGGTCCGCAAGCTCTTCCCGGAGGCGGTCCTGATCTTTATCTCTCCTCAGGACGCGTGGGAGCTCGAGGACCGGCTCATGGGCCGGGGCACTGAGTCGGAGGAGACCGTGACCAAGCGCCTTAACCAGGCGACCGCGGAATGTGATTATATCCCGGACTATGATTACCTGCTCATCAATAACGACGTTGATCGCTGCATGAGCTTCCTGAACCGGATCATCCGTGGAGACAGGGAGAGTGACAGCGCAGAGGTCTTCGACGAGGAAAAGTACAAAGAGGAAGTGATCACTGGCAGCAGGCTCAAAACAGCTTTTGCGGCGGATTTTCTGTGGGGGCTGACTGAGATCCTCGCCGCCAGGGGCGGGCTTTTCTGATCCAGCCCGGATTATTGCGAACACATTTTTGAAGCATTCAGATCATACAGATATAGAAAGGAAAGGTTTAGTATATGATTCATCCGTCCTATGTGGATCTTATGGAAGTAGTCAATAAGGATGTGGAAGAGGGAGAGACTCCGGTCATCAACAGCCGGTATTCGATCGTGATGGCGACCGCCAAGCGGGCCCGCCAGATCGTGGACGGCGACGAGCCGCTCGTCAAGGTCTCCAGGGGTGAGAAGCCGCTCTCCACAGCCGTCGCGGAGCTCAACCAGGGCGTGATCCGTATCCTCGCGGAGGATGAGGTAGAGGAAGACTACATCGAGGGCGAGGAGACCGATGAGGCCGATGAGGACGCTCAGATGATCGGTGAAGAGGAGATCGGGGCCGTGGCTGAGGCCGCTGAGACTGCGGATGATGCGGCAGCGGAAGCCCCGGCAGAGGAGGCGGAAGCCGAAGAGGACTCCGCTGAGCCCGAAGAGGAGAAGGAAGCCGGAGAGGAAGTCGAATGAAGATCCTGTTCGTCTCACTGGGATGTGACAAAAATCTGGTCGATTCCGAGGAAATGCTGGGAGACCTGACCGCGGCGGGGCATGAGATCACGGATGACGAGGACCTGGCCGAGGCCGCCATCGTCAATACCTGCTGCTTTATCAATGACGCCAAGAAAGAGAGCATCGAGAGCATCCTGGAGCTGGCGGACCGCCGTACCTCCGGACAGCTCAGGGCCCTGATCGTCACAGGCTGTCTGGCCCAGCGCTACAGCGAGGAGATCCGGAGCGAGATCCCCGAGGTCGACGCGGTCATCGGGACGACAGCCCAGGAGACTCTGATTGAGACCCTGGAGGCGGTCCTTGGAGGCCGGGAAAAAGAGGCGGCTGACAGGGAGGAGGCCGACAGCCATGTCCTGATCCGCCTGGCGGACCTGAAAAAGAAGCCGCGTGAAAATACCAGACGGGTCCTGACGACGGCCAACGGCTACGGGTATCTGAGGATCGCCGAGGGCTGCAGCAAGCACTGCACCTACTGCGTGATCCCGTCCATCCGCGGTCCCTACCGCAGCCTTCCCATGGAGGAGGTCCTCCGGACGGCCCGGGAGCTGGCGGCTCAGGGCGTGCGGGAACTGATCCTGGTCGCCCAGGAGACAACGATCTACGGCACGGACCTCTATGGAAAAAAGATGCTGCCGGAGCTCCTGCGCCAGCTGGCGCAGATCGGGGAGATCCGCTGGATCCGCCTGCTCTACTGCTATCCCGAGGAGATCACCCCGGACCTGATCGGGGTCATCCGGGACGAGCCCAAGGTCCTCCACTATATCGATATGCCCATCCAGCATGCCTCGGATGAGATCCTGAGGAAGATGGGCCGGCGGACCAGCCGCAGTGAGCTGGAGGAGACCATCGGCCTGCTAAGGAGCGAGATCCCGGATATCTGTATCCGGACGACCCTGATCTCGGGCTTCCCCGGGGAGACGGAGCGGGACCACAGGACCCTGCGCGCCTTTGTGCGCAAAATGAAATTTGACAGACTGGGCGTCTTTGCCTATTCCCGGGAGGAGGGAACGCCGGCGGCCAAAATGCCGGCCCAGGTCCCCGCGCCCCTGAAAAAGAAGCGCCGCGGAGAGCTCATGCTCCTGCAGCAGGAGATCGCCTTTAAAAAGGCCCGGCGCATGAAGGGCAGGGTCGTCGAGGCCATCGTCGAGGGCAGGATCGTCGGCGAGGATGTCTACACGGCCAGGACCTATATGGACGCGCCCGGTGTGGACGGGACCCTCTTTGTCGAGACGAGAAGGGACCTGATGACCGGAGACCTGATCCGGGTCCGGGTCACGGGATCCGACCAGTATGACCTGATCGGTGTCCCGGAGGACTGAGTTTTTTTGCGAGACGCGTTCAGCCACGTCGGAGAGGAGGAAAAATGAATCTGCCTAATAAACTGACCGTACTGCGAGTGGTTCTGGTTCCTTTTTTTGTCGCAGCTCTGCTGATCTCCAAGACCACAGAATCCTTTAAATGGATCGCTCTTGCCCTCTTTATCATCGCGTCTCTGACAGACCTGCTGGACGGCAAGATCGCCCGCAAGTACAATCTGGTCACGACCTTCGGAAAATTCATGGATCCCCTTGCGGACAAGGTACTTACGATCTCGGGCATGATCTGCCTCATTGAGCTGGGCCGGATTCCCTCCTGGATCGTCGTGATCATCGTGGCCAGGGAGTTTATCATCAGCGGATTCCGCCTGATCGCCACGGAGCACGGCATCGTCATTGCCGCCAACTACTGGGGCAAGTGGAAGACCACCTTCCAGATGATCATGATCATCCTGATGATCATGAATATCCCGGCCCTGTCCCTGGTGACGGACATTGTCATGTGGATCGCCCTGATCCTGACGATCGTCTCGCTGGCGACTTATATCATGCAGAATATGGAAGTCGTAAAGACCATGGAGCTGAAATGAGTTTATTGTCCACGTCCCCCGAGAGGCGTGGAGACGCGGCGCTTCGCGGGTTTTCACGCGGACCGCGTTTTCCGGTCGGAAAAGGTGAAGAATCATGAAAAATGAAGCCACAGCCCGGAAGGGGCGGGCGATCCTGATGTGTGCCGGCCAATACGAAGAGATGGAGATCCTCCGCGCTGCGGAGGATCTTGTCATAGCGGTGGACGGAGGCCTGCCCAGGCTTCTGGATGCCGGGATCAGGCTGGACCTCTGCCTGGGGGACTTTGATTCCCTGGACAGCAGATATGCCCCTTATCTGAAAAAACTGGAGGAGACGGAGCCGGAGCGAATCCTGCGCCTTCCCTGCGAAAAGGACGACACGGATACGGTCTATGCCTGCCGCGTCTGCCTGGAGCGGGGCTATAGAGAAATCTGTATTTACGGGGGCCTGGGCGGAAGGCTTGACCACACCATGGCCAATGTGCAGACCCTGGCCTGGATCAGGGACCAGGGGGGCTTCGGCTGTTTGGCCGGGAAAAAGACCCTGGCCTATGTGATCCGGAAGGAGCGGGTCCTTCTGCCCGAGGGCTATGAGGGGACCTTCTCCCTCTTCGCCCTGGACGGACGGATCACGGGAGTCACGCTGGAGGGAATGAAATATCCTCTCTCCGGGGCGGACCTGACCAATACATTTCCGCTGGGCGTCAGCAATGAGGTCCGGGCGGACCGCCGGGCGGCCGTGACGGTCCGGGAGGGCCTGGCCCTGATGATCCTGGAGGGCCGGGAGGGAGAAGAGATGTGTCAACCGTGGAGCATTGAGAGGACAGATCTGAGCGCAGAGTCCTGATCACAGGCCGGCCGCGGCACAGCCACGGGATGGAAGCGCGCAGGAAAGAATAATATCATCAGGGGGTTCGTCCAAGTCCCACCCGTTGCTGACATGCCGGAAGCAGAGTGTACGCTTCATTGGAAAAAAGCGGGAGAGAAGCGGTGCCTGTGCCGCGGGCCCAGGCACCTGTGATTGCATTGCGTTGCCGCTCTGGCGAGCGGCATGGTCGGAAAGAATGAAAAAAAACCAGCCCTGTGAGGCTGGTTTTTTTATTTTCGGAGCCAGGACTTTGCTGAAGCCCGGAACTCGTTGAAGCCCTGGATCTGTTGAATCGGGGTCCTGCTGAAACTCAGGTCTCGTTGAAGAGGAGGTCGGAGTAGACCGGGATGGGCCAGGCGTCTCTGGCTGTGATGGACTCGAGCTCGTCGGCAAAGCTGCGGCACTCGTTCATGTCGGGGACGATGACCGTGTGGCAGTATCTCATGGCCGCCTCCGGGTCCGCGGGGACATTGCGGAGGTCTTTTTCCAGCTTGTCGCAGGCATCGCTCAGGCAGTCGCAGAGGAGGCTGTTGTTGCGGGCATTGTTTTCCTCATATTTATAAGGAAGTCCCAGCTCCTTTCTCTTCCAGACTCCCTCACAGAGGAGGCTCCCGTAGCGGGAGACTGCCGGCAGGATCTCCTTGCGGAGCATGTCGATCAGGGTCCTGGCCTCGATCTCGATCGTGGCGGAGTAGTTCTGCACGTGGATGTTGTAGCGGGCAAAGACTTCGTCGCGGGTGTAGATCGAGTGTCTGGTGAAGAGCCTGATATTGTTTTCCGAGACATAGGCGGGCAGGGCGTCGGGGGTGGAGAGATTGTTGGCCAGGCCCCTGCGCTTGGCCTCCTCGATCCAGGCCTCGTCATAGCCGTTGCCGTCGAAGATGATGCGGCTGTGGGCCGTGAGCTCCCGCTTGATCAGGGCGTTGAGGTCCTTGTGGAAGTCTTTGGACCCCTCCAGCTCATCGGCGAACTGCTCCAGCTCCTCGGCCATCATGGTGTTGAGCACGATATTGGGGCCGGAGATGGAGAGGGAGGAGCCGACCATGCGGAATTCGAACTTGTTGCCGGTGAAGGCCATGGGGGAGGTCCTGTTGCGGTCCGTGTTGTCCATGGGGATGGGCGGCATGGTGTCCACGCCGATGGAGAGGTTGCGCTTGCCGGCATTTGTGTAGGCCTCATCGTGGATGATGGAGGAGACGACGCCGCTGAGCTCCTCGCCCAGGAAAATGGAGACGATGGCCGGCGGGGCCTCCTGGGCACCCAGGCGGTGGTCGTTGCCGGGGGTCGCGACGGTGGCCCGCAGCATATCCTGGTATTCATCCACGCCCTTGATAAAGGCGGTCAAAAAGAGCAGGAACTGGGCATTCTCCCGAGGGGTCGAACCGGGCTTGAAGAGGTTTTCGCCCAGGTCCGTGCCCAGGGACCAGTTGTCGTGCTTGCCGGATCCGTTGACGCCGGCGAAGGGCTTTTCGTGGAGGAGGCAGACCAGGCCGTGGCGGTCCGCGACCTTTTTCATGATCTCCATGGTGATCTGGTTCTGGTCGCAGGCCATATTGGCGTCTGTGTAGACGGGGGCCATCTCGTGCTGGGCGGGCGCGACTTCATTGTGCTTGGTCTTGGACAGGACGCCCAGTTTCCAGAGCTCGTTGTCCAGATCCTGCATGTAGGCCTGGACGCGGGGCCGGATGGCACCGTAATAGTGGTCGGCCAGTTCCTGGCCTCTGGGGGGCTTGGCTCCGATCAGGGTCCGGCCGGTCATGATCAGGTCCTCTCTTTTTTTATAGAGGTTTTTGTCGACCAGGAAATATTCCTGCTCGGACCCGACCTGGGCGATGACCCGCCGGGTGGTGCTGTCGCCGAAGAGGCGGAGAATGCGGACGGCCGCCTTGCTGACTGCCTCCATGGACCGCAGGAGCGGGGTCTTTTTGTCCAGGGCGAAGCCGGAATAGGAGCAGAAGATGGTGGGAATGCAGAGAGATTTTTCCTTAATAAAAGCGAAGGAGGTGGGGTCCCAGGCGGTGTAGCCGCGGGCCTCGAAGGTCGCCCGCAGTCCGCCGGACGGGAAGGAGGAGGCATCGGATTCACCGCGGACCAGTTCCTTGCCGGAAAATTCCATCACGACCCTTCCGCCGTCGACGGGCTGGATGAAGCTGTCGTGCTTTTCCGCCGTGAAGCCGGTCATGGGCTGGAACCAGTGTGTATAGTGGGTGGCCCCCTTTTCGACCGCCCACTGCTTCATGGCCTCCGCGATCTCATTCGCGGTGAGGATGTCGAGGGGGGTGCTGTCGGAGACAGATTTTTTCCAGGCTTTATAGCTGGCCGGGGAGAGACGTTCCTTCATGGTCTCCTCGTTGAAAACCTGGCTTCCGAACAGCTCGGGAAGGCGCTTGGATTCTTTACTCATGTTTTTCCTCCTGATGTAAGCGGGGATACAGATCTTTTCTGTATGCAGGCAAAACGCCTGATCGCTGTAGTTCCTTCAGACAGACGTATTATACAGAAAAAGAAAAAGGAAATGAAGAGCGAATCAGGGATTTTATTGAACTGAATGGACTTTCGTAGTAAAATAGGCGTTTAGTAAGAGCATTTTTACCAACTGTAAAATGCCGCCAGGCAGTCCGGGGCCCCTGACGGGGGCCGTGGGACCGGGCCGGACCGGCGGGAGGGATGCCGGGGGATGCTGGGGCCATGGAGGCCTTTAATCACTTAGTAAAGGAGAGATGTGTATGAGTCACAGACCTGTAGTATTAATGATCCTGGATGGATACGGCCTGAATGATAATCCCGAGGCAAATGCAGTCGCCATGGCGAAGACACCGGTCATGGACCGGCTGATGGCGGAGTATCCCTTTGTGAAGGGATATGCCAGCGGCATGGCGGTGGGCCTTCCGGACGGACAGATGGGCAATTCGGAAGTCGGCCATATGAATATGGGAGCCGGCCGCATTGTCTATCAGGAGCTGACCAGGATCACCAAGGAGATCCAGGACGGTGAGTTTTTTGAGAATCCCGAGCTGCTGGCGGCGATCAACAACTGCAAGGTCAGGGGATCTGACCTGCACCTGTACGGCCTGCTGTCGGACGGCGGCGTTCACAGCCATAATACACATCTCTATGCTTTGCTCGAAATGGCGAAGAGAAACGGCCTGGACCGGGTCTATGTGGACTGCTTCCTCGACGGGCGCGACACACCCCCCAGAAGCGGCATCGATTTCCTGGCCCAGCTGGAGGACAAGATGAAAGAGATCGGTGTCGGCAAGATCGCCATGATCAGCGGGCGCTACTACGCCATGGACCGGGACAACAACTACGACCGCGTCAAGATCGCCTACGACGCCCTGACTAAGGGCGAGGGCATCACGGCGGCCAGCTCCGCCGAGGCCATCCAGTCCTCCTACGACAGGGATGAGACCGACGAGTTCGTCAAGCCCACGGTGATCATCGAAGACGGCAAGCCTGTCTCCCTGATCAAGGACGGCGACTCTGTCATCTTCTTCAACTTCCGTCCCGACCGCGCCAGGGAGATCACCCACTGCTTCTGCGACAATGAATTCAGCTATTTTGACAGAGGCCCCAGGAAAAAGGTCTTCTATGTCTGCTTCAAGGATTATGATCCGGAGATCCCCAACAAGGAGATCGCCTTCAAGAAGGTGGATGTCACCAATACCTTCGGCGAGTGGATCGCGGCCCAGGGCATGAAGCAGGCCAGGATCGCCGAGACCGAGAAGTACGCCCATGTCACCTTCTTCTTTAACGGCGGCGTCGAGGAGCCCAATGAAAATGAGGACAGGATCCTGGTCCGGTCCCCCAAGGATGTGCCCACCTACGATCTGAAGCCCGAGATGAGCGCCTACGGCGTTCTGGACAAGCTCCTGGGCGCGATCGAGTCCGACAAGTACGATGTCATCGTGATCAACTTTGCCAATCCCGACATGGTCGGCCACACGGGCGTCCTGCCGGCAGCCATCAAGGCGGTCGAGGTCGTCGATGAGTGTGTGGGCAAAGCGGCCGAGGCGATCATCAAAAAGGGCGGCGTCCTCTTCATCTGTGCCGACCACGGCAACTGTGAGCAGATGGTCAACTACGAGACCGGCGCTCCCCACACCGCCCACACGACCAACCCTGTGCCTTTCATCCTGGTCAACTATGACAAGGAATACGGCCTCGACGAGGGCGGCGTCCTCGCGGACATCGTGCCGACCCTGATCCAGTGCATGGGCAAGGAGCAGCCTAAGGAAATGACCGGCAGGTCCCTGCTGGTGAAAAAGGGCTGAACCGGAAACGCGTCTGATCCGGAATGGCCCGCGCGCTGACATCGCGGCCTGAATAAGAAAATTGCTGGTTACAGGCTCACCTGAAACGCGAGGCGTTTTGCGCACGCTCTTTGCGCAAAACCCGAGTTTAACGGCGTTCAGCGGCGCGTAAGCGCATAGGAATCGCTGAACGCGGCGTTACATGTAGCAATTGCTGAGGTCCTTCCCGGCCCGCCGGGAAGGACCTCTTTGCGGAAGAACACGAGTGCCGTTTTCGGGGCGGCGCCAGCCGCGGAAGGACCTCTTCGACAGGGGGGCGGGAACTCCGCCGACCGCATATCTTGAAAAAATCTGTACGCTTTTGCGCAGATATTGTGGGTGAAACGGTATTTTTTTACGTTTTTTATGTGAAACTGACCAATCTGCTATATCCAAAACAGAAGAAATGAATTATTATAGTTGTGTATGCATGTTACAGGCCGACCTGAAATTCG
The DNA here is from genome assembly GCA_946536955.1 of uncultured Lachnospiraceae bacterium. Lineage (GTDB taxonomy): Bacteria > Bacillota > Clostridia > Lachnospirales > Lachnospiraceae > CAG-791. The sequence continues at coordinate 8,956 of CAMNFJ010000025.1, forward strand.
AAGCGTTTTTGAGCGGTCTTCAGCGAAAAAAACTGAGTTGGACGGCGTTCAAGCGTCAACAATGCTTCGCATTGTGTAAGCGCATTGGAATCGCTGAACGCAACGTTACGAGTTCACGCCCTTCAGGGGGGCGTGAACTGTAACGTATGTTCTGGGGGCTTTATCCCGCAGAGACGCTTGTACATTAGAGGAGAGCATGGGTATTTTTGACAAAGGGGATGCCTCGGGCGGACCGGTCCGGAGTGCAGGAGAAAAACTGAACAGGTTTCTGCGGAGAAACGCAGCCGGTGAGGAGGACCTCGATCAGCTGATCCGGCGCCGCAAGCGGCAGACGATCGCGGGCCGGCTGGACGAACACCGGCTGAGTTCTGAAAACGGGACTCCGAAGCGGGGCAGGCGCAGTGTCAAGGAGAGGCGTGAGGCCCGGGTGAGCTGGATGTTCCTTTTTCCCAGCATCGCCGGCGTGAGCCTGTTTTTTGTGCTTCCCTTTTTCGTCGTCATCTATTATTCCCTGATCGACAACCCGGTCAGGCACCGTTTTGTCGGCTTTGTCAACTATGTCAAGGTCTTCAACAACAGCGCCTTCCGGCTGGCCGCCTGGAACACTCTGAAGTTTTCCCTGGTGGCGGTCCCGCTGGCGGTGGGCCTGTCTCTGTTGCTGGCGGTCGTCATGGAACAGCGGCTGCCCTGGAAGAGCCGCTTCCGGTCCTTCTTTTTGAGCCCCATGATGGTCCCGACGGCTTCTGTCATTATGATCTGGCAGATCCTCTTCCATTACAACGGACTGGTCAACTCGGTCTTCGGGGGGATTTTCGGGGGAAAGATCGACTGGCTCAAATCGGGCTATGCCCAGGTTCCGGTCATTATCCTCTTTTTATGGAAAAATCTGGGCTACAACATGATCCTTTTCATGTCGGGCCTGTCCAATATACCCAGGGACCAGATCGAGGTCGCGAGGCTGGAGAGTGCCACGGAGTTTCAGATCTTCTGGCTGATCAAGATCCGCTACCTGTCTTCGACGATCCTTTTCGTCACGATCATGTCCCTGATCAACTCCTTCAAGGTATTCCGGGAGGTCTACCTGATGGGGGGAGACTATCCCTATGACGCGCTGTATATGCTGCAGCACTTCATGAATAATACCTTCAGATCCCTTGATTATCAGAAGCTGAGCTCAGCGGCGGTCATGATGGCGATCTTCATGGTCGTGGTGATCGGAGCCCTCTTTCTGCTTGAAAACTATTACGGCAGGGATCTGGAGTAATTCAAACATATCTTGTAGAAGAAACAGGGAGAACTGCTTTGCCTTTTCACACAGACAAGAGATCCGGGGGAAAATCCCCGGGAGAGTGGGTCAGGGACCGGAGAAAATTTGGCGCCGGTCCGTCTGTCAAACACTTTTTCCAGGACGATGCCGGCCCGGACTCTGAAGATACTCCTCAGGATGCCGCCGGTCCGGATGCCGTAAATACGGATCCTGCCGGTCCGGATCCTGCGGGTCCTGACGCCGGGGGCGCCGTCACGGAGACGGAGGTCCGGCCGCGGGAGGCGGGCAGGCCTGCTGCCCCAGAGAATGATGAGGATGAGGAGACCCCCGCCGAAAGACTGAAGAGACAGTTCACCAGACAGCGGGTGGAGACGATCCGGATGGTCATCCGGACGGCGGTCGCGGGCTTTTTTGCCATCCTTTTCCTCATGCCCATTGTTCTGACCATCACCAACTCCTTTATGACAGTCTCGGAGATCAATGCCAACTACGGCGTGATCTTTGCCAAGAAGGACGGTGTCCGTGTTTTCATCAGTCAGACGGTCAACCTCAAATTCCTGCCGGATATCATCTCCTTCGGCCAGTATTTCAAGGTGCTGTTTCTGAGTCCGGAATATCTGTTGAAATTCTGGAATTCCTTTTTCTATGTCGTTCCGATCGTTGTCTTTCAGCTGGCCGTCGCCTCTCTGGCCTCCTATGGATTCGCCAGATACCGGGGGCGGGTGAGGGAGATCATTTTCTTCTCCTACATCATCCTGATGCTGATGCCCTATCAGGTCACCCTGGTCCCCAACTTTCTGGTCTCGACCTGGCTGAATATCATCAATACGAGGTGGGCGATCCTGCTGCCGGGCTTCTTTTCCCCGTTTGCGGTCTATATGCTCACCAAATATATGCGAAGGATCCCCAAATCCATTTATGAAGCCGCTGAGATCGACGGAGCCGGGGAGTGGCAGATCTTTACCGGGGTCTGCCTGCCCAACTGCAGAGGCGGGCTGGCCTCCATCGCGATCCTGATCTTTATCGATTACTGGAATATGGTCGAGCAGCCCCTGATCCTGCTCTCCGATGACCAGATGCACCCGCTGTCGGTCTTCCTGTCCAGGATCAACGCCGACGAGATCTCGCTGGCTTTTGCGGTCGCAGTCATCTATATGGTCCTGCCCATGATGGTCTTCCTCTATGGAGAGGACTACCTGGTCGAGGGAATCATCTACCAGGGCGGAATCAAGGAATAAAGCAATGTGTCTCAGCGCAAGGCGCTTCGACGTGAGAGGTAAGTATGAATATCGAAGACAAGGAACTGGCCATGCTCCAGAGGAGCCAGAGGAGAAAGGATATCATCAAGAACATTACGATCGTCTTCCTGCTGATCCTTCTGGCCCTGACCCTCTTTTCCCGCACGATCATGAATCTGACCCTGCCTGAGGTCGCGACCCATGCAGTGACGGAGGGGGAGGTCTCCCCCAGAATCCGCGGGCAGGGGACGGCCGAGGTCCAGGATCCCTATACGGTATCCGTGACTTCCGCCAGGACCATCAAGAGCGTCGCCGTCCGGGTGGACCAGGATGTCAAGCGCGGGGATGTGCTCTATTACCTGGAGGACACGGAATCCGAGGAGCTCCGCACGGCAAAACAGGAGCTTCTGGACGCCCAGACCAACTTTACCAGGCGTATCTTTGACGGAACCCTCTCCGACAGCGATATCACGAGGCTGAGGGCTGGCAACTACCGGAGCGACGATGAGCTGCAGTCCGTGGTCGGAGCCATCAACAGGCGGTTTGAGGCGGCCCAGAGGGAGAAGACCCTGGCGACTGCGGAATACGAAAAGATCAATGCCCAGTACCAGGCGGCAATAGAGGAGGAAGACGGGGACACCGGCACGGGAGCAGGGAACGGCACCGGCACAGACTACGGCGATGATGATATCGCGGAGGCCAGCGCGACCGGAAGCGGGCGCAGCGTCCAGGGGGCCGGCACGGTCAATAAGTCGGCCGCCTCTGTAGAGACCAAGGCGTCAGAAGAACTCTCCGCCATGGCTTCGACCGGCTACACGGGATCCCGAAAGATCCGCAAGCTGGTCGAGAAGATGGAGAAGTCCAATCTCAGGAAACTTGAGGCGGAACTCAATTATGAGGAGATCGCCGCCGAGAGGGAAAAGATCCTCAATACCGTCAATGCGGAGCTGGACCTCAAGACCTACCAGGATGCCATCAACAAGGCCCAGGTCAAGGTGGACCGGCTGCAGAAGGAGGAGATCGGCGCGACGATCACGGCTCCTGTCGACGGCAAGGTGACGAGCCTGAGCTACGGCGCGGGAGAGACCACGTCCGCGGATTCGCCGGTCGCCATTATCCGGATCGACGGCAAAAAGCTGTCCGTCAGCTTTTCCGTGGACAAGGAGCATGCACAGAAGCTGAGGATCGGCGACGAGGCCCAGCCCCAGAACTCCTGGGAGTATGAGGAGGGCTTCAAGGCCACCCTGCGGCAGATCACAGCGGATTCCAGCGACCCGCAGAACATGCGGCTGCTGAAATTTGAGATTGACAGCACTTCGGTCGCGGCCGGGGACAATGTGCAGCTCCAGATCGCGGAGACCTCCAAGTCCTATGACCTGGTCGTCCCCAATTCCGCGATCCGCAACGATTCCAACGGCACCTTTGTCTTTGTGCTGAACACCAAGCAGAGCCCGCTGGGCAACCGCTACATCATTTCCAGAGAAAATGTCAAGGTCCTGGCCAAGGACGACGTGAACAGCGCCATCAGCGGCGCGGTCGGACTCTACACCTATGTGGTGACTACATCCGACAGAATGCTGACGACCGGAGAGCAGGTCCGTCTCTCCAACGAAGTGGAATCGGACGACGAATGATGCGGCTGTAAATGCCATATATCCGGATAAAGAACATAATTAAAAATCATTAAGAGACGGGCGTAGAACGTCAGGAGGCGGCGCATGGCCGGAAGGCATGCGCCGCCGGCGGAGTTTTGGATGAAAGAGACGGATAGAGAAGACAGCAAACTGAATAAGGCAGGCAGTGCTGTCCGGGAGGGGGGCCGCCGGGCGGCCCGGAAGATCCGCGGCTTTCTGGCAAAGCTCCGCGTCTGGCAGAAGGCGGGACTTGTGGTCTGCGTCTTTTTCTGGATCATCTCGGCGGTCATCGGCCTGGTGTGCGGGCGGATCGCCGCGGGCATGCAGGACCAGACCTTCGCCGGCAGATGGTCCGGGGAGCAGGACTGCGCCCAGGTCAGCACCTATGTGGCGGATACGGCCCTGATGTCGGAAGACCATGTCAAGGCGATGCGGAGCCTTTTGTCCAACATTCTGGAGACCGCTTCGCTGAACCTGTCCGAGACCCAGATCGAGAACGGCGCCAGCGCCATGGATGTCTGCTACAGCGGCGTGGGGACGGCGGAGCTGACGACACCGGCGGATTCTGTCTCCGTGACAGCGATCGGCGTCGGCGGGGACTTTTTTAATTTCCACCCCCTCGATCTGATGTCGGGATTTTATTTTTCCGACGATGAGCCCATGAAGGACAGGATCCTTCTGGATGACAGGACGGCGTGGAGACTTTTCGGCTCGCCCTATATCGTGGGACAGTCCGTCAATATCCAGGGGGTGCCCCATTATATCGCCGGCGTGTTCCGCAGGCCGGAAAAGAGATTTTACAATGCCGCCGGCATGGGGGATTTCATGATCTTTATGACCTATGATTCCCTGTGCAGGTATACGGAAGCCGGCTCCTCCGGCGGTGAGGGCGGAGGCGGTGACACGAACAGCACCGACATGTCCATGCAGGACGCCATGGCCGCCCCGGCCGGCGGTCTGAGGACCGCGTCGGCGGCGGAGGGGACCGGCTCTGAGGAGAGCGGAGAAGATGGTCTTTTGGCCGCAGGGACAGAAGAGCCCGCGGCTGTCAGCTATTATGGAGGCGGGGGACAGCCCTCCTCTGCCGCCTGGTCCTATGCAGCCTGGAGACAGGCCGTCTCCGCGCAGGAGCCTCCTGTCGCGGCAAAGGGGGGACGCATGCAGGCGGACCTGCAGGTCGCCCTGGGCGATACCGATGATTTCGGAGAGGACAGCTCCGGGGCCCTGGGGGAGGAAGAGGAGCCCCTGGGCGGAACCGGAACAGGAACCGGAACAGGCACTGGCATCGGGACCGACACGGACACCGGGACGGAGGATGCCTCCGATACGCCCGAAGGTTCGGAAGAGACCGGGGACGACACGCCCGTGGACGGATCCCTGAAAAATAATAATATGAGCGGCAGGAGCGCGGGAGATTCCGCCGACGAACCGGAACAGGTTGAGATCAACCGCAGCAGGATCAACTGCTATGAGGCGGTCCTCCCCAATCCCATTTCCGGATTTGCCCTCCGCTCTGTCCGCAGCTGCCTGTCAGAGGCGGGCGTTGACATGACCCAGGTGTCCGTTGTTGAAAATACGGGGCGCTTCAGCCCCTACCGGCTGGCACTCATGCTGGCTCAGCCGGGGCTCAGGAGCATGCAGGTGACCGCGGTGCGCTATCCCTACTGGGAAAATGTGGCGCGTGCCTGGGAGGATGTCCTGATCCCCTATTCCTTCCTGGAATTGTTCATGAGATTTTCACCGTTTCTTTTCCTGCTCTTCCTGGTCTTGTGGTATGCTACACATAAGAGCTGGACGGCGGCGGGCCTGTTCCGGAAATTCCGGGATGAGGTCTATGACCGCCAGTCGGAACGGATCTATGGAAGGGAAAGGGCCAGAGCCCTTCCCCTGTCCGATGACCGGGCTCTGACTGAAAAGCCTGCAGATGAAGAGGGCACTGGCGGCCCCGCAGAGGAGGAATCCCTGGCGGAGGAGGGCAGCGGCAGCCCCGCGGCGGAGGAAACCGCGGCGGAAGAGGGCAGTGACGGCCCCGGGCCGGAGGAAAACGCGGCGGAAGAAGGCTCCGAAAGCCCCGCGCCGGTGGAATCCCCGGCGGAAGGGAAGCCTGACGCGGCTCAGACGGCGGCAGATGCCGGAGCGGAGTCCCCGGACGCGGAAGAGCCCGGAACCCCTGCAGAATCATGATAGGAAAGGATGACAGAACAGGAAATGGAAATGAGAAAATCTATCAGACGTGTTTTGGCGGTTCTGCTCACTTTCACCCTGGCGGTCTCTCTGGCCGCCTGCGGCGGAGGCGGAAAGAGCGAAGATAAGACCAGCGGGGGAACAGGCAAAGAAGACGCCTCCTCCGCGCCCTCCATGCCCCAGGTCACGATCAAGGACGGTGTTGTCAGGACCACTGAGGCGAAGGTGGATGACACACAGCTCAGTATGGACGGTCTCCAGGTCCTTGCCGTGGAAAAGGACAGGATCTACGGATTCAACTACAGCTATGAGGGCGAGGGCCTTGAAGGAAATGAATTCGTCAGCTTCAAGACAGACGGGAGCGACCTCAAAAAGACAGCCTACAAGACAAAGAACGAGGATGAAGAGATCATCGCCTCCGCTTTTTATGGCGGGAATTTCTACCTGGGCGTCGCGATCTACTCCAATTCGCCGGCCCTGGATTACGCCCTTGAAAACGGAGAGGACGCTGAGATCCCCGAGGATATGAGCGAGGATGGCCTCGCCACCTATGAGCTGCGCAGCGTCACGCCCGAGGGCAAGGAGAACTGGGCGGTCAAGATCCAGCCGGAGGATGAGATGTATTATTACATCAATTCCATGTACGCCACGGAGGAGGGCGTCATGGTGGTCTCCTCGGAGGGCGTCGACCTCTTTTCCGCAAAGGACGGGTCGCTGGCCAAAACCCTGTGCAGGGTCAAGACCGACGAGGTGGTCGGCCTGCTCTATGTCCTGGCTGACGGCACAGTGATCATGATTGATGATTCCTCCATGAACAACAAGGTCCAGGTCTTCAACGAAGGCAGCGGAAAGTTCGAGGAGAAGCAGCAGCTGCCCTCGGCCCTTCAGGGCGCAACTCTTTTCCCCGGCAGCAAGTACAGCTTCTATCTGGCCGGAGACGACGGAGTCTACGGCGTGACCCTGGGACAGGCTGAGCTGACTCCGGTCGTCAACTTTGTCAACTCGGATCTGGACGTCCAGGGCATCATCAGGCTGGTGGAGCTCGAGGACGGACGCCTGCTCATGCAGGGCTACGCCAGTGACAACACGGTCCTTGTCAATATTCTGGAGCCGGTGGCCCCTGAGGATGTCGAGGATAAGAAGGAGATCACGGTCGCCGGATACTATATCGACTCTGAGGTCCGGACCGAGGTCATCAATTTCAATAAGGAGAGCAGCAAGTACAGGATCAAGGTCCTGGATTACAGCCAGTATGACCTGGAGACGGATTATGACGACAGCAGCGCAAGTCAGGATTCGACCGGCCTGACCAGGCTCAATACAGATATCGTGACCGGCAATGCGCCTGATATCATGCTCCTGAATCCGGCCATGCCCGTCAACAGCTTTATTTCCAAGGGTGTCTTCATGGACATCACCGACCTCTACAACGCCGACAAGGATATCGAGAAGGAGGACTTCCTCAAAAACGTCATGGACGCCTTCCTGACCGACGGCAGGATGTATGTCGTGGTGCCCTCCTTTACCATCACCGGCGTATCGGGCAAGACCAAATATATCGGCGACGGCAAGGACCTGACCCTGGACAAGGTCAGGGAGATCGCGGCCTCCAGAGGCATCAATGATGCCGGGATTTTCGGCATTACCGAGAGGGCGACTGTCTTCCACTCGGCCATCGAATTTTCCGGTGACCAGTTTATCGATTCCGATACCAACACCTGCGACTTCAACAACGACAGCTTCAAGGAGCTCCTTGAGTTCGCCAAGAACTGCCCCGAGACGATCAGTGAAGAGCAGTACAATGACTACTTCACCCAGTATCTGTCGGACAAGGCTCTCTTGTCCATCCAGTACATCAATACCATGTACGACTACTACTACATGACCAGGCAGCTCTTCGGGGATGTCAATGTCACGGTCACAGGCTTCCCGTCCATGAAGAACCAGGGACCTGCCATTGCCTCCTCCATCCAGCTCGGCATCAGCAACAGCGCCTCCGAGCCCGAGGGATGCTGGGAATTTGTCCGCAGATTCCTGCTTCCCGAGTACCAGATGGCCATTGAATCGGCCCTTCCGGTCAGCGAGAAGGCCATCGATGCCCAGGGCCAGAAGATCATCGAGCAGAACAAGCTCGATGCCCAGGAGCAGATGGAAATGGGCATGCTGGACGGCGTCAACAACATCGGTGCCGTGGATATCGAGGAGACGACTGCTCCTGCAGAGGGGGACACCGCCGCCACAGGCGATGAAGCCGCCTATGAGGAGGGCATGGATCTCGAGATGGAGGAATCCGAGGACCTGAGCGGAAAGCCGGTCAGCGAGGAGAACTTCGACGGGACCCACGAGGAATATGAACAGTATCTGGAGGACGAAGCCGCGAACGCAGCCGCCGCCGGTACAGAAGAGGAAGTCATGATCAGCGGGGACGAGATCACTGCTGCCGCCGAGGATGAAGCGGCCGCCGGGATCGAGTCGATGCCCGAATTCGGCCAGAAGGATATCGATGCGATGAAGGCCATCCTCAAGACCCTGAAATACCAGGTCAACGGGGAATCCGAGATCCGCAACATCATCACAGAGGAGTCCAATGCCTACTTCGCCGGCCAGAAATCCGCCGAGGAGGTCGCCGACATCATCCAGAGCCGCGTGCAGGTCTACCTCAAAGAGAACGAATAAGGAAACGCAGCTGAGTGTTCAGCCGGACCGGAGCCATGTGCCGGCCTGCCTGCTGCTGACGATGGATCATATTTATGCAAAAAGAAATCACACAGGATAAAATCAGAAACTTCTGCATCGTGGCCCATATCGACCACGGCAAATCCACTCTGGCAGACAGGATGATCGAGAAGACAGGCCTCCTGACCAGCCGTGAAATGCAGGACCAGGTCCTCGACAACATGGACCTGGAGCGGGAGAGAGGGATCACGATCAAATCCCAGGCCGTGCGTCTGGTCTATACGGCCAGGGACGGACAGGAGTATATCTTCAACCTGATCGATACGCCAGGACATGTTGACTTCAACTATGAGGTCAGCAGGTCCCTGGCCGCCTGCGACGGAGCCATCCTGGTCGTCGACGCGACCCAGGGGATCCAGGCCCAGACCCTGGCCAATGTCTATCTGGCCCTGGAGCACAACCTGGACGTCTTCCCGGTCATCAACAAGATCGACCTGCCTTCCGCGGAGCCCGAGAAGGTCCGCGAGGAGATCGAGGACGTCATCGGCCTGGACGCCTCCGACGCCCCGCTGATCTCCGCCAAGCAGGGGATCGGCGTGGAGGACGTGCTGGAGGCTGTGATCAGGGACATCCCGGCGCCCGACGGCGACCCCGATGCCCCCCTGCAGGCCCTGATCTTTGATTCCCTCTACGATTCCTACAAGGGGGTCATCGTCTTCTGCAGGATCCGCGACGGCCGTATCCGCCGCGGCATGAAGGTCAAAATGATGGCGACCGGCGCCTCGGCCGAGGTCGTCGAGGTCGGCTATTTCGGCCCCGGCCAGTTCATCCCCTGTGAGGAACTGTCTGCCGGCATGGTCGGCTATTTTACCGCTTCGATCAAAAATATCCGGGATGCCCGGGTCGGCGACACCGTGACGGAGAGCGAACGGCCCTGCGCCGAGGCCCTGCCGGGCTACAAAAAGGCCCAGCCCATGGTCTACTGCGGCCTCTATCCCTCCGAGACCCCCAGATATCCCGACCTGCGCGATGCCCTCGAAAAGCTCCAGCTCAACGATGCCTCCCTCTTTTTCGAGCCCGAGACATCCCTGGCCCTGGGCTTCGGCTTCCGCTGCGGCTTCCTGGGCCTGCTCCACATGGAGGTCATCCTGGAGCGCCTGGAGCGCGAGTACGACCTGGACCTGATCTCCACCGCCCCCGGCGTCGTCTACAAGGTCTACAAGACCGACGGCACCATGATGGAGCTCACCAATCCCTCCAACCTGCCGGAACCCACCGCCATCGACCGGATGGAGGAGCCCATCGTCAACGCCGAGATCATGGTCACGACCGAATTCATCGGCCCCATCATGCAGCTCTGCCAGGAGAGACGCGGCCGCTACATCAGCACCGACTACATCGAGACCACCCGCGCCGTCCTCAAATACGAGCTGCCCCTCAACGAGATCATCTACGATTTCTTTGACGCCCTCAAGTCCAGGTCCAGAGGCTACGCCTCCTTTGACTACGAGCTCAAGGGCTACGAGGAATCCAAACTGGTCAAGATGGATATCCTGGTCAACAAGGAACCCGTCGACGCCCTCTCCTTCATCGTCCACGCGGACGGCGCCTACGAGCGCGGCCGCAAGATGTGCGAGAAGCTCAAGGACGAGATTCCCCGCCAGCTTTTTGACGTGCCCATCCAGGCCGCCGTCGGCGGCCGCGTCATCGCCCGCGAGACCGTCCGCCAGATGCGCAAGGACGTCCTGGCCAAGTGCTACGGCGGCGACATCTCCCGCAAGAAGAAGCTGCTCGAGAAACAGAAAGAGGGCAAGAAGCGCATGCAGACCGTCGGAAATGTCGAGATCCCCAAAGAGGCCTTCATGAACGTACTCAAACTCGATACCCAGTGATCATGTGACAGAGGGACAGGTGTGACAGAGGGACAGGCACTGTGTCACAGTACTGTGACACAGTGCCTGTCCCTCTGTCACACCACACCCTGTCACCCCTCTGTAACGCCTTGAAGCAGCGTCTTAACAGGATGGAGATTCTCCCTTCAACCTGTTAAGGCGCTTTTGTTTTATATACAAGATTGTCCAATCTCCTGCGGACTTAAGAAGAGTGAAAAAACGTTCGATAGCGTTTTTTCACTCCGGAGGTTTGTGACGGGGCACAAACCTCCTGTGATGTCAACGAGAAATCGTCTCCACGAATTTCTCGTTGACCATGCCTGCGAACTTACGTGCTCCGGCATTGTCGGAAAGAGTCAAAATTCAATATGATGAATAAATATATGAAATATATTGTATAAATGGATACAATTAAGTGATGATATTGACAATACTGGACGGCCACTATATTCTAAAAACGGGAGGTGGAAGATATGTCCAGAATTGCCAGATTGATCAGTGATACAGGTTACTATCATGTTGTCAACAGAGGAGTGGGCCGTCAGAATATTTTTATGGAAAATCATGACAGAGTTGTATTTCTGAAACTCCTGGACAGAATTATTCGGGAGGAGAACTGCGTATTAATCGCCTATTGTCTGATGGATAACCATGTGCATCTGTTGATCCGGACAGAACACGGCCTTGAAAGGCCTATGCACAGAATTTTCACCAACTATGCACTGTATTACAATAAGAAGTACCTGCGCTCAGGGCATCTGTTTCAGGGACGCTTCAGAAGTGAACCCATAAAGGATGACTGTCAGCTGCTTGCTGCAGTCAGATATATACACAATAATCCACAGAAGGCAGGGATATGCCGGAGAGAGGATTATTTCTGGAGCAGTTGGAAGGAGTACTGGAATACCGGGACGTTGATAGATCCCGCAATAGTGCTGAAGATGTGCGGCGGAAAAGAAGGGTTTCTGGCCTTCAGCAGGATCGATTCAGATGATCAGTTCCTGGAGATATCCAATGCTGCCATCTGGACGGATCAGACAGCCGCGGAAATGATATGTCAGATGTTTTCGCTGAGAAATGCTTCAGAGCTGCAGGGTATGGAAATGCATACCCGGTTGAGGGCTTTGAGAAAAATAAAAAGTAAAGGAATTTCCATCAGACAGATAGAAAGGCTGACAGGTATTAATCGTGGAACAATCTCAAGAGCTTAACTATGAAAAAGGAAGAAAGCACGACGGGATGTGTGACAGGTGTGACAGAGGGACAGGCACTGTGTCACAGTACTGTGACACAGTGCCTGTCCCCCTGTCACACCCCCTGTCATCCCCTTTGTCCTTATATATACACATCCCCTTCTGTGTCAGAAAATGCAGTTACTGTGATTTTCTGTCCGGCCCGCAGGATGAACAGACGCGGGAGCGGTATGTGGAGTCGCTGATCCGGGAAATATGTATGTACGGAGACAATTCCAGAGAAGTGGACACAATCTTCCTGGGAGGGGGGACACCGTCGATTCTGGCGGGGGACCAGATCCGGCGGATCATGCAGGCTGTATTTGATTCTTTTTCAGTCCAAAAGGATGCGGAGATCAGCATGGAGCTGAATCCGGGGACGGCCGACAGGAAAAAGCTCCAGGCTATCAGGCGGGCGGGGATCAACCGCCTCTCCATGGGGGTCCAGTCGATGCACGATGAGGAACTCCGGATGTTGGGGAGGATCCACAGCCACGCGCAGGCTGTGGAAACCTTCAAAGCGGCCAGAGAAGAGGGTTTCGACAATATCAATATCGACCTGATGAGTGCCCTGCCGGGGCAGACCTTTGAATCCTGGGCCCATACACTGGAGGAAGCGGCTGTCTGGGGACCGGAGCACATCTCGGCCTACAGCCTGATCATTGAGCCCGGGACGCCTTTTGACGAATGGCAGGACAAGGGCATTCTCCCGCCCCTGCCCGATGAGGAGACTGACAGGGAGATGTATCACTACACCCGCAGCTTTCTCCAGGGGCGGGGCTATGACAGGTATGAGATATCCAATTATGCCCGGCCGGGACGGGAATGCCGGCACAACACGGGCTACTGGACGGGACATGACTATCTGGGCATGGGAATAGGCGCCGCCTCGTACGTTGACGGCACCCGCTTCACCAATACCGAGGATATTCAGCAATACATGGATTTTTTTGAGTTGAATCAGGATCGCAGGGATTATCTGGAGCTGAACAAAGGGAAAATAGAAAGCGGCGCGGGAAGTCCGGCCGGACCCGGAATCCGCAGGGATGTCCACCGCCTGGAAACAGAGGAAAAGATGGAGGAGTTTATGTTTCTGGGCCTGCGGATGACCGGAGGTGTCAGCCCGGAGGATTTTAAAACGCGGTTTGGCCGACCGCTGGACGAGGTCTATGGAGAGATGATCCGAAAGCATGAATCGCAGGGACTGGTTGAGAGGACGGATGAAGGGATCCGGCTCACGGAGAGGGGGACGGATATCAGCAATTATGTCCTGGCGGATTATCTTTTTTGATGTGGAATTGAGTTTCGGGTATAACAGAGGACCGGGTGTGACAGGGGGACAGGCACTGTGTCACAGTACTGTGACACAGTGCCTGTCC
>CAMNFJ010000026.1:0-22023 GCA_946536955.1 uncultured Lachnospiraceae bacterium
TCATTCAACCATAGGGCTATTCGGATGTATAGTCTAACTGGTTGGGAAAGTACTAGTCAATGAAAAATACTGTTCTAAGGAAGCATTGATACATTAAAAACACTGTGAATGGTAACTTGTAATTGCCCGGGAGAATAGATTATCACGCGCGAGGGTGGGAATGAATGGACAACTATGGTATAGTATTAGGGAAGGCACTTGCACTGTTCAAGCTTGAGGAAGAAACGGAAATGCAATTTTTACGGCGAACTGTCCGCTTTGTCTATGGTGGACTTTTTTTATATATACTGATCACTCTCACATTCTTTTCACATCTTGATTACAGTCAGAAGATTTCTATGCTGCTTCCGGATTGGTGTTCAGTTCTGATCATAGCGGCATTTTTTATCATTTTCCGGTATCGTTTAAAAGTAAAAGCCGGGAAGACCAGGCAGCACAGCCATAAGACCGATGTTGGAATCTCGGAACACCAATATTATATAGGTCTCTTTGTGAGCGCCGCAGTGTTTTTTTTCATTCAGCTTCTGATTCAGCGCTGCGCACATTTTGAAACAGGGTGGGACGCTGGCCTGATCATGAAAAATGCAGACTATTTCCTGAAGAATCATAAGTTGAGGGATATTCCCTATATGACAAGGTATCCCAATAATCTTATGATTACATTTATCATTGTAATCTTGAAGAAGCTGTCGTTGTTTATAGGACTGAAAGGCAATGCATTTCTGCTGAGTTGTAATGCGCTTCTGGTTAATCTGTCCTGTATTTTTCTTTCGCTGGCAATTAAGAATCGGACCGGACACCATGAGTGTGCGATCCTGGCCTGGTTCATTTGTGTTCCTCTGATTATTATCTCTCCCTGGATCCTGATTGTATATACGGACACTTTTTCCATTTTGTTCCCGGCGGCGGTTTATTTCCTGTATACTCGGAACAACAAAACAAAGCTGGACTTTTTTCTGATCGTTTGTTTGTCTTTTGTTGGATATACGATCAAACCGACAGCGATTATAACCCTGATGGCGGTTATGATCACACAGTTTTTGTTTTTCGATTTTTCTAAAGTGAAGCATATGGATTTCAACATGCTCCTTGTGGGGGGAAAGACATTTATTCAATTTACCGGATTGTTTTTACTCGCGGCTTTCCTTCCTATGCTTCTGAGGGCAGAAGCAGCCAGGTATCTACACTTCATTCCGCAGGAGGATGTAAGAGAGTTCACGATGACCCACTATTTGATGATGGGACAGAATGATGAGACAGACGGGGGCTACAGTGATAAGGATGTCGCATTCTCGAAAACACATAAGACGAAAGATGAGCTGAGGATCTTTAAAAGGAGACTTCTGAAAAGAAACTTAGGGGAGCAGCTGACATTTTTTGCAAGAAAGATATTGATCAACTTTGACAGCGGGACATTTGCCTGGGGAGGAGAAGGGACATTTTATGTCTATATTCCGCCTTCAGAGGGACGGGCAATGGATTTTGTGCGAAATATTTTTTATCCTGATGGAAAATATTATAGATACTGGCAGCAAGCGATGCAGTTGATCTGGCTGATGATTCTTTTTTCAGCACCTGGCTTAATCAAAAAGGAATTGGACAGGGGAGGTACCGCGCTGCTCCTGGCCTTGATCGGGATCATACTTTTTGTTTCCTTGTTTGAGGCAAGAGGACGTTATTTGTACTGCTATGCTCCCTTATTTGTGGCTGCAGCTGTCGCAGGAATACCTGCCTGCAAAGTCTTTTCACAAGTATAGCTTATTGAACTTCAGATCATGAAGGGTGTCAAGGGCACATGAGTCATTGAGGATTCTTCTGTGTTACAGTACAGACTTGCCTGAAGCTCAAGGTGTTCGAGTTACTAAGGACGGTTCTGATGACTCATCATGGAATAATGAGGATGGGTCTGCAGACTCAACAGGTGAATCGGAATGGCTCACGTGGATAATTCTGATGACCCATCAGGAGAACCGGAAGATTGATCGGCCGGAAGCACAATGTTGGTGCTTCCGGCCAGTTCTCTTAATGCGAAAAATTTTGATTCCTGAGTTATTAGGCCACAGATCTGGCTGTATCCGCGGTCAAACAGTGTATCTGCAGATCAGCGGTTCCATCGACTGGTCAAATGTATCCAGGTACCCGCCTCGCTTTAGCCGCCCCAGAACGATGCCGGGGGTACGGCTGATCTGGTCGGAGAAGGCTTTGACAGAAGCTGTGTCAAAGTGTCCTGTTTTGACGAAATTCCGGTAGAGAGAGGGGGAGATGAGCGTATCCTCCGCGAAGCTGCAGGCGGGAGCTCTTTTGTTTTCTGTCAGGCCTTCAAAAGTGATTCCGTATTCTCCGGACAGGATGTTTCCAATCTCCCTGTACAGCCTGTACCAGAAGAGATCGGAGGTAAGGCTGTCTTCACTGATCAGCAGAAGGACCTGGTCTCCTATTTTTCTGACCGCTCCGCTAACTTCTGCTCCGGGCAGGACAGGGAGGATTACCAGGATCACACCGGATTCCAGAAAGGTCTGCCGCAGTGAAGAGCAGACTGAATCCTGGTCTCTGGTCAGGGACAATGCATTTTGTGCATATCTTCTGAATCGGGTCCTGCTGTAGTGAGGAATCCCGGATTCCGCAGGATCGATCATTTCCATGGCTCGATTGACGGCGATCTGCACAGTGGCATTAGCGCGGATGGTTTTCCGTTCTGAAACAGATTCTCCAAATGAGCGGAAGGGAGCTGTCAGATCCTTTTTTTTCAATGAAGTGAGCGAAGAAAGATCCAGGTAGCGTCGGACGCGGAGAATCTGGTCCGCCTTGGCTTTCTGTGGATCCGGCAGGGAATAGAGATTTGTAAACTCCTCATAGTCCAAGATATCGAGAATCTGTTTTTCTTCCTCGAGTTCCAGATCGGATCTGTATTCTGCTGTCAGGGCATCATAGGAATTCTGTAAATTCAGCCAGTATGCGATGCTTGTGCCAAGAAGCCGCGAGAGCTTCATCGCAATATCGACGGACAGACTCTGTTCACCTCTGAGCAGCAGGCTGAGTGTTTTGGGAGTCGTTCCGAGCCTTCTGGCAAACTCCTCCTGGGTCATGGCTCTTTCCTCTATGATCTCTTTTATGTAGTAGCCGGGGTGGAAGGCGACAGTGTCGTGATATTCGAAATAATTACTCATAGTGTCGGCTGACCTCCATGATTTTTATGATTTTCACAGTAGCTGATATTTCGTCGATGTGGCAGGGTACAAAGGGCATTTCTTTTTCATCCAGTGGCTGCAGGATGAGCCTCCACGGGGCTTTTCGGGTTTTTACGTCTATAGCAAACAATCCTGTCAGATTCCGTCCATCTTTGATTCCAAGATTATGAAAATGAAAAGCGGGCTGTACGATAATGTCCCTGATGCATTCCGCAGCATAGAGAGCATTGACGCGTGCAAGGAGACTGACTGCAAGTACACGATTTCCCCCAAACAGTTTCAATGCTTCTTTCAGTATGGTGCACTGCGATTCAATTTTGACGGAAGCATATATGATTTTCAAATCATCTCCTTTAATGAAATAATAATTACCTGAAAGGTAATTAGATTTTAACATCGGAGAGTAATATGTCAAGGCTCGAACCAAGGGCGGGTTTTTGGGGATTTGCACGTTTTTTTTTCACAAAGGATTACCTCCTCCGTTCCGGAAAAACAGAATTACATTTCCGATACGGCATAATATTATTCGCAGAACGAGCAAAATGGGATATTCGCTTATGCGTTCCGGCATAGGCAAAAGACGGGAAGGAGGAAGGTATTATGAAGAAAAGAAAGAACCTCTACGATACGTTCAGGCTGTCAGCTGAAAGGAACAGGGACAAAACCGCTCTGATCGTGGATGACCTGCGGCGCTCTTACAGCTATGGCGAGCTGGATGATCTGATCGTCAGAACTGCG
The DNA here is from genome assembly GCA_946536955.1 of uncultured Lachnospiraceae bacterium. GTDB lineage: Bacteria > Bacillota > Clostridia > Lachnospirales > Lachnospiraceae > CAG-791. The sequence goes on from CAMNFJ010000026.1 coordinate 3,927, forward strand.
GAGGCCCTGTCCCGCTGTGGAATCCGGTCCGGCATGCGGGTCGGCATGATGCTCAACGGGACGGTCGAGGAGGCGTCGGTATGGCTGGCCCTGAATAAGATCGGGGTGGTGTCCAGATTTATCGATTATCTGAAGGATGTGGATTATCTGACTCACTGTATCGCTTCCTCCAGGCTGGATGTACTTATCATGGATGAGATCCTGCTTCCTGCGGAGCCGGCCTTCAATCCGGATGAACTGCCGGTCATTGTGGTCACATCGAGCAGATTCATCAGAAGGGAGAAGTGCATTTCGCTCAATGCCCTGCTGGAGGCCGCAGAAAAAGGAGAGACGGTCTCGCTGTTCGAAAAGAGTATGAGGGCGTCTGAAGACAGTGGAAGCGGGGCGCAGGAGACTCATGGCACGGGTCGTCAGGCAGTTGGAGGTGTGGACATGTCGCAGGCCCCCTCCGCTGCGGGCGGTCCTGTGACGACGATCATCAACAGCAGCGGGACGACTGGGACGCCCAAGCCGATCGCGCTGACAGATGCCGCCATCGAGGCGGCCGCCGCCAAGGTGCTCAGGACGGACCTTCTGTCCGGGGACAGTGTTGTCCTCAAGGTGATCCCCATTCAGGTGGGCCTGGGTCTGATCACGACCCTGTACACGTCGCTGATCAACGGAAACACGGTCATCCTGGACCGGGGGGAGAGCAATAAGGCTCTGCCCGCCAACACGGTCCGGCTGGTCAGGGAGTTCCCCCGGATCCGCAGCCGGTACGGACTGGTAGAGGGGGCGAAGCTGGTGGTTTTCGCGTCTCCTCTTTTCATCCGGATGATCTTTATGAGCGAGGACGTGCAGGACCTGTCCTTCCTGGAGAGCATTCTGGCGGCTGGATCCAAAATGTCTGAGAAGGAACTGACCGAGCTGACGGAGATCGGGCGGCAGAAGGGATGCCCGGTGAGGATCTGCAACGGGTACGGGCAGAACGAGCTGGCCGGCGCCACCGCCCTGAACGAGAACTGCGCAAATGAATTCGGAAGCGCGGGGAGGCCTGTCTATAATACCATCATCCGGGTCGTGGACAGCCTGACCCTGGAGACCAAAGCACCCGGCGAGACAGGCCTTATCATTGAACAGGGCGACAGCCTGTTCACGGAGTATGACGGAATGCCGGAGGCGACCCGGGAGGCATTTCTCACGCTGCCGGACGGCTCCACCTGGTTCAACACCCACGATATCGGATATATTTCGGAAAGCGGGTTTGTCTATATCACGGGGCGGACGACCCGCGTGGCGGTCAGGTTTGATTTCAAGATCCCCGTCGATGATATCGAGGCCAAGGTCAGAGAGCATCCCCTGATCAGAAACGCGGCTCTGATCGTCACGGACTATACCGGATCCTTTGAAAAGATCACTGCCTTTATCGAGTTGGAGGACCTTCCGGGAGAGCCGGAGTCGGAGGACCGGATCCTCGAGACCGTCAATGCCGGAAATCTCCTGAACTGGAATGAGAAGATCGATGAGGTGGTGATTGTCGACACGATCCCCATGATGGCGAGCGGAAAGCCGGACTATGCATTCCTGAAGGATTATTATGAGCAGAACCGCGCCTGAACATGAACCGTGGGGGACGGTTTTGAACGTTGAAACCGTTCCCCTTTTCACGAAAAAGGAGCGCGATATGTACAACAAGATACTCGAGCCGCTGCTGCTTAATGACCCACAGAAAACAATTTCGCCATTCGGTATACGCGTACGGAAAGCCTTGTATCCCGTGTTCAGATTTATCATCCCCAAAACGCTGGGGCGGCGTCTGGTGCTGGTCGCGAGGGGAAAATACAGGCGAAATGAGCCCTTGATCTTCGTATCGACCCATGAGTTCAGAGAGGATGCAGAGGCGGCCTACATGGCGGCGGGGATGCCGGTCTATCTCTTAAACGGCAGTGTGTCCATTGTCATGAACAGCTTCGACGGTATTACAAACTGGCTGGCCGGAATGATCCTCGTCGACAGGACAAGCAGGGACAGCCGCAGAGCAGCCAAAGAAAAAATGATCTATGCGATAGAAAAGGGAGCGAGCATCGTGATCTACCCGGAGGGAACCTGGAACAAATCCCCAAATCAGTTGATCAGCGGACTGTTTCCGGGGGTATATGCAGTTGCAAGGGCTACCGGGGCGAAGGTTGTCGCAATGGCTCATCAGCGCGAGAACGATATCATTTACAGTAAGGTCGGGGACGCGTTTGATGTTTCCGGGATGTCAGAGACTGAGGCTATGGAGACCATTAAGGAAGAGATGGCTACGCTCAAATATGAGCTGATCGAGGAGTTCGGTAAATGCAGCCGCACGGAACTGCCTGAAGGACCGGATGCGGCTCTTTTCTGGAAAAACCATGTGGAAGCGTTGATGGCCGAAGTCCCGCTTTATGATTATGAGCTCGAGAAGCATACGAAATATATTGACAAGGATGTGACGCTGCCCCGCGACGCTTTTGGGTTTTATAAAAAAATGAAGCCGAATAGAAGCAATGCGTTTCTGTTCAGGGGAATGGAAGGCTGGTTGAAGAAAGATACGCTTCGATAGGCAGGTTCGGATGGACGATGATTCCCGGATAAAAGAATCCTGCCGGATGCTGTCAAATCTGTTAGAATAAAGTGAAAAAAGCATTGCGGAGCGCCTGGGTGCGGAGCAATGCGTAGTTATTTACATTTGTTTGTGAGCGTAAGCTCATGGTCGGAAACACTCCTGAGTTTTGGGCCGTCTCGCAGCACAAAGCTTCAGTGTGGATTTTAACATGACAGCAGGCGGAAAGACCGGGACGGAAATGGATAATACCAAAGCAGAATTATTTACGGAAGAATTGGAAAATGTTCTCGCCCTTCCCCTGGGGACGGTGCTGGACGGGCGCTACAGGGTGGTTCGTGTGATCCGCCAGGGCGGCTTCGGGATCACCTATGAGGCTGTACACATGCAGTCCGGCGGGAAAGTAGCGGTAAAAGAGTACTTCTGTCGGGAAATCTGTGTGCGGAGATGGCAGGATGCAGGGAAAGCGGCAGGTGTGGAAAGTGCTCCGGATGCGGGGGCGGCTTATTCTGTCACTGTCGCAGATCCTGTGGACCTGCCCCGCTTTGAGGCGGACCGGGCGCGTTTTCTGCGCGAGGCGAGGATCCTTCGGGAGTTTGCGCAGGAGCCGCCGGTGGTCACTGTCCTGGATTATTTCGAGGAGAAGGGGACGGCCTACATCGTGATGGAGTACCTGGACGCGAGGACACTCAGGGAAGAAATCATGGATGGCGGGACCTGGAGCATGGAAAAGGTCGTGCGGCGTTTTGGGCCGGTCATGGAGGTTCTGGCGCGGATCCATGCCGTGGGCGTACTGCACCGGGACATCAGCCCGGGCAACCTGATGGTCCTGCCGGACGGGACGCTGAAGCTGATCGATTTCGGGGCGGCGCGGGAGCTGGGAAATGAGGACCGGACCCATTCCGCCATCTATACCAGGGGTTATTCCGCGCCTGAGCAAAGGGATGAGAAGGGAGTCCTGGGCAGCTGGACCGATGTCTATGGTCTCTGCAGTCTTTTCTGGTTCTGTCTGACCGGGCGGGATCCGGAGGATGCCCAGGCCAGGCTGATCTATGATGAATTGGAGCAGCCTTCGGCGCTGGGGGCAGAGATCTCGCCCAGAGCAGAAAAAGTTCTGCTCAGCGGGATGGCCCTGGCTTGTGATAATAGGATCCCGGACATGCGGATGTTGAGGGAGGAACTGGAGAAACTCTATCCGAGGGTCTCGGAGGCTGAAAAACAGAGGAAAGAAGAGCAGAGGAGGAAACTGGTTCGCATTGGCTGCATTGCAGCGGCTGTTCTTCTTGTATGCCTGACTGTTTTTATTGCGGTCTTTCACACACAGATCCTCTTTCATTTTATTGATACGCAGGTGGCGGTTCTGGATGGAAGACATATGACGCCGGAAGATTATGCGGTTTCTGCAAGGGTCGCCAGGGAACGTGTGGAAGCGCTGGCAGGAAAAGGAAACTACCTCTGGGAGGAAAAGGAGGGACAGAAGATCCGGTTTGAGGTCCCGGCAAAGGTCTTTGGCAGTTCAGATCCGGAGCGTTACATAATGGTGACGATCGCGCGCAGACAGGAAATGAGGATTCATGTGGAAGAGTACAGAGGGGCTGCGGATCATGTCGGGGAAGAAAGCAATACGGTTCATGCGGAAGGGGAGCAGGGCGGCGGAGATGAGAACAAATCGGAAGTTGTACTCCTTGAGGATCCTGATGCACCCTATCTGAATGAAAATGGCGGAAAGAAGGAGGGCTACTACAGACTTGGTGTCTTTGCCCAGGACCGGGAAGTGGAAAATGCGGAATTCACGGACAGCGGGGTGAGGGTGACTTTTACAGAAGAGGCGCGCAAGCGGTTCAAAGGGACATTGGACGAGCCCGGTCGAAAGATCCTGATCACATTCGATGAAAAGAATGATTACTATCTGTTCTGTCAGGGATATACTGAGGGAAACGGGAAGAGTATTCTGATCGGACCTGCTGATCCGGAAAAAGCATCTGAGGTGCCGGTGATCCCGGACCGGCTTGAGTACAGGGAATATACGGAGGCTCCGCTTCCGGCTTCCTTCGGACTGGACTGTGTCTGGAAAGTGCGCTGGGAGCAGCCGGAGACCGCCCTTCTGCCGGGGACCGGACAGAAAAACTCGGAGGAGATCCGGGATTCGTACATTGATCTCAGCTACAGCGCACTCGGGAGTTATACCACTATTCAGAAACCACAGATCCAGTCCGGTTACGATGTGAAAATGATAGGGGCGCAGACCCTTATGAAAAACCGCCTGGATGGGCTGGGACTTCCCTATGCGATCGGGATCAAAGAGTTTTCTCCGGCTGAGATCGTTGTCAGGATTCCCCTGGAGAATCTGTGCAGAGAGGAGCTTGAGTGGCTGGGAGAGAGGATGACCTTTCAAATCGGAGACGAAAAGGCCATAGCTGACTGCAGCCTGACCGGATCAGTCCTCAGAGTAAAAGAGAGGGGGAAGGGACATGTTTCACTGGATCTGGAGATGGATGGATATACCCTCACTTCCGCTCGGGATATGCTGAATAAGCTTGAGGTGAGAGGAGAAAAGAAGGTTTACCTGTATGTGATGAAGGAAATCGTCGCCTGTGCGGACCTCGGGGATGCCCGAAAATCCATGGAGGAAGAAGCATATATTTCCTTTGTCAGGGGGACTTTCCAGGAAGAGTCCCTCATGGATGAAAACGACCTCCCCCTGCTCCGCTTTTTTTCAGTATGCAATGAGCAGAACCCGGATGAAAATTTCCTGCTTCGGGATTCACAAGTTACGGATGCCGGACAAATTTTATTCTTCCAGGATGGTCTGCCTGCGTATAGCTATTCTGAACCCGGCCCGCAGTGGGCTGAGAAATGGAATCGGCAGCACGATCAGTCAGCTTTCAGCGTAGAGTATGATAAGCGTTACAAACAGGTCGGCGTTTACGCGTATGAGTGCAGCCTGGACGATCCGGCAGCCTGCATGGAGGCCTTCCGGGACATCATAGAGGATGCGGAAGCAGCCCGGGTCCCCATGCAGGAAGCACATGTCGCCTTTACCGAAGAAGAGGAGAAGGACCGCTCCTTTGAAAAGCATCGGACCATTTATGTCTGGGTCAGCCTGGATTTTGAGACAGGGGGAAAGAAGATTAGCTGGGCTTCTCTGGCGAATTTTGACGGAGAGGACGAAAAAACCATTCAGAGTATGTGCGAAAAGTATAACCGTTATGTCCAGGAGGACCCGTACTGGCAAAAGACTTTGACCGGGACGGACGGGGAGAACCCGTTTAAGAAAAGCGCATACTGAGAGTGGGGAACAGCAGTATGCTATCAGATCAAACCAAGCCACTGGTGTTCCCCGCTTTTTGCATGGTGCCATGCGTGATGAAGATAAAAATTCTTTCCCGAGAGGGCCATTTCCGCTACCTGATCGAAGAGAAAAGCTTCAGGATCCTCAGACTCCAGAAACTCACAGACAAAACGGTCAAAGGGCTGGCCGGGGTCAAGGGCGGGAAAGCCGGATTCCTCCAGGATGGCATTGAGCCGTTCCTGGCTTATGAGGTAGGGAGCAGGGATCACGGATCGTGCCTCGGATCCGAAATAGAGAAGGAAGGAGAGCAGGGTGGTTCGGTCTAGGTCCAAGGTCCCGCGGAGGACCTTGCGCAGAAAGTGTTCTCCTCCCCGGCCTGATTGATAGGAGGTTTTTTCCTTATTCCAATTATTTTCCGGATACTCTATTTCTTTTTTCAGCCAACTAAGGATGATTGGATCTGAACGGTCTGTGGGCTTCTCCGTGTTCCTGCGGGCCTTATCCCTGCGGGCAGCTCTAGCGAGAGTTTTTGAGTCCTCCGGTGAGAGTGTTAGCGGATCAATGCCGTTATCCGCAAGGATCTGGAGCCAATCGTAGAAGGGAGTGTCAAAATAGAAGGAACTGTAGAGGCCAAAAATCTCGCGAAGGGATAAAGCGGCCTTCTCAAGATTTGTTACGATCTTGCTTTTTTGATGTTTTACTCTGCGAAAGGGGGTCAGGACCTTGAAAACAACCAGTTCCTGACTGAGAATCGGATCGTCAGAGAGATATATAGATTCGTGGCCTTTTTTGGCCTCATTATCAGCATGATCCGTGCACATTTTTATCCGGCGGTCCAGGTCGTACAGAAGGTATTTGCAGAAATAGTATCTTGTCTTTTCCCGCACAGTGCTGAAGGATTCGATGTTGGAACGCAGAAATTCAAGAAACTCGGCCTGCCCGGAGTCCTGTCCCCCTTCATTTCCCGAAGCCAGAGCCGCAAGTTCTTTCTCTATTTCCCGTGTCATATGCATGGTCGAGTTAAAATCCGCTATCTGCAGGGAATTGTCGTTGACATAAGTGCGGATGTCGGCGAGTGATATGGATTTGCGGCGAAAGGCCTTGTTGTTTGAGACGATTTTCTCTCTCTGCTTATCGCACTGCGCCAGCAGGTCTTTCCATTGGACATAGGAAAGGCCCTTTCTGAGGGCGTAGATCACCGAGGCCTCCCAGTAGCTTCTGGCGTACAGACGGGGGCAGCCGTTTTCCAGAAGGCGGTCGTTCACCTCCTCCGGAGAGAGCTTTTTGACAAAGCCCAGGGCGATCAGGCGGTAGCGGAGGGGGACGGACGCGATCTCCTTCTGTTTTCCGCTGATACATATGTCAAGAATGGAGTTTTCCTTGTCCGAACCGGTCGCCCGGACCAGTTCGGCGTACAGGAGATCAAGAGGGGCATCGCCCTGCGGGGCTTTTTTATTCATAGCTGAGTCCTTTTTTCTATATTTTATGTTGTAAGAGTGAAAATAACGCTCGATAGCGTTTTTTTACTCAGGTGCCTGTGCCGCGGGCCCGGGCACCTGTGATCGCAGCGGAGAAACCCGTCCCGGGCTTTCTTCTCGCGGTGCCGCTCTGACGAGCGGCATGGTCGGGAAGGAGTAAAAGTATCGCAATGGCATTCTGATGCCGGGGAAGCTCTTCTCCCCCGGCATCATTCTACAGACAGATTATCCTGCGGACTGCCGTGATCCCTGCTGTGCAGTCGTTATTTGAGACTATCCTCCATTATATATGGGAATCCCGTGACTATCAATCCGGCCGGGGTGAGCCGGGGAGCTGAGCGTCGCGACCGCGCCCGTCCCTGTTTCGGGGGGAACTTATCCTTGACATGAACACGCAATAAGATTAAAATTTAATCTGTTGTGAGTACGTTTGCCGGAAGCAGCCGGGCCCTGTTTTTATCTGGGAAACAGGGGTCAGGCCGGTGGAATTCCGGACGATGTATACATACAGATCAATTTCATAAGGAGGTGCTCCTGTATGCCGATAGCAGGAATCATTATCGCAGTGATCCTGACTCTGGCTGCAGCAGTTCCCATCACCTGGTATATCACTTCCGAAAACCATCGGAAGCAGGATGAGATCAAGGTGGACAGCGCAGATGCGAAGGCCCGGACGATCATTGACGAGGCCCTTCGGGAAGCGGAATCCAAAAAGCGTGAGGCTATGCTGGAGATCCGGGAGGAGACGTTCAAATCCAAGAACGAACTCGAGAAGGAGATCCAGAACAGACGTAACGAAGTGCAGAAAAACGAGCGCAGGATCCAGCAGAAGGAAGAGCAGATTGACAACAAGGTCGAGCAGCTTGAGCGCAGGGAACAGAGTCTGGCAGCAAAGGAAGAGGAACTGCAGAAGCTTCAGCAGGAAGTTTCACAGCTTAATGAGCAGCGTATACAGGAACTCGAGCGAATTTCAGGCCTTACCTCCGAACAGGCAAAAGAACACCTTTTAAAAATTGTTGAAGACGAAGTCAAACTGGATTCCGCCAGGATGATCAAGGAGATCGAGGCGGAGGCCAAGGAAGAGGCAGACAAGAAAGCCAAGGAATATGTGGTCAACGCCATTCAGCGCTGTGCTGCGGACCACTGTTCAGAGGCCACTATTTCTGTCGTACAGCTGCCCGGAGATGAAATGAAGGGCAGGATCATCGGACGGGAAGGACGCAACATCCGTACACTTGAAACGATGACAGGCGTCGACCTGATCATCGATGATACACCGGAAGCGGTCGTCATTTCTGCTTTCGATCCCATCCGGCGCGAGGTCGCGCGTGTGGCTCTTGAGAAGCTCATCGTCGACGGCAGGATCCATCCTGCCAGGATCGAGGAGATGGTCGGCAAGGCCCAGCGCGAGGTGGAAGCCCGCATCAAGGAAGAGGGCGAAGCCGCCACTCTCGAGGTCGGTGTGCACGGGATCCATCCGGAGCTCGTGCGTCTGCTGGGTAAGATGCGGTTCCGCACCAGCTACGGTCAGAATGCCCTCAAGCATTCGATCGAGGTTGCCCAGCTGTCCGGTCTTCTGGCCAGCGAGCTGGGACTGGACGTACGCCTTGCCAAGCGCGCAGGCCTGCTCCACGATATAGGAAAGGCTGTGGACCATGAGATGGAAGGATCTCATGTACAGCTGGGAGCGGAGCTCTGCAGAAAATACAAGGAATCTCCGACAGTTATCAATTCCGTGGAAGCGCATCACGGTGATGTCGAGGCGACGAGTCTGATCGCCTGTATCGTACAGGCGGCCGACACGATCTCCGCGGCCCGTCCGGGCGCGAGGAGAGAGACCCTCGAGGCATATACGACAAGACTGAAACAGTTGGAAGAAATCACAAACAGTTTTAAAGGGGTTAGCAATTCTTATGCCATTCAGGCAGGAAGAGAAGTTCGCGTAATGGTAGTTCCTGAGCAAATCAGCGATGCTGATATGGTACTGCTGGCCAGAGAGATTTCCAAGCGGATCGAATCCGATATGGAATATCCCGGCCAGATCAAGGTCAATGTGATCCGTGAGTCCAGAGTTACGGATTACGCCAAATAATAGTGAGTAGATAACTTAGGTGCTGCGGATGACAGTTGGAATCCGCAGCACTTCCTGCGTCCGGCCATGCCGGCGGAGGTCCTGGTCCGGAAGCCGGGACTTTTTAGAAAATGCCGGCAGAGAACAGGAAGCCGGGATTTTTCATAAAAAGCGGAGGTCCTGGTCCGGAAGCCGGGACTCTTCGTAAAAATACAGGTCAGGGACAGGATCAGGAACAGGTTGAGGAAAAAAGGGGAGCAGTTATGGAAAAGGGACAGGACAGCGCGCCGCGTCTTCTGAGTGAGGAAGAAATCGAGAGGATGCTGGGACTTCCGGACCTGGAAACGGTGGCCGGGCTGCGGGACCGGGCGGTCCTGGAGCTCTTGTGCGGGACCGGTCTCAAGGTCAGGGAGCTGACGGGCCTGCGCCTGGAAAACCTGGACCTGCAGATCTCCTGTCTGCTGCTGTCGGAAGGGACCAGCGGGGAGGGGGTGCGGATGGTGCCCTTTGGCAAGAGGACCAGGACCATTCTCCTGCGCTATGTCTATGCGGTGCGCAGGGATTCGGAGGGGCCCTCCAGTCTGGTCTTTCCGGGCCGGGACAAAAAGGAGCTGTCCCGCCAGGCCGTCTGGAAGACAGTCAGAAAGTACGCCGCGGCCGCCGGGATCGGACATCCGGTATCGCCGGAGGACCTGAGGTCCTCCCTGGCCGTCTCCCTGCTCAGGGCAGGGGCTGACCCGGCCGGAGTCCGGCAGATGCTGGGCATCCGGGAGGCGGCGCTCAAGAGGTACCTGGTCTTCTGCGGGCAGTCTCCGGAAAGACCTCTGGTTCTGGAAGCCGCAGCCGGCCGGAATCCCGGCGAAAACTGTATCTGACCCGGTCCCTGGATGCCGTCTTTTTTGAGGGGCGCGGAAGGAAACGGCGGGTTACAGTTCGGACCTGCCTGAAGCGCGGCCGGGTTACAATTCAGACCTGCCTGAAGCGCGGGGTGTTTTTTTAGACAATGCGAAGCTCTGTTTTTTTTCGCGAACCCCCGGGTTGAACGGCGGTGTCTGGAAAAATAGCGGGTTTTATAAAAAGTTTTGTGCAAATCTCCTATAAATAGGGTATAATAACTTTATGTTGTTGTTGATTGTTTGCGGCTGTTTGTGATCCGGACCGCAGCCTATCATTTAATCACCCAAGTCTCACACAGTATCAGGGGGTTATAGGATATGAAGAAGATTCTTTTTGTGGCATCAGAAGGCGTTCCTTTCATCAAGACCGGCGGTCTGGCGGACGTGGTCGGTTCTCTGCCCAAGGAACTGGACAAGGAGTATTACGACGTCAGGGTCATCATGCCCAAGTATTCCTGCATGAAGCAGGAAATGAAGGACAAGATGGAATATGTCACTCACTTCTACATGGATTTCCACTGGAAGAGCGAATATGTGGGCGTCCTGCAGGCGGAAGTGGAGGGCATCAAGTTCTATTTCATCGACAACGAAGGTTTCTTCACCAGCGATAAGCCCTATACCGACGACCCCCTGTTTGAGATCACCCGCTTCGCCTTCTTCTCCAAGGCAGCCCTGTCCGCCCTTCCTACGATCGACTTCCGCCCCGACCTCATCCACTGCCACGACTGGCAGACCGGTCTGGTCCCCGTCTATCTCAAGGAGCGTTTCGCGGGAAGTGAATTTTACCAGGGCATCAAGTCTGTCATGACGATCCACAACCTGAAGTTCCAGGGCAAGTGGAATGTGCGCGATGTGGAGGATATCACCGGACTTTCCGGCTATTATTTCACGCCTGACAAGCTGGAGGCCTACAAGGATGCAAACCTCCTCAAGGGCGGTCTGGTCTATGCCGATGCCATCACCACAGTCTCCCCGACCTATGCGGAGGAGATCAAGACCCAGTTTTACGGTGAGGGCCTGGACGGGCTGATGAATGCCAGAAGCCACGACCTGCGCGGTATCATCAATGGTATCGACTACACCGACTTCTCCCCGGACAATGACAAGAAGATCCCGCAGCCCTATACCGTGGACAACTTCCGCAAGATGAAGGTCAAAAACAAACTGGCCCTGCAGAAGGAGCTGGGGCTCAAGGTCGACGAGAAGTGCTTCATGATCGGTATCGTCTCCAGACTGACGGACCAGAAGGGCTTCGACCTCATCGCCTATGTCCTGGAGGAGATCCTGTCCCTCGACGCCATCCAGATGGTGGTCCTGGGCACCGGCGAGGAGCGCTACGAGAACATGTTCCGCTACTTCGACTGGAAGTACAACGACAAGATCTCGGCCAATATCTACTATTCGGACGAGCTGTCCCACAAGATCTACGCGGCCTCCGACGCCTTCCTCATGCCGTCCCTGTTTGAGCCCTGCGGACTTTCCCAGCTCATGTCCCTGCGCTACGGCACACTGCCGATCGTGCGCGAGACCGGCGGCCTCAAGGATACGGTCGAGCCCTACAATGAGTTCGAGGGGACCGGCACAGGCTTCACCTTTGCCAACTACAATGCCCACGAGATGATGCACGCGATCCGCTATGCGGAGCAGGTCTACTATGACAAGCGTCTCGAGTGGAACAAGATGGTCGAGCGCGCCATGAAGGCAGACTTCTCCTGGGCCCAGTCCGCGGCCAAGTATCAGGAGATGTATGACTGGCTGATCGGCTGACGGGAAGAGCGATTTCCCGACGGAGACATTTTCTGACGGAGCGATTTCCTGGCGGAAAGATTTTCTGAAGGAGAGATTTTCTGGCGGAGAGATTCCGGGAAAAGAGTTTTCGGAAAAGAGTTTTCGGAAAAGAAATACTGATTTAAATCTGAGAAGACTGATTTCCGGTAAAGGAATGAAAGATGCGGCGGGATGCAGGTCCCGCCGCATTTTTTTGAAAAAATCCTCTGTTTTTTGAAAAATCCACGTTTTTTGCAAAAATCCCCCGTCCTGCAGGGGGCGGGGAGCATGAAGCGCGGCGGGTCCTGCCCATGGCTGGATGCTGCCGGAGTTTATCGTCGAAAATGCTTTCCCGCGGGACCGGGATCACGGAGCATTGGCAACGGAACTAGGGCTGATCACGGCTGAATTACGGCGGGCAATGTGACTGGATTTTTGAGGGACAAGCTGTTATAGTGTTGCGGTAAAAAGCAAAACAGACAGACAGGTCCCCGGGGGACAGAGGTGCTTGAGAGGCGGATATGGCAAGAGACAGAAGGAACAGCAGAAAAAGACCGGACAGGGCTTATACGGATGCGGCGGACAGGGGAGACAAAAGGCCTGCCGCCGTGGAGGCGGAGGCTGAGTCGGAGTCCTCGCCGGGCGGCGGGATCGCCGTCCAGGCCGGGATCCTGGCCATCGCGACGATCGTCGTCCGCATCATCGGCCTGCTCTACCGGGCGCCCCTCACAGCCATCATCGGGGATGAGGGCAACGGCTATTACGGGGCGGCCTACAATATATATATGATCATCCTGATCCTGTCGTCCAACTCCCTGCCGGCGGCCATTTCCAGGCAGATGTCGACCAAGATCGCGGTGGGAGAGTACAGGAATGCCCAGCGGGCCTTCCACTGTGCCCTGGCCTATTCCCTGGTCGTGGGCGCGGCGGGGAGCCTTCTGCTCTATTTCGGAGCTCCCTTCCTGGTGCCGTCCAACGCGGTCCCGGTCCTGCGGGTCTTCGCGCCGACCGTCTTTCTCTTTGGCATCCTGGGTGCGGTCCGGGGATATTTCCAGGCCAACCAGTCCATGGTCCAGACCTCGGTCTCCCAGATCCTGGAGCAGATCGCCAACGCGGCAGTCAGCATCGGGGCGGCGACCCTCCTGATCCGCACGGCCGCCCTGTCGGCCACGCAGACGGACAGGGCTGTGCGGGGAGCCATGGGCAGCGCTCTCGGAACGGGGAGCGGCGTCGCCACGGCCCTCCTGTTCATGGCGGCCGCCTATTTCAGACACAGGCGCCGTTATCTGGGCCGGGTCAGCCGGGACAGGGGGCGGGTCCAGGCCTATGCGTCGATCATGCGGAGCACGATCCTGGTGATCACGCCCTTTATCGTCAGCAGCTTTATCCTCAATCTCACGACGACCCTGGACCAGATGGTCTATCTGAGGATGCTGATCGGGGGGCGGGGCCTGCCGGAGCCCGCGGTCACGACGGTCTACGGCCTCTTTTCCAACAAGGCGGTGGTCATCACCAATATCCCGATCTCGGTGGCCACGGCGGTCTCGGCGGCCATCATCCCCAATATCTCCATGGCCCATGCCTCGGGGGACCTCAGGGAGACCAGGCGCAGGGCGGTCAATGCCTCCCGCATGGCCCTGATCATTTCCATCCCCTGCGCGGTCGGGCTCATGGTCCTGGCCAGGCCGGTCACCATGCTCATGTTCCCCCAGTGGGATACCCTGGACCTGGCCTCCCTCCTGCTGGCCCTGCAGGCGGTCACGGTCATTTTCCTGTCGGTGGGGACCATCACCAACGCGGTCCTGCAGGCGATCGGAAAGATGAACCTGCCCATCGTCAGCGCGGGAATCTCCCTGATCATCCAGACGGCAGTCCTGGCCTTCCTGCTCCGTTTCACGGACTGGGGGATCTATGCCATGGTCCTGGTCAGCGTCCTCTACGCGGCGATCATCTTTGCCCTCAATGAGATCTTCCTTCGCCACTACCTGGACCTGAGGGTGGACGGCTGGCAGGTCTACGGCAAGCCCCTGGTCAGCGCCGCGGTCATGGGCGCGGCCGCCTTTGGCATCCACCAGGGCATTTTCCGCCTTCTCTCCGGTTTCCGGGGAGAATACCTGAGCAATTTCATCGCTGTGATCCCGGCCATCCTGGCGGCGGTTCCGGTCTATTTCTTTATCCTGATCCGGCTGGGCGGCTTCACGGAGGAGGACATCCTGGGCCTGCCCAAGGGGGGCGCGATCGCGGGCCTGCTCAAAAGGCTACACTGGCTGTCCTGATTATCAGTCATTGACCTCCTGCAGGCCGGTGATGTCGGTCTTTGCCAGGATGGAGTAATTGGTGTAGTAGACGACGAAGCCGGGGGCGGCCCCGGAGGGCTTCTTTACATTCCTGCGCTCCAGGTAGTCGATCTCGACCTTGCCCTGGCTGCGGCCGCTGGAGTACCAGGCGGCCAGGGCGGCTGCCTCCTCGAAGGCCCGGTCGGGGATCTCGTCCATGGAACGGCCTCCCGACCGGAGCAGGACATGGGAGCCGGGCATGTCATTGGCGTGGAACCAGATGTCGCGGCCGTCTGCCAGGCGGAAGGTGATCTCGTCGTTCTGGGTGTTGTTTTTGCCGACGTAAATATCGTAGCCGTCGCTGCTGATGTAATGGAGGGGCTTGCTCTGGGGGGCGCGGGCGCGTCCCTTTTTGGTCTCGTTTTTGCGGCCCGTGTACTTGCGGCGCAGGAAGCCGCTCTCCTCCATCTCCCGCCGGATCTGGGACAGGTCTCCGTCCGTCGTGGAGAATTCCAGGGCGTTCTGGATGCTGCGCAGGTGGTCGATCTCGGCCTTGACCTCGACCGTGAGCCGGGTCAGGGCCTCGTTGGTCCGCTTCATGCGGGCGTAGCGGTCAAAGTATTTCTGGGCATTCTGCTGGGGAGTCAGGGTCGGGTCGAGCGGGACCGTGATCTTTTCACCCGTGTAGTAGTTGTCGAGTTCGCAGCTTTTGGCCCCGGCCGGTATGGAGTAGCCGTAGGCGGTCAGGAGCTCGCCGTAGACCTTGTACTTGTCCCTTTTCTCGGTGTCGCGGATCTGCCGGCACTGGAGGTCGTACTTGTGGACGTCGCGCTCCAGGATGGTCTGGACAATGTGGCGCAGGTCGGCCGACCGCTGGCGGATCCGGGTGTAGAGATTTTTTCTGGCATAAAAGTCCTCCAGGAGCTCCGAGGGAGAGTCGTAGGGGACCTCCAGGCAGTCCGCGTAGTGGCTGAGGGGGAAGAGGGAGAATTCGACCGGGGCCCCGGCCGCGCCGCCCTCTCCTTTGCGGCAGTACATGACCGGATGGAAGATCCCCTCTTGAATATCAGAGATCAGCCGGGAAAAATGCTTCCAGAGGGCATCCTTTTCCTCCGGGGCCAGCAGGGCGGCGGACCGGTCCTGGGTCAGGTCGGCCCGGTGGGCGATCTCCTGGGCCGCCGCGGGTGAAAAACCCGTGTAGGACCTGACCAGGAGCTTGGACACGTCCATGTGGCCATTGTCCAGAACATTGAAAAAGCCCTCCCTGGTCTCCGCGAGGGGGTCTTTTTTGGACTGGGTGTCGGGGATGAAATAGGTCCGCCCGGGCAGGACCTCGCGCACGGAGCTGACCAGGGACGAGACGTGGCGGATGCTGTCCACGATCATGTCCTTGTCGTCGAGAAAGATGATGTTGCTGTGCTTGCCCATGATCTCGATGACCAGGACGTGGGTGCAGAGGTCGCCCATCTCGTTGCGGTGCTCAAAGCTCATCCGCAGGATCCGCTCCAGGCCGGGCTGCTCGATGGACAGGATCCTGGCGTTCTGCAGGTGCTTGCGCAGCAGCATACAGAAGGCCGGGGCCTGCAGGGGGGCCTGGCGGCTGGTCCGGGTCAGGTAGGCCAGGGGGAGGGAGGGGTCCGCGCAGAGATAGAGGCGGACCTGGCCCCCGCCCCGCTCTGCGGCGGGCCGGATGGTGAGCACCAGCTCGTTTTTGTCTGTCTGTGCGATTTTATATACACGTCCGCCGGTGAGAGAGGACTGCAGCTCTCTGCAGAGGCCGGCGACTGCGATACCGTCAAATGCCATGTTTTGTCTCCGTTAGTTCTTCACGTTGGTTCCTGAAAGAGTAGTTTCGTATAGAGTAGTTTCGTATATAGTAGTTTTGTTTAATGGTTTTGTACAGTGGTTTCATGGCCCGGTCAATGCCCGTGTGCGTCTGCATGCGGTCATGCGACGCTCCAGGCCGCGTGACCGGAGCTTTTACCGTAGTATATCACTTCTTCCCTGATGGCTGAAAGACAAAACACAGGGCTTTTTTCCACAGCTTTTTCCACAGTTTGCGATCATTGGTCCCGGCAAAGAGACTGGCGATATCAGCCGGCGGGAAAAAAGATTCCTCCATCATAAACGCAGGGAAGGGACTTTGTTTGAGGTTACAGTTCAGACCCACCTGAAACGCGAGGCGTTTTTGCGCGATTCTCAGCGCAAAAACCCGAGTTGAACGGAGCGCGGCGCACGCGAAGCGTATTGACAATGCGCAGCTTTTACAATGCTCGCATTGTTATCGCCGCGCGCAACGTTACAGTTCACGCCATCGATAGGGCGTGACTGTAACTGTTTGAGAATTTCGACATTCTCCTGCCTAGAACTTCCTTGACGGTTGAAGGGAGAATGATATAATGGTTACTGGTTTACTATGCCCTGAAGCGTTCCGGTGTCTTTTGCGCCGGAGCATATTTTTCTTTTTCCGGGGCGGAATGCAGACCATTTCATTATATTCGGCTCGTCAATGGGGGTAACTTCATATGATCAGAAGTATGACGGGATACGGACGGAGCGAGATGCAGAATGACTCCTTCCGGATCGCAGTGGAAATAAAGTCGGTGAATAACCGCTATCTGGATATCGGGATCAAGATGCCCCGGCAGCTGAACCAGCTGGAGGCGCAGATCCGCGCGGAGCTCAAAAAGCACATGCTCCGCGGCAAGGTGGATGTCTTTATCTCCTGGGAGGATCTGACGGAGTCAAACATGACCGTCAAGTACAATGACCGGATCGCCGGCGAGTACTGGAAGATCTTTCAGAAAATGTCCGAGGACTTCGGGATCGAGAATGATATCCGTGTCTCCTCCCTGGCCAGGTTTCCCGACGTGGTCACCATGGAGGAGGAGCCGGCGGATCCGGAGGGGATCTGGGAGAACCTGGAAAAGGTCATCCGGGACGCTGCGCGGATGTTTGATGCTGCCAGGGTGCGGGAGGGCGAGTTCCTCCGGACGGACCTGACGGAAAAGCTGGATGAGATGCTGGAGCATGTGGCCTTTATAGAGGAGAGGGCCCCGGGCCTGGTCGAGGACTACAGGAGGTCTCTCAGGGAAAAGGTCGCGGAGCTTCTGGAGGCTTCCAATATCGATGAGTCGAGGATCGCCCAGGAGGTGACCATCTACGCGGACAAGGTCTGTGTGGATGAGGAGCTGGTCCGCCTGCGCAGCCACATCGAGGCTGTGAAGGAGGAGCTCGGCCGGGGCGGCAGTGTGGGCAGGAAGCTGGATTTCATCGCTCAGGAAATGAACAGGGAATCCAACACCATTCTGTCCAAGTCGGATGACCGGGAGGTCTCCGACCACGCGATCGAGCTCAAGACCTCGGTCGAGAAGATCCGCGAGCAGGTCCAGAATATCGAATAAGAAGATCTGTCGAAAGGCGGACAAGGCGGGAAGGATTGAAGGGCAATGGCTGGCAGCAGACTGATACATGTCGGGTTCGGAAATATAGTCAACGCGGGCAAGATCATCGCGATCGTGAG
Source organism: uncultured Lachnospiraceae bacterium (assembly GCA_946536955.1). Classification (GTDB taxonomy): domain Bacteria; phylum Bacillota; class Clostridia; order Lachnospirales; family Lachnospiraceae; genus CAG-791. Next base: position 21,796 of record CAMNFJ010000026.1, read on the forward strand.
CCCGGACTCCGCGCCCATGCGCAGGCTTGTCTCCAATGCCAGAAAGGACGGGCGCACCATTGACGCTACCCAGGGCCGCAAGACCAAGTCGGTGATCGTGATGGAAAATGACAGGATCGTGCTGTCTGCCCTGCTGCCGGAGACCATCCGCGGCAGAGCCCAGTCGGAAGAGGATCCCGCGGAAGAGGATGAGGATTGAAAGAAATCCTTTTCGGGGATTTATGGCGG
>CAMNFJ010000027.1:0-21855 GCA_946536955.1 uncultured Lachnospiraceae bacterium
TCTCCAGCTTGGAGGCCAGGTTCAGAGGGGTCTGGCCGCCGAACTGGGCGATGACACCGACGGGCTTTTCTTTTCTGTAGATCGAGAGGACATCCTCCAGGGTCAGGGGCTCGAAATAGAGCTTGTCGGAGGTGTCGTAGTCCGTGGAGACGGTCTCGGGGTTGCAGTTGACGATGATGGTCTCAAAGCCGAGCTTGCGCAGGGACTGGGCCGCGTGGACGCAGCAGTAGTCGAACTCGATACCCTGGCCGATGCGGTTGGGGCCGCCGCCCAGGATCATGATCTTGGGCTTCTCGGTACGGATGGGGTTCTTGTCCTCCCCGATGTAGGTCGAATAGTAGTAGGCGCTGTCCTGGGTGCCGCTGACATGGACGCCCTCCCAGTTCTCGGTGCATCCCAGGGCCTCGCGGGCATTGCGGATCTCATCCTGGGAGACCTCGAGGATCTGGGCCAGGTAGTGGTCGGAGAAGCCGTCCTTCTTGGCCCGGATCAGGGCTGCGTCAGAGGGGACTCTGCCCTTGAATTCCTTCACGAGGGCCTCTTCCTCCTCGACCAGCTCCTTCATCTGCTGGACGAAGTAGTGCTTGACCTTGGTGATCTCAAAGATCTCGTCTACGGTCATGCCCTTGCGCAGGGCCTCATACATGATAAAGTGGCGCTCGGAGGAGACATTGATCAGGAGCTTGCGGAGCTCGTCCAGGGGCATTTCGTCGTAGCCATTGACATGGCCCAGGCCGTAGCGGCCTTTTTCCAGGGACCGGATGGCCTTCTGGAAGGCCTCCTTGTAGGTCTTGCCGATGCTCATGACCTCGCCGACAGCCCTCATCTGGGTGCCCAGCTTGTCCTCGACGCCCTTGAATTTTTCAAATGCCCAGCGGGCAAATTTCACGACGACGAAATCGCCGGTGGGAACGTATTTGTCCAGAGTGCCGAAGCGGGAGTCCTCGAGGTCCGCCAGGGTCAGGCCGGTCGCCAGCTTGGCGGAGACCAGGGCGATGGGGAAGCCGGTCGCCTTGGAGGCCAGGGCGGAGGACCTGGAGGTGCGGGGGTTGATCTCAATGACGATCACACGCCCGGATACAGGATCGTGGGCGAACTGGACGTTGGTACCCCCGATGACGCCGATGTGCTCGACGATCTTGTAGGCCTGCGTCTGCAGCTCCTTCTGCAGGTCCTCATCGATGGTCAGCATGGGCGCCGTGCAGAAGGAATCGCCTGTGTGCACGCCGACGGGATCCACGTTCTCGATGAAGCAGACCGTGATCATGTTGTTGTCCTTGTCGCGGACGACCTCGAGCTCCAGCTCCTCCCAGCCCAGAATGGACTCCTCGACCAGAACCTGGCCGATCAGGGAAGCCTGCAGGCCGCGCGCGCAGACTGTCTTTAATTCTTCTTTATTATATACGAGGCCGCCGCCGGCGCCGCCCATGGTATAGGCGGGGCGGAGAACGACAGGATAGCCCAGTCTGTCAGCGATCTCCAGGGCCTCCTCCACACTGTAGGAGACTTCGCTGCGGGCCATCTCGATGCCCAGCATATCCATTGTCTTCTTGAACTCGATCCGGTCCTCGCCGCGCTCGATGGCATCCGCCTGGACACCGATGACCTTGACGCCGTATTCATCCAGCACGCCCGCCTTGTAGAGCTCCGCGCAGAGGTTCAGGCCAGACTGTCCGCCCAGGTTGGGCAGCAGAGCGTCCGGCTTCTCCTTCTTGATGATCTGTGTGACCCTGTCCACATTCAGGGGCTCAATATAGGTCCGGTCCGCCATCTCCGGATCCGTCATGATCGTAGCCGGGTTGGAGTTGACCAGCACGATCTCATAGCCAAGGCTGCGAAGCGCCTTGCACGCCTGCGTCCCCGAGTAGTCAAACTCACAGGCCTGGCCGATAACGATCGGGCCCGAGCCGATGATCAATACCTTATGGATGTCAGTTCTCTGGGGCATGTACTCTCCTCTCTGGCGGTCTGCCTTGTCCGCCAATCCATACCTGCAAAATTATCATTCCTCATTATAAACAGGGCTTATAAAAAAATCCATGAAATCTTTTAGAGAAATGCTGTTTTTTTTGCATACGATTCCTTAACTGAGCCGATCTGTCGGACATAGGATCTTTCTCTATTATACAGAACCCGTCCATATGTTCAACAAACCCTTTGCGTACATGTATACAATCGTACTGTACAACAGCTTGATTCCTCTGTCAACAGATAAAATCCCCGAAAAATCGACCGGCTTCCTGCAGGCAGGGTCCGGGATTTTCCGGGGAATCGTATTGGCGGCGGAAAGGTCACGCCTTTTCAAAGAGCCGGGCCAGCAGCGGGAAGAGGAAGGTGATATACAGCATCTGCAGAAAGCAGGACACCAGCGGGCCGGAGAATCCCGGCAGGGCACCCGAGACCATGGGGACCAGGACCTGGCTGACCAGGTAGAAGGTCATAAAGCCCGCCGCCAGGCGGTTGAGCCTCTGCCTGCCGTTGATCCGGGTCGTAAAGCCGACGAAGCGGTGCTCCAGATACCATCCTGCCAGAAAACCCATGGTCCAGCCGGCTCCCTTAAAGGTATCTCTGGCCATGACCGCGCCGTCGACCAGGAGCTTTCCCTCCGCGTCATAGTCGGTCGGATAGGGCTTGAGGCCCGCGTAGAGGCAGATCGCCGCGGCCAGGACCAGGCCGGCACAGACGACGAGAGCGATCTTTTCGGGATGGCGGCAGATCCAGTCATGCAGGAAATACGTCAGCAGCATGACCAGGAGTCCGGCAGCGGCTCCGATCAGTACATCCTGAGGTGTATGGACGCCCAGGAAATTGCGGCTCAGGGCCACCAGGGCCACCAGGATGCCGCAGAGGATGCGGAAAGCTTTGGGCATATCCGGCCGGACCGCGAAGCCTCCGTAGACAGACGCGGCATTCATGGTATGGCCGCTGGGGAAGGAATAGCCGGTGGCCGTCGTCCTCGCGGATGCCTCCGGCAGGATCTTCGCGCTCCGGATCCAGGGCCGGTAGGCGCAGACGGTCACCTTCATGGCCCCGTTGACCAGGCGGTTCCCGCTCCATCCCATCATCACATAGGTTCCCAGCTCCTTGTCGATACACCAGTAGAGGACGGCCATCAGCAGGATGACCGTGTTCAGCTCCCCCCAGAAGGTCATCTTCTTGAAAAATGCTGTAAAAATCCCTCCGGCTCCCTCGCGGAAGTTCTGAAGGAACAAGAGAATTTGAATGTCCATGTAAAACTCCTTTCTCAATAGATTCCTTTTTAGATTGATGTCACGGCCAAACGGTGCTTTTTCAGGAAAGTCCCCCCAATGTGCCACAGGAGACTTTTGACATCAACAGCTTCTTAATACTTTCGGTATCTGAAATTCCTTCAGACACAAAGAGGGGACGGTTCCGGTACCGCCCCCTCTTCCTGTTTTCACTCCGCCAGCTTCTACATCCGCGGGAGCATTTTTTCTCTCCGTCTGACGATATAGCTGGTGGATCCGTCTTTTCCCCTCTGTCCTCCCGGACAGATGCGGGATCAGGCCTGTTTCTTGTCCTCCGGATCAGGCTTGGGCAGCCTTCCATAGGTTTTTGTCAGGTTATAAATGCTCTTTGCCAGCTCATGAGAGAGCAGGTTGGGGACCACCCTCCACTGCCAGTTGCCCTGGGCCGTGCCGGGTGTGTTGAGGCGGGACTCCTCTCCCTTGACCAGGAAGTCCTGGATGGGGACGATGCAGAGGTCGCAGACGCTGCGGAAGGCCTCCCGGATGAAGTCCCAGGTAAAGGCGCCGTAGTCCGTGTACTCGGAGTGGATGAAGCGTCTCGCGAAGTCCCGGTCGTGGTCGCTGCACTGTTCGATCCAGGCGCGGGTTGTCGTATTGTCATGGGTCCCTGTGTAGACGACCGCGTTTTTCACATGGTTGTAGGACAGGTAGTAGCTGGATTCGCTGGGGTCGAAGGCAAACTGGAGGACCTTCATGCCGGGGAAGCCGGTCCCCTCCAGAAGCTTTTCGGTCTCGGGCGTGATGTTGCCCAGGTCCTCGGCGATGATGTCGACGTCTCCCAGGCTCTTTTTGACAGCCTTGAAGAAGTCGAGGCCGGGTCCCTTGACCACCTTGCCGTGCTCCGCGGTCTGGTCGCCGTAGGGCACCTCATAGTATTCGGCGAAGCCGTTGAAATGGTCCAGGCGGACGACATCGTAGAACTCAAAGTTGCGGGCGAAGCGCTGGATCCACCAGTCGTAGCCGTTCCTCTTGAGCTTTTTCCAGTCATAGACCGGATTGCCCCAGAGCTGGCCCGTGGGAGAAAAGGCATCGGGCGGGCAGCCGGCCACGACGGACGGCACCAGGTCCTTGTCGAATTTGAAGATGTCGGCGTGGGCCCAGGTCGCCGCGCTGTCCATGGCCACGTAGAAGGGGATGTCGCCGATGATCTTGATGCCCTGAACCTGGGCATAGGCGTGGAGCTTTTTCCACTGGCGGTCAAACTGGAACTGGAGGAAGCGATAGAAATCGATGTCCTCCGCCAGCTCCTGGGCAGCCGCGGCCAGGGCCTTTTTGTCGCGGAGCCGCTCTCCTGCCTTCCACTGGATCCAGGACTTCCCTTCGTATTTTTTCTTGAGGGCCATATAGAGAGCATAGTCAAAGAGCCAGTAGTGCTCTTTTTCCAGGTAGGTCTGGTACTCCTCGTGGTAGGCACTGTGGCTCCTGGCGTTTTCGAGCGCGCGGAAGCGGTCAAAGGCGATCTTGAGGGCCTCATAGCGGTTGTTGTAGAGGGCGCCGTAATCGACCTTTTCCGGATCAGAGCCAAAATCAAAGCGGTTGACTTCATCCCAGGTCAGGAGCCCTTCCTCGATCAGCTTTTCCAGATCGATGAAATAGGGGTTGCCCGCGAAGGAGGAGACGGACTGGTAGGGCGAATCGCCGAAGCCGGTCTGGCACAGGGGCAGGACCTGCCAGTAGGACTGACCGGACTCTTTGAGGAAGTCTACAAACTCGTATGCTTCCTTTGAAAAAGATCCGATCCCGAACTTTGACGGCAGGGATGACACTGGATAAAGGATTCCACTTTCTCTTTTCATAAAACTTAATTCCTCTCCTAATATAGATTTTCGCCGGCTGTTTTACGGCCTGCCGGAACCGCCGTTTATCTGCAAGACAAAAGGCCCCGGCGGGTGCCGGCGTGACCTCCTGCGATCACATTCCAGGGTTTGAAGCGCGAAACCGCGATCCTCCCGCCTCCCGGGATCATATGCTGTTCCCGTATATTTTGAGACGGAGTCTTTGCGCTTTGTCACCGGGACAGCCCCCGCCTGGCTCTCATGCTCAGGGTATAGAGGGCCGGGCTGGTCCTGTAAAGAATATATCTGACCTTATAGTCCCGGGACAGCCGGCTGAAGACCTGGCTGCCTGACAGGCCGGTCTTTCTCAGATAGCGGTCCAGCCTTCCCTTCAGCTTTTTTTCTTTGGGAAAATATGGATAAAATGCCAGAAACTGCCTGGTGTAGCGGACCGCCATGATTCCGGCGAATTCCGGATCCCCCGAGAGCGGAAGGATCTTTTCCAGGGCCCGGAGCAGGGTCAGGTTTTTGCGGCTCATGGCATGGGAGATGGAGCCGGCCGCGCAGTAGTAGTCATAGAGCGGCCTGTCCAGGATAAGGACTGTTTCACACTGTGCCAGGTAGCGCTCGACAAAGAGCAGGTCCTCTCCGACATGGATCCCGGGCTCGAAGCGGATCCCGGCCTGTTCGATCAGGTCCCTGCGGAAGATCTTGTTCCAGAGGTAGCCGCCGAAGGCCTCGTCCGTGACGGCCAGCCGCATGGCGGCGGGGCCGGACAGGGTGCAGACCTGCGCGGCGGCAGGGTCTTCTTCGGGGGCGGACTCTTCGACAGCCGGGCTGTCGGCTGATCCCGGTCTGCTTTCCCGGCCGGCCGGGACTTCTCCCGGGCCTGCGGACTCTGAATCGGCAGGGCAGACGGCGGGCTTTTCTTCGGCCGGGCTGTCTGAGCCGGCCTGGCTCCCCTCTTCGATCGTCCGGTAGCCGCAGACAGCCATCCCGGCATCCCCTATATGATCAGCCATGACCTGGAGGAAGTCGGGCCTGACTGTGTCATCGGCATCGACGAAGCAGACCAGGCTGCCCCTGGCCGCTTCGAGCCCCCTGTTTCTGGCAGCTGCGGGGCCGGCATTCTTCTGTCTGCAGATCCGGACTCTGTCCGGGGCCGCGGCCTGGATCTGACGGCACAGGTCCGCTGTCCCGTCGACGGATCCGTCGTCGATCATGATCAGTTCAAACTCCTGCAGGGTCTGGCGCAGGATACTATTTACAGCCCTCTCCACCGTCTTTTCCGCATTGTAGACGGGCATGATCACCGAGATCAGCTGTGTCTGTCTGCCTGTAGTAGTCACCTCTACTCTCCTGTCTGTTTTCAAATGTAAAAAATGCGCCGGCCGGAAAATGTCCCCTCTGACTCAAAAAAATGAGTCAGCCTGAAACGTCCCCCCCCCTGACTCATTTCAGGGCGGTCAGGAGGCGGTCTGCGGAGGCGGCGGCGAGGCGCAGTCTTGCGGCTGTGACCGCCCTGTAGTCGACGGGTCTGTCGAGGTCAAAGGTCTCCGCCTCCTCGCAGCTGATATAGCGCTCGGGGATCCCCAGTCTGTCCAGGATGCCGGCGATCCTGACGTCGTCCTTGAAGCCTTTGTCCCTGTCCCCGTCATTGATGGAGACGAAGGGCTTCTCAAAGATCAGGGAGAAGGCGGTTCCGTGGAAAGAGTCGGTGACGACGTAGGAGGCATAGCGGATGAGGCTGAGGTAGTCGCCCGGGGCCAGGGTCCTGGTGACCGGGCGGATGCCGTTTTTGATCAGGCGCAGGTAGGCCCGGCCTCCCTTGGCCATTTCGATGGTATAGACGGGCAGGCCGGTCCTCTTCGCTATGGTCCGGGCGGCCCGGACGACGGATTCATTGTACCAGACATAGTAGAGAAAGATGTATTTTCCCCGGATCCGCCTGGGAGACGTGACCCGGGCGTACTCCTTCTTTTTGTGGAGGAGGGTGGGGTCGAGGGCCAGGTCGACCTGTCTGTCCTCCCCGATCAGGCCGTGGAGGATGTCGACGCCGTTCTGCTCTCTGCAGGAGAGGTAGTCGTAGTCCAGGATCCAGTCCCTGTAGGTCTCCGATTCCGGGCCGGTCCCCAGGGAGCCGGTGTTGAGGCTGACGGCGTAGGCCGCCTTTCTGCCGGGTGTGGGGAAGGGAAGGAAGTAGACCGGGTCGGCGTCGCTGGCGCCGGTGTTCCAGATCTGGTCGCTCCCCGTGATGATGGCGTCGTAGGGCCGGAGGCCGATGGCCTCCTGGTCGGCAGGGCCGTAGGACCTTTCGCTGATGCGGAGATGGTCCCTGCGGAAGCGGGCAAAGCTCTCTTTCTGCCGGCTCAGGATCCGCATGACGGGGACCCGGTTGAGGTTTTTGATCAGAAAGCGCGGGGTGCCGGGCCCCAGAAAGACATCGTAGAGCTCCCCGTAGCGGGCGGGCTCATAGTCGATGATCTCCGATTCGATCCCCCTGAGGGTCAGCATGTGCTGCAGGGCCCAGGCCTGCAGGACAGAGCCGTAATTGACGGATTTATGGAAGGTCAGGATTCCGATCATTGAGGTCCTCCGTTTCTGTGCACAGGCACCGGGACCAGGGATGGTTTCGCCCGGTCTGCCTGAATTCCGGCAGCAGTGCTTACTTCTTCTTTTTCGCGGACCGCATTTTGGCCATGGTCTCCTTGATCAGGTCTCTCTTGAGGAAGAGGACGGCCAGGATGACCAGGTTGATGCCGTAGCGGAGCAGGGCCTTGTCGTAGAAAAAGATCATGGTGATCGTCAGGGCCAGGATGGCCGCGGACATGACCAGGAGTCTTCCGGACCGGAAGACCCGGTCCACGCCCAGGGCCTTTTTGACGCTGGCGGTCATGTAGAGGTAGTGGCAGAGGGCGAATACGGCGTAGCAGAAAAGGGTCGTATAGGCGGCCGCCACATAGCCGAAGAGCTTGATGCCGAAATAGTTGAGGACGATGTTGAGCGCGGCGCCGGCCATGGAGATGTACATGGTGAACTTGTTCTGGTCGTAGAAAAATTCGACGTTGGCGAAGGCCGTATACATGAAGGAAAAGACCAGGCCCATGGCCACCGGGGGAATGACGTAGACCGCCTCGTAGTACTGGCGGGGCGCCAGGATCAGCATGATCTCCGGGGCAAAGGTGGAAAAGACGAAGGCGCAGGCCGCGATGCCCGTAAAGATCAGGAAGAGGACGTCGTCCAGCTCCCGGAATTCCTTCTTTTCCAGCTTCTCGTACTGCCAGGGGACCAGGGCATTGTTGATGCTCTGGGTGACGATCTTCATGATGAGGCCGGCATTGTAGGCGACACCATAGAGGCCCGCCGCAGCCATGCTGACCATCTTCTGCACCATGATCCGGTCAAACTGGTCCAGGATGTACTGGGAGACATAGTGCATGAGCAGGGGGAGGTTGAAGATGATGGCGAATTTCGCGTATTCCTTTTTGAACCAGACCCCCGCCTTTTTTCTGTTGTAGATAAAGAGGCTGATGCCGAAGCAGAGATTGACGAAGACGCAGGAAAGGATGCGGGCATAGCCCTTCTCCTCGGACATCAGGACGGCCGCGACACCCAGGACGGCGTTGAGGACCGTCATCAGCAGGGTCCGGAAGACGACCGGCTTATAGACATACTCGTAGCGCTTGCGGATGGTCCAGAAGTCGATGGCCGGCGTAAACATGAGCTCCACGAATATGGCGACCATGATAAAGGTCGGGAGCTCGGTCAGGGCATTGATCTGCCTGCGGAAGACCAGGTAGACCAGAAAGAGGCCCATGGCCAGGCCCAGCGTGACCGTCTGCATGGTGGATGTATAGGCATCCCTGTCCTTCCGGAACTTGCTCATGCCCTTGTTGAACACGGCGTAATTGAGCCTGAGGGTGACAAAGATCGTGAAGATCTGCAGCCAAGAATTGTAGACGGTGAACTGGCCGTACTGCTCCGTGGTCATCAGCCTGGTGAAGATCGGCAGAGTCAGCATGGATATGCATTTCTGCAGGACACTGCAGACTATAAACCATATGGAGGCCTTGGCGGCGACCGGGATCGACCGGTATCTGTTCAGCAGCTTATTGATCATGATGGAAATTTTTGTATTTTTCTGTTTATCACAAATCTGTATTGTTGGATGCACACTCGTGCGGAACATCTTTGCCTGGCAAAGCTGTTGGAAGACGCTGACATGTCTTTGGAAAACAGGACATGTCAACCCGCACGCGGGGCACAAGACTCGGGTGCGGGTCCTGAAAGTGCCGGAAAAGACTGTCCGACGGGCACGGCTGCCCTTGGCGCGGACGGGTCAGATGTCAGCTGTCAGTCACATGAGCTTTTCCCACAGCTTCTTGACCCGCACGTAAAGCTTTCCCCTGCCGGTCCTTCCGAACTGCAGGCGCTTCATCTCCCGCTGAAGTCCTGTCGCCGCCACGGCGGCCCTGAAGTCATGCTTTTCCATGTAGGAGGCCATGAAGGCCTTGCGGTCTCTGTGCCGCAGGGAGGGCCTGCGCAGCTGGGGATTGCCGGCGACGGCCTCGGCGGCCGGGCGCTCCTCGCAGACCAGGAGGGGGCGGATCGCTTCAAAGAGCTCCCTCCCCTTTTCGGTGTTGACGAAGACGACCGAGATATTTCCGTCGTAGGTATTTTTCAGGGTCTTGTGGTCCAGGCCCCAGAAATCTCCCAGGGTCAGGTCGCCCGGCCGGCTGGCGCGGGTATATCTGCAGTTGTAGCAGTTCTCCCGGTAGGTCATGCTGGTCAGGAAGGCGTGGAAATAGATATCCCCGGTCTCATGCTGAGAGTAGACCGTGTCCGCGCCGTCATAGACCTTGAGGGTGAAATCGTCGGGCTGGCCCCGGAAGCGGAAGCGGTCGAAGTCCCTGCCCTGAGTGACATCCGCCAGGTGCTGCCGGAGATACTCCATGGGCGGGACCCCGTGACAGATGATATCAGCACTGTAGAAGTTTTTGTTTCTGCCGAAAAAGCGGTTCATGGCATCGACCTGGCAGGGGGTGCCCAGGAAGAGGACCTTTCTGCCCGCGGCCAGGTCCTGCCTGATCTCCCCGTAGGTGGCGGAAATGTCGCTCTGGACATACTTGGACCCGGCAAAGGCCGCGGCCTCCTCCGGGGTCCTGGCTTTTGCGTGGAGGACCTCCCGGCCGCTGACCCGGGCGCCGTAGACGATGTTTCCGTCTTTTATGAAGTGCCCGGTCAGAAGGGCCGCGATCCCGCCTGAGGAGGACCCGGCGATCTTATCAGGTTCCTTTCCCCTGGCCGCATAGCAGGCCATGGCCTCGTGCAATACGGTGGCGCCGCGCTGGGGACAGATGGCCCTGCAGGCTCCGCAGTGGCTGCACTTCGCCTCATCGATCGAGGGAAGGGTCCGGCCCTGGGCGTCGGTGACGATGCTGATGGCCTCTTCCCGGCAGACGCTGCGGCAGGCAAAGCAGCCCGTGCACTGGTTGGGGAAGCAGATCAGGGGATCGGTCTCCCCGGAAACCTTTCCGGCCCCGGCCTCTCCCGCTGCGGCTGTCCCCGGGTCTCCGGCCTCCGGCCGGATCCTTTCGATCGCGTCCGCAAGCTTCCTCTGGGACTCCTCCCGCATCTGCAGGATGAGCCTGTCCGTCTTTTTATAGGGGATTCTGGCGGAAAAGCGGTCCGCCAGGGCCCTGGCGCTGAAGTCCGCCTTTGAGATCAGCCGGTCCTCCAGACCGTACTGGCGCAAAAGGTCCAGGGTCTTGGGATTTTCAGAGCAGCAGACAAAGCGGGCATGGGTCAGCATGCCGAAGATCGACCCGTGGAAGGTCGTGGTGTAGTACTCTTTGCACTGGCGGATCAGGTCGGGGAAGGCGAGCGGCCCGCACTCGACCTGGTGGTCACACCAGCGGTGGTGGAAGCAGCAGGCCACGGTCTTAAGCCCCCTGGCCTTCGCGTATCTGCGGATCTCCTCCACCTCCCGCTTCGACAGGCCGTAGGAGTAGATCAGCAGGCATTTGTGCTTCCGTACATAGTCATCCTGGCATTTTTCCCCGTAGTTCTCCACCGGCCACAGGATGGTCGGATCGCAGACGATCTCCGGCTGCAGGTCCGTGAAGGTCTCCACCAGGCGCTTTGTATTCTCATCCCTGACCAAGGCGCAGCGGAGCCTCCTCAGCTGCTCGATCTGGTCGGGAAAATACCGGAAGGTCTCCGGCGTCGCGTCCCCGACACTGGCCGCGTAGGAAATAGACGGGATCTCCCTCTGCCCCCAGAAGACAGACGAGGCGAAAACGGGATTGTTGACATTCCAGATTTCATCGCTGCCCAGGACCACGAGGTCCGTGTCCGACAGGTCCTCCGTCACATGAAAGACCTCCTGGGCCCTGCGGAAAAGGTCATATTTTTTCTTTCCGAACTTATAGTGGCTCCTGTAGACGCCGGGCACCAGCTTTTCCTTTTTGGAAACCGGATTTCTGTGAAAATACAGGGACTCGACGTAATCGGCGGGCCTGGTCGGGATATGGGTCACCCGGTGGCCCAGGCTCAGCAGATACTGCTGCAGGCAGTAGGCCTGGAGGAAGGCGCCGTAATTGGAGGAATCATAGGGAGTTGCAACTGTAATATTCATATTACCTCTTATCTCAAAGTGCTCCGGGCTGACACTCTCTTTTCGCTGCAAGGCGGGGAGAGAGCCCGTCAGGGTTTCTCCGGTGCGATCACAGGCGCCCGGGCAGCCGCACGGCACAGGCACCCTTCTCAGTTGACAGGGATCGCGACCCCGCAGCGGAACCACCAGTCGGGGGCATAGACATAGGGATAGATCTCATTGTTGCCCTGCATGACATTCTGGTAGTACCAGACGACGACCAGGTAGGCCACAAGCAGGGCCGTGACCAGGGCCCGGTTGTCCCTTCGCAGGATCCTGACCAGCCTGGGGTAGGCGAGAAAACGAAAATAGCCGAAATAATAGCTGATCCTGTAGAGGGCCGGCAGGACGCTCCGCAGCTGGACCGTGCAGATCTCCAGAAAGAGCATCATGGTGATGAACATGCCGTCCGTCCGCGTAAAGCCCGTCTCCTCGGTCTGGAAGCCGCAGTAGCGGTCGTAATAGAAAAGGATCGGGATCACAAAGGGCAGGCGCAGGATGGTGGGCTTGAGCGCCACGGCCACCCCCTTTGCCAGATAGCGGGAGAATTTTGCCGGCAGAAAGCCCATCCGGAGAACACCGCGGGCGACCGGGCTGTAAAACATGATCACAGCCATGCAGGCGATGACAAAAAAGAACTGGATCCACTTGAGCGGCACCTTCTCCAGAAACAGATAGAGGACCGGAAGGCAGACCGCGATCATGCCGGTGGTGTGAAACTGGACTCCCACATAGAGCATGACCAGACACAGGGCGAAGCCGGCCGCATATACAGGCCATGGCCTTCTCCGGTAAATCTGATCGTTCCGGATTCTGACAAAGAGGGAGAAGCCGCAGAAAACGACTGCCAGGGCCAGGCACTGCCTCATGGTATTGAGGGTATCTCCGTAAAAGAGAAAGAGAAAGCAGGTCCAGCCTAAAGTCACACTGCAGTAGCGGCGGTAAAAAAGAAGTCCCGCCATGGTGAAGCCGCAGATGATCAGGGCAGTGAAAAAGTAGAGCCAGTGGGGATTGTCGGTAAACTGCGCGATCTCATAGGCCAGAGCCTTGTAGAGCGGGTCGATCTCCCTCATCCCCCGCACAGCGGAGGCCAGGCTGTTCCTGTTCAGCACATACTGAAAAACATAATTTCCATAGGTCTGAATATCTGTTCCGACAGAAAAATCCCTCGCCCCGGCCAGAAAGGTCGGCGCGAGTACGGAAGCCGCCAGGAAGGGGATGCTCAAAGCCATATGATGGCGCTGCCAGACCCGCTCTGCGGCAGCGCAGAGCACTATGGACAGAAAAAAGGTTATCAGATAAGGAAACATTCAAAATCCTCTTTTTTCATGTCGATCATTTCTTTTTCGCGTCCGACGTCCTGTACATGAGGTAAAAGAGCCATTTGCCCCTGAGCAGGGTCCGGAGCTTGAGTTTGTCCACCTTGCGGACCTGGGCGGACCTCAGGAAGTCCTTCCGGTACTTTTTCACGGTGTCGATGATCCTGCGCTGGGCGTCCGGAAAGAGGTGGTAGTCAGTCTGGAGCAGGTCGCCCAGAAACCGCATATAGGTCACGACCTGCAGGCGGATGGCCGCCTCTCTGAGGGACGGATAGGTCTGCGAGACCATTTCCGTCACCCGCTCCGAGGTATCCAGGAGGGTCAGGTTCTTCTCCCGGATTGCGCTGTGCATGATGGACCCCTCCTGCATCCTGTAAAAATACAGGGCGTCCTCCACCCTGGCGACCCGGTCCGCGCCGAGCACGACATCGTAGATGACCGCGTAGTCTTCATAGAGAAGGCCCTGCGGGAAGCGGAGGCTCTCCCAGAGCTTTCTGCGGTAGAGCTTGCCCCAGGCCTGGTGGCCGAAGCCCTCGTTGAGCAGCATCCTGCGCAGGGCCTCCTCGGTCCCGAAGGACTCGCTGGAAAAGCTTCTGCGCTCCTGCGGGACCTCCCTTTCTGAAAAGCGGATAAAGTCCCCCACGGCCAGGTCCGCCCTGGTCCGGACGCAGGCGGTCCACAGATGGGCCAGGGTCACCGGGGAGACCGCGTCGTCGCTGTCCAGAAAGTAGATCCAGTCCCCGCTGCAGGCATCGATCCCGGTGTTGCGGGCGGCGGACAGGCCGCCGTTTTCCTGGTGGATCACGCGGACCCTGGGGTCCTGGAGGGCCAGGGCATCACAGAGCTCACCGCTGCCGTCCGTCGACCCGTCGTCCACGAAGATGATCTCCAGGTTGCGGAAGGTCTGGCCGAAGACACTGTCCGCGCACATCTGCAGAAAGGGTTTTACATTATAGACAGGGATGATCACGGAGATCATGTCCTCTTTGTTCTTCATAAAAGGGCCTCCTGCGCTGTTACTATCACAGTCCCTCCGGAACTGTGATAGTAACATGCGAAAATCGTATTCCACAATGCGAAGCTTTGTTATTTTCGCCGTCTCACTCGGGTTTTTGCATGAAAAAGCCATGCAAAAACGCCTCGATTTTTCTGGCTGTGAATAGAAACCCTGCACTCTCTACATATGCTCCTTCTGCCACTTCCTGGCCCTGCCCATCAGGTCCAGAGCCCGGAACTGTCTGTGCCGGATCAGGGACAGGGTCACCAGCCTCTGCCTGGAGAGGCCGCGCAGGTTGGTCGTGCGCAGGGCCCGGGCCACGATGGGCTGGTCCAGATAGGCGGCATAGCCCCTCTTCTTTTCCCTGAAGGGCGCCGGATTGTCCGGGTTGAAATAGCCGCTGATCGCGGTCGTGATGATCACATAGAGCAGGCGGTTGTCAAACCAGGGCAGGAGCCTGTCCCTGTTTTCGCTCTGATCGATCAGCTGGCGGATCCGCTCAAAACAGCGGATCACATAGGCGTGGTTGGCCTCGCTGTGGGAGGAGGAGATGGACCCCTCGTTGTAGATGTAATGGTAAAAGGGCCTGTTCAGAAAGAGGGCGCTCCGGATCTTTTCAAAGAGCCGGAGGTTGAACTCCAGTCCCTCCGCCCCCTGGCGGAGCTCCTCGTCGTGGAGGATCCCGTATTTTTCAAGCAGGCTCCTGCGGATCAGCTTGGAATAGGCGACCGCGATATTGCCGTTATAGACCAGGAGCTGCTGCTGCAGCCACTTGCATTCCCGGCCCCGGTAGACCTTGCCCCCGCTCAGATAGTCCCTGAGGTAAAAGCGGTAGACCTGGGAGGAATGGCCGTATTCCCGCCTGATGCCGCACATGACCAGGTCGACCTGCTCCCGGCCGCCCGCCTCCGCCATCTGCTCACACATGTCCGGATCGATCCAGTCGTCCCCGTCCACAAACATGATCCACTCGCCCCGGGCAGCCCGGCAGCCGGCGTTCCTGGCGCTGCAGAGTCCTCCGTTCTCCTTGTGGATCACCCGGATCCTGCTGTCCTTCTCCGCATAAGCGTCACAGATCTGTCCGCAGTTGTCCGGAGACCCGTCGTCCACCAGGAGGATCTCCACCCGGCCCAGCGTCTGGGCCACGCAGCTCTCGATGCACCTGCGCAGATATTCCTCGGGCACCTTGTAGACCGGCACGACGATACTCACCAGGGGGTCCGCCCCGCTGCCGCTCTGTCCATCGGGTCCGGCCGTCCCGCCGGTCATGACTTCCCGGTTCCTGTCTTCCATCTTCATTCTCTCCGTCTCGATCCTTCCCGCAGTTATGGTCTGAGGTCACAGGCAGTCAGGACCTCCTGCAGGATATCCCGCCCGGCCTGCCTGTCTGTTTTTCAGCTGTCCGTTTATTCTGTATGTTATTCTGTACGTTATTCTGTCCGCTTATTCTGTACGTTTATTGATTTCCACGTCATTCATCTTTCCCCAGGATCTTTCTGGCAGCCCTCTTGGCGGCCCCGTAGATCCCGGTTTTATAACAGAAGCGCCTGGCCGCCCTCTCCAGCTTTCTCTTTGCGTTGACAGGGAAATAGCGGTCAAAGAGGGCCGCGGCGTCCATGCAGGCGGCGTCCTCGAAAAACTCCTCCCTGCGGGGATTGCCGTTCACGCTGTGGAACATCTCCCGGACACCGGCCGTCAGGCGATCCGGCTCCACCTCCAGGACCCGGCACAGGTCCCGGATCTCCTCAAAGACCCTCCGGCCCTTGTCCGTGTGGATCAGGACCCGGCTGGTCCCCTTGTCATCGTCCAGTCTCTTGTCGAAGGCATAGACCGGATAGCAGTCCCAGATTGTGAAGTCGCTCTTTCTGTAGCGCTTTTTGAAGCTGCAGGCATAGCAGGAGGGCCGGTCACAGATATCCGAAAAAAAGGCCCTCAGCATGGGGTCGGTATCGATGCCCTGGGCATAGATCTCCTCCCCCGCCTCATCCAGCAGGGTCATGGTGGAGTACTGGTAGCCGAAATGCTTGTCGCGGAATTTCGCGTCCCCGATCTTCCTGCCCAGCCTGGCCTCCTGCATCTCCAGGTAGCGGTCCCAGACCAGGGGCGAGGGGACCGCATGGCAGACCACATCGACGGTCAGGAGGTTTTCATAAGGCTTTTGCAGATAGCCCAGCAGGCCCTCGATCTGGCAGGGTGTCCCGCTGTAGCAGACCAGCCTGCCCGCCTGCAGCAGGTCCCGGACCTGGCGGAAGCTGGACCCGGTGTCGCTCTGCACATATTTGCTGCCGCGGAAGGCTGAGAGGTCCCTCCCCTTCTCCACACCCCTGTGATGGACGCGGAGCTTTTCGTCAAAGGCGGCTCCGAAGACGACGCCGCCCCTCTCCAGGACATAGCGGGCGATGGCCGTAAAGGCTCCGCCCGACGTGCTCTCCCGGCGGACGGCCGCCCCTCGGTACTGAAGGAGCCAGGCGGTCTGGTCAAAGGGCCTGTCCTCCCCCGAATGGAGGACCGGACATACCTTTTCGCAGAGCCCGCAGCCGACACAGGCCGCGGCATCGATCTTTGGATAAAGAAAGCCCTCCTCGTCCGCCTCCATGGCGATACAGCCGGCGGGACAGACATTCGCGCAGGCTCCGCACCCGCAGCAATCTTTTTTCTCTCTGATCTCGATCATCTTCCCTCCCCTTTCCGGAGGCCTGGTGCGCCGTCACACCGGCCCGCGATCCATGCATGCAGACAAAAACGGACTGCACCGTGCGGCCTCTGACAAACCGCGATGCGTTTTGTTGCCGCGCCGGCGCAATCCGCCCTGATCATTATTTATTCTTCATCACGCAATACCCGTGACTTCAGTCGTGGGATACGCGCGCAAAAGGGAAACTTGCTTCATCATTGGTAACAATCCGCACCCCCATCTTGCAGGTGCTTTGCACCTGCAATCCCTGGCTGACAAAAGCCGCGGGGTCCTGAACAGATTTAATGATTGTGAGGGATATCCCCTGCTTCCGCGAAACCCGGCACGGCCGGGGCTCCGGCTTCCTCCCGGGCCTGTCCGGATCCGGTCCCGGACCTGTCCGGCCTCTTCTTCTTTTTCGGCGCCTTCAGAAAGCGGCTTCCGGAAAAGGCCATCAGGGGAAAGACATTGTAATAGTATTCCATCAGGTGGTGCTCCATCACGCAGGCAGCTGCCACCAGGGTCAGGAGAAATATGAACCCGTAGTTCCCTGCGGCAAAGCAGCGGATCTGGGCATAGGTCATGGTCATCAGGATCAGGACAAAGAGCATGATCCCCCCGATGACAAGGAGGCGGATGTAGGAGCAGTCGACAAAAAAGTATTTGTCCCAGCCCGGCAGGTTGGTGGTCCGCCCTCCGAAGCCGTGCTCCTCGATCCTGGTCCCGAACAGCGTGAGGGGGTTGTCCCTGAGGGCCTGCTGGTTCATCTCCAGGCGGCGGATCAGGGAATACTGGAGCTTTTTGCGGAGGTTCTGGTCGTCTCTGTTAAAGCCCAGCGTGACCGCAAAGGAAAGAACCGCCAGGATCACGTAGGAAAAAACCGCTCCGGTGCTGATCAGCCTGACCGCCTTGCCGTGATGCCATTTTTTCGTCATCCTGTAGACGATCAGTCCAGCGATCAGCAGAAAGCTGCAGGCGATGTCCGCCTGGGCCTTGGTCATCAGCATGATGGCGCTGACCAGGATCATCACGACATATTCCGCCAGCCCCAGCGATTCCAGCCGCAGCATGGCATAGATGATCATGAGAAAGAGGATATGGGCGGCGCAGTCCGTGCAGTAGACGATGCCGAAGGAGTGCCTGCCGCCCTCATAGACCAGGTCCTCTATGACCCCCAGCTGGGAGGCCGCGAAGGCGGCCGCCATGATCGCCGTCCCGATGCTGAAGGCGATGGCAAGAAGGGCCTTGAAGGACCTGCCTGTCATCCCGACGATCAGGACACAGAGAACATAATATCCGTATTTTCCGGCTCCGGCCTTCCAGTGCAGAAAGCCCGCCGCCAGGATCAGGGCCTCGAAGACCAGCAGCCGTATATTTTTCTGCAGGAGGACCGCGACGATGCCGCAGACAAGGGCCAGGCCCACAGCCAGGTGGTACCACCCATCCATCCGTTCCTCAAAGGCATCTTCAAAGCCCTTTTTAAACATGGTGGTGTTGATAAATTCCCAGCTGTAGCAAAAGGAAAAGGCCAGAAAAAAGAGGATATCCGTGACGCCGGTGACCGTCTCCCTGGGTCTTCCGGACAAAAGCCCCTCCCTGAGCCAGACTTGAAGCTGTGTCAGATTCCGTTTAAAAAATGCCCCCATTAAAAGCTTCCCTCGTATTTTTCACCAAAATATTTTGCCTTCAGGAAAGAAGCTGCTTTTTTGTACCACATGATCTTTTCCGTGTAGACCGTCGGAAGCTCACAGATCCGTTCTCTGGGTATATAGGAGACTGCGATCTGGCGGTCCAGCCAGACATTGAGGATGATCTCGCTGACCCTTCCGAAATACCGGCCCTGGTAGAAGGAGAGCTCGGTCTTGCCCATCTTTTTGGACAGGGCAAAGAGGATGTCAAAGAGCCAGGCGCAGTATTTGTCGGCCAGGTCTCTCCGCATGATCATCATATTGAACATGTAGCCGTATCTGCGGCGCATGATCCTGTCAAAGGAGGGCAGGTACTCGGGGCACCTCTCCGCGATCACCTCCCTGGTGGCATCGAGATGCTCCGCATAATGCGTATGGGCATAGTGCGAATACAGGGTCTCGATGAAATAACGCCGTTTTCTGGGCACAAAGACCCAGTACTGGCCCAGCAGAGGTCTGAGCTCGGCTCCGGTGATGATATTGTCAAACGGATCCCTGCTCTTCTTTTTGCGGCAGAAATGCCTGCGGTAATGGACCAGGCCGATGTAGTCCGCCTTCAGGTTCTTCCATCCCCAGTAGAGGCCGGTCAGTTCACAGTAGCCCGGGTTGAGTTCCGAGATATTGTCCCCTGTGTTGTCCTTTGTCCATCCGAGGTCCAGCGGACCGCCCTGATCATCTACCTTTCCCTCCGCTCCAACGTGCAGGGGCAGGTAGATATCATCCGACGGCATTCTGTATTTTTTATGTGAAGCAACAAGGATTTTTACGATCGGTGTACCCATTCGCTTTTGCCCTTTCATTCCGGGAGAGGCCCGGCGCCCTGCGGGGTCTCCGGTTCTCCGAAAATTCAGTCTGTTATTGGTATATCTGCTGCCGGACCTCCGTTCAGTCCGGCCTGTCAGTCAGATCAGTATTGATTTTGTCCTCGAGCGCGTCCGAGAGGAAGCGCCAGGACCGGTTGCGCAGTCTGTCGATCCTTTTGTGGACTCTCTCAAAATCGACCGGCAGCTCCATGCACTGCGCGGCGGATTCGTCGCCGGTCAGGAGCCTGTTTTCCACGCCGCACTGGGAGAGCAGGGTATCCAGCCTGCTGTTGGTGGACTGCCTGGTCTTTCTCATGTACCTGCGGAAGGTGAAAAACTTCCTGCTGTAGAGCATGGAAAAGGCTGTGCAGTGGTAGGAATCCGTACAGACCCACTCCGCGTTGCGGATCAGGTTCAGGAATTCAGAGGGGCCGATCTCCCAGGGGGTCTCATCCGCGTAGCCCTCGTCGCAGCGCACATATTCATCCACATGGGGCAGGGCGATGATCCTGCATCCGGTGGACTGCGCCAGCCGGGAGGCGAAGGCGCGGTGTCTGGGGTTGGTCCCCAGAAAATAGCAGAAAATATATTTTCCGTCCGCCAGAGGCCGCTCCTCCTGGACGCTCATCCACTCCTCCCCCGTAAAGAGGAGGGTGGGGTCGGACACGACCGGGACCCGGCGGCCGCTCAGTCTTGCCACGAGCTTCTGGCCCGACCGCTCCCGGACGCTGATGTGCCGGATTTTCGGCAGGAAGCGGGCAGCTGCCCTGGCGCTGGCCGGTGGCAGCTCGGCCTGGCCGAAGCTGGTCGCGTAGGCGATGGTATTGACGGTTTCCGGTACGAAGCTGAGGGTATAATAGTCCGCAGCTATGTTGGCGGGGAGCCAGAGCTGATCGCTTCCCACGACTACGGCGCCGTAGTTTTCCCGGCAGGCCTCTGTCAGCTCCTCTCTGGACTGATAAGCGGCCGACATGCGGAACCGGGCCTCTTCAAATCCGGCAAAGGCGGCCAGGCGGGCCTGGATCATCTGCGTGTAGCTGCCCCTGGACAGGGTCCTCCGCAGTCTGGCCAGGGCCATGCCGGCCTTGGACAGGAGGATATCCGACGTCAGGGCCGCCCGGGCAAAATACAGCATCTTGGCCCGGCGGATCTCCCTGTTCAGGCCGTCGATCCGGATCGTCTCATTGTCGATGCCGAGCTTGTCCAGCGCCATCTGGGTCGCCAGGGCCTGCAGCATGCTTCCATAATTCGGTTGGAAATAACAGGAGACGATCGCAGTCTTTTTCATTGCCACCCCTTTACCGGCGCCCTTTGTCCCGGGACCTGACCCCGGCAAGAGCCTCCTCATAGATCTCGCGGTATTTTTCCGCCATGATCCGTGTGTTGTACTTTTCTTCTATGTCCTTTTGGGCCCGGGAGGTGATCTCCTCGAGAAGGCCGGGGTCCTCCAGGGTGCTCCTGATCCTCTCCACGAAGTCATCGGCATTTTTGCAGACAAATCCGTTGACTCCGGAGGAGATCACATCCCTGCTCCCGATCACATCATTGACCAGGCAGAGTTTTTTCATGTACATGGATTCGAGGAGAGACATGGGCAGGCCTTCCCACAGAGAGGTCAGGATAAAGATCCTGGGAGACATGGAGCAGCGCAGGGCCTCCTCGCGGTTGAGCCAGCCGGTCACCTCGATATTGGGTGCCTCGAGCACATCGCGCAGTTCCCCGTCGCCGATCCAGACAAACTGCAGGTCAGGCATCTTCATGGCGATCTCATTAAAGAGGGCGGGATTTTTCTGGTAGCAGATCCTTCCGAGCGTAAATACCTTCCTCCTGTCCTCCTCGCAGGAACCGATCGACTCCATCATCTTTTCCATCTCATCGATATTGATCCCGTTGTTGACGAAACGGGCATTGGAGGTCAGGCGGAGGGTCTCCCGGTGCTCGCCCTCACTGCAGCTGATCGTCGTGCACTGCCGGATCGCGGACAGCTTCTCCACCATCTTGTAGGACAGGCGCCTGGTCACATTGTAATTGGACATCAGGAAGCTGTAACCGTGAGGTGTATAAAAGAGCGGGATCTTCTTTCCGTTGAAGGCCCAGCGTCCAAGCACGCCGGCCTTGGAGGAATGCAGATGGATGAGGTCGGGCTTCACCCGGCGGGCGATCTTTCTGAGTTCCATAAAGGCCCCCAGGTCGTGCCGGGGATCGATCGAACGCTCAAAATGGCGCACCCGTATCATATGGACCCGCTCATCGAAGTACTTGCGGAAATCATCCGGCGTCTGTCTCCGGATCCCGTAAGCGACATATATATCGTAATAATCGACAAGTTCGTTACACAAACCAACGAGGAAGGTGAAAACACCGCCTCCCATTGCCTCCGCAACAAACAAGATCTTTTTCCGATTTCTGCTCATCTGCTATTCTCCATTCAGAGCGCGGGAACTGCCGCCCGATGACTTGGTCATCGCCGCCAGGCCCCTGACTTGACAGCCGTCCGCTGCCGGACAACTGCCGGTGCGGGATCTCTCCTTGCGGATCCCGCCCATAACATTTCTATTTTATATGAACGAATAGTTTTCTGCAAGTCCGCGGTAAGAAAGGTATATTGGTTAAAGGAGTCCCTGAAGTGAAAAGTTAACTTCCAGTCCCCCGGGGTCGATCTGGATTTTTGTCTT
>CAMNFJ010000028.1:0-21579 GCA_946536955.1 uncultured Lachnospiraceae bacterium
TAAAAACAGTATTGATTATAATTCCGGATGCCTGTTTCGGGCAAGAGAAAAAGGCCAAGAAGGAAAATGTATTTTTTTAAATGCGTCTTTGTATTTTTTGTGTATTTTATTGCACATTCACAGGGAATATGATACTTTGCACATGAGCATTATTCGACGGAAAATGCATCACGATCTTATTTCCTTAAACAGAAGACAGCTGCCGGGACGGCTCCGCATTCCAGCGGGCGGCCGGCGGACAATGAACGGAACCGGGCAAAAGGCCAGTGCCCATATGCGACTTTGAAGGAGCGTGTAATGGGAGGAACCGCGCGGAGTACGGTCAGTGTAAAATTGTTTATGTTTATGGATGGGCTTTGTGCGGTCTGCTTACGGAGCCCGGACTTCTGATGGGGGCATTCGCCCTGTTTTTTCCAAATGCTTAAAACTACAGTTACATATTTTTCAGCTTCGCAGGCGCGGGGTACTTTGTGCTGCGCCCGGGATCTTTTTTCCATGCCTTTTCGTCCTGACCCGAAGACCGGGAGCTCCGGCAGTGCTGCCGGCGCCGGACATTCGGGGAGCGGCTGGAAGACATGGCGGGACCGGGGCAGGCAGTGTTTCCTCATCCAGCGGAGCCCGCAAAGAAAGGGAGAAAAAATGAAAAAGAGTTTTCTGGCATTGGTCCTCGGGGCGGTGATGACCGCCTCATTGATCACAGGCTGCGGTCAGAGCGCGGGTCAGAGCGGATCCACGGCCGCAGGCAGCACGGATACAGCCGATGCATCCTCGACGGCTCCGGCCGGTCAGATGGTGGAGGGCGGTGATTTTATCAAGGGTGTCTCCACAGAGCCGCCCGGATTTGACCCCTTCACAGTGCAGACAGCGGATGCGCGCAGCATTTTCTTCAATATTTACGAGGGTCTGATGGGAACGGAGACCGACGGCAGCTTCAAGCCCGCCATCGCCGAGTCCTGGGAGGCCAGCGAAGACCTGCAGACCTATACCTTCGTCCTCCGCGACGGAGTCAAGTTCCACAACGGAAACGACCTGACCATGGCCGATGTCGTCTATTCCGTCCAGAAGGCCATCAACTCCTCCATCTACGGATACAACGAGATCGACCGCTTCATGGCGGCCGGCAAGGCCTATGATGTGTCCTACAAGACCGTAAAGAAGGAGGACGGCAGCGAGGGCCAGCAGGCCGAGATCAAGGAGTCCGATTCCAAGGATGCCCCCGCGGATGAAAAGACCATCGTCATTCATCTGAATGTGCCCGACACGGGCTTCCCCGCTGTCGTCACCTGCCCGATCGTCCCCGCGGACGCCGAGGACCTGGCGACAAACCCGATCGGCACCGGCCCCTTCATGATGAGCGAATTCGTCGAGCAGGACTACACCCTGCTGACAAAGTTCGAGGACTACTGGGGAGAGCCCGCCCATCTGGACACGGTCACTCTCAAATACTTTGAAAACACCGCAGAGCTTGCGACCAACTATCTGGCGGGCGCGATCGATGGATTCAACTCCGCGGGCGGCGGCTGGAAGGAGCTGGAAGGCAGCGACTATGTCGAGAATGTCCGCCACGCCAACGCCGTCGAGCTCCTGGCCCTCAACAATGACTTCGGTCCCTTCAAGGATGTCCGGGTCCGCCAGGCCGTTGCCTATGCCGTGGATCCCCAGGAGATCATCGACACTGTCAGCTACGGCAGAGGCGCAAAGTCCGGAACTCCTGTAACCCCCGGCCTGGAGAAATACTTCAACGAGGAACTCAACGATGCCTACTCTGTCGATGTCGACAAGGCGAAGGAACTGCTCAAGGAGGCCGGCCAGGAGAACCTGAGCTTCACCATCCGCGTGCCCTCCAACTACCAGGTCCATGTGGACGCGGCCCAGGTCATCAAGAACCAGCTGCAGAAGGCTGGCATCACCGTCGAGATCGAGTCTGTCGACTGGCCCACATGGCTCAACCGCGTATACAAGGAGAGCGAGTTTGAGGCAACAGTCGTCTCCGTGGACGGCCGGATCGCATTCCCGACAGCCTTCCTGAGCAGATATGTCTCCGATGCCAGCGACAATTTCGTCAAATTCAATTCCGAAAAATTTGACGAGACCTACAAGAAGGCGACTCTGGCGACAGACGACGCCGAGCAGGTCAGACTCTTCAAGGAAGCCCAGAAGATCATCAGTGACGAGTGCGCCAGCGTCTATCTGCAGGACATCGACACAGTTGTGATCAACAGCCCTGCCTTCGGCGGCTTCCGGTCATTCCCGCTCTATGTGGATGACTATTCCGCAATTTACGCAGTGCAGTGACGTCAGACCATCCGGCAGCAGCCGCCCGGCTGCTGCCGGATGGGAGCTGTTAGCTGTTAGCTGGCAGCTATCAGTTGGGAATTTGAGGTAATTGGTTTAAAAGCTAAAGGCTAAAAGCTAATAGCTAAAAGCTGATAAACGGGGGAACCATGCGCTATTACATCAGAAAAGTCGGTATTCTGCTGCTGACGCTCTTTGTTATTTCGGTCGTCACTTTCTGGATCTTCCACATCGTGCCGGGAGACCCGGCCGCCATGATGCTGGGGACCAGCGCCTCCGAGCAGCAGCTGGAGGACCTGAGGAAGGAACTGGGCCTGGACCGGCCCATGCACGAACAGTATGCCGACTGGGTGAAGGGCGCCGTGCACGGGGACTTCGGAACTTCGATCATGTACAAGAAGCCGGTGTCCAAACTCCTGAAGGGAAAGCTGTCTGTGACGCTGACCCTGGGAGCCATGTCCCTGGCCCTGGTCATACTGATCGGGATCCCCCTGGGCGTCTTCACGGCGGGGAGAAAGCATGTGATTTCGGAGCAGATCCTGAACTTTCTCAATATGCTGGGCATTTCCGTGCCGGGATTTTTCCTGAGTATCCTCTTGATATGGGTATTCGGCCTGATCCTGCACTGGTTTACACCCGGCAGGTTCGTCAGCTTCGAGAGGAATCCGGCGGCCTTTATCCGCTTTATGCTCTTCCCCGCGATCGCGATCGCGATCCCTCAGACCTGTGTCCTGTCCAAGTATATCCGGACGGCGGTCGTCGATGAGGTCCGGGCGGATTACGTCCGCACGGCCCGCAGCAAGGGCAGCACCAAAAACAGGATCCTCTATGTCCATGTCCTGAAAAATGCCATCGTCTCCGTGGTCCCCCTGATCGGCATGATCGTCAGCGGTATTTTTTCCGGTTCGATCGTGATCGAGCAGGTCTTCGGCGTTCCCGGGATCGGTCGTCTTCTGATCGCCTCGGTCACGTCCAGGGACTATCCGACGGTGCAGACCCTGGTCATGTACATAGCCGTCCTCATTTTGATCGTAAACTTTATTGTGGATATTCTGATCCAGATCCTGGATCCCCGCATCCGCATCGCCGACTGACCGAAGGCACAGCCGCAGCTGCAGACTTTGTTTGAGAGAGGGTATCATGGTGAACACAGGAAATACGAAAACCGCCGGAGCCAATGTGGCTAAGAGGACAGACCGGGGATGGCTGAGGGCCGTCAGGGAAAGGGCCGGGCGCGGAAAGACCGCCGCTCCGGCCGGGGACTCCACCCTGAGCAGCTGGAAGACCGGGGATATGGAGCTCAGGCTGGGCTTCATCATCGTCGGGATCATTCTGGCCCTGGGGCTTCTGAGCATTGTCTATACCCCCTGCGATGTCTATGAGATGGAGACGGCCGTCCGGTCGCAGCCGCCCTCCCTGGCCCATTTCTTTGGCACGGACAACTTCGGCAGGGATATTTTCAGCCGGGCCATGGTGGGAGCCAGGTTCACCCTTCTGGTCTCCGGGTCCACGGTGATCATGGCAGCGGGGATCAGCATCGTGCTGGGCCTAATCTGCGGCTACGCCGGGGGACTGATCGATGAAGTGGTCATGAGAGTCATCGACGCGATCAATTCCTTCCCTAGTATCCTGATCGCCCTCGTCATGGTCAGTGTCCTCAACTATGGAAAGCTGACCATCATCCCGGCCCTGGTGATCATGTTCATCCCCAGCTTCACCCGCATCGTCCGGACCGGGACCCTGCAGTACAAAAACGCCGAGTTCGTCCTCAGCAGCAAGGTGTTCGGGGACTCGGACCTGAGGATCCTCTTTGTCCATATCCTGCCCAATATTTATCCCCTCCTGCTGTCTTCGATCGTGATCGGCCTGTCCAACGCGATCCTGGCGGAATCCAGCATGAGCTATCTGGGCCTGGGCATCCAGCCCCCCATTCCCAGCTGGGGCCGCATGCTCAAGGAGGCGCAGGACATAATCTTTTCCACCCCCTGGGCCGCCCTGGCCCCCGGCCTGATGATCGTCCTGACGATCGTGGGGCTCAACTTTATCGGGGAAGGGATCCGCAAGAAGTACCTGAGCTGAGTAGTGAAGAGGAAGGCAGATGGCTGAGAATATTCTGGAAGTAAAACACATGACGATCACGCTGTACGAGGACGGCGCGTCCTACAAGATGGTCAACCGGATCAGCTTTACGGTGGGACAGGGCGAGATCGTCGGGATCGTCGGTGAGTCCGGCTGCGGCAAGAGCATGACCGCTCTGGCCCTGCAGGACCTGCTCAAAAACCATATCAAGGTCACCGAGGGCAGCATGATGTTCGACGGAAGGGACCTGCGGACGATCTCGGCCGCGGAGCGCCGGGAGATCAACGGCAATGACATGACCATGATCTTCCAGGAGCCCATGACCTCCCTCAACCCCCTGCAGCGGATCGGCGACCAGGTCGGAGAGGTCCTTTTGCTGCACGGAAAGCACACGGACGCCGAGATCAGGCAGAGGACCCTGGAGGCCCTGGAGATGGCCGGCCTGCCGGACCCCAAAAAGGCCATGCGCATGTATCCCCACGAGCTCTCGGGCGGTATGCGCCAGCGCGTGATGATCGCCATGGGCATCATAGCCAGACCCAAGCTCCTGATCGCGGATGAGCCGACGACGGCCCTCGACGTCACGACCCAGGCCCATGTGCTGGCCCTGCTCAAGAAGATCAACCGCCAGACCGGGACCGCGATCCTGCTGATCTCCCATGACCTGGGCGTCATCAACAAGATCTGCAGCCGCGTGCTGGTCATGTATGCCGGAAAGATCGTGGAGCAGGGCAGGACCGAGGATATCCTGAAAAACCCTGTCCACCCCTATACCCAGGGCCTGATCGCCTCGATCCCGACCAGAAGGATGAAGGGAAATCCCCTTGCAAGTATCCCGGGCAGGGTGCCCCCGGTCACGGAGGAAAAGCCCCCCTGTCCCTTTGCGTCCCGCTGCGACAGGGCCTGGAAGAAGTGCTTTACCGAGTATCCGGCCCGAAAGACGATCTCGGAGGAGCATATACTCTGGTGTCACTGCTGAAACGGGGCACTGACCCTGTACAGATAGAGCGTCGCAGTTCACGCCCTTCGAGAGGGCGTGAACGGTAACGATAGAGCGGTGCTGCCGGTCTGGAGAAAGAGATGGAAAAGAAAAGCACGGAGATCCTGGAGATCTCCCATGTGACCAATCGATACAAAAACAGCGGGTCCGGCCTTTTTTCAAAGACAAAGACGACCCGCGTTCTCAATGATGTGAATCTGACCATCCACAGGGATGAGCTCTTTGGACTGGTGGGAGAGAGCGGATGCGGCAAGTCCACCCTGGGCAAGGCCGTGCTGGGCCTGATCCCCTTTGAGGGAGAGATCCGCGTCGCGGGCATGGAATATTCCAGAAAGAACCGCAGCGCCTTTTCCTCCAGCGTGCAGGCTGTCTTTCAGGACCCCCTCAGCGCCCTCAATCCCAGACGGACCATCGCGGCCACCATGGAGGAGCCCCTCCTGGTCCACGGGATCGGGACGAAGGAGTCCCGGCGGCAGAAGGTGATCGAGATGCTGGAGCTGGTCGGCCTGGATGCCTCCTATGCCGACCGCCTGCCCAGGGAGCTGTCCGGCGGCCAGCGGCAGAGGGTGTGTATCGGCGCGGCCCTCATGATCGACCCGGATCTGGTGATCGCGGATGAGGCGACTTCCGCCCTGGACGTGTCCGTCGGAGCCCAGATCCTGAATCTCTTCCGCGACATCCACGACAAAAAAGAATTTGCCATGCTCTTCATCTCCCACAACCTCAATGTGGTCTACTACCTCTGCGACCGGATCGCGGTCATGTACCGCGGCAGCATCGTGGAGCAGGGCGACGCGGAGAGCCTCTACAACTCCCCCCTGCATCCCTACACCAGGATGCTCCTGTCAGCCATCCCGGAGATCGAGGAGGCGGACGAGCTGGCGGAATACGGCTTTACGGAGACCAGAAGAGAGCCCGCCGAGGGCGGCTGTGATTTTTACCACCGCTGTCCCTATGCCACGGATGCCTGCAAAAGCCGCCCGGACCTGGTCAGCGCGATCGGGCCTGAGGAGGCGGAGGAGGGGCGCGAGCACCTGGTCCGCTGCCACAATCCGGTCAGGGCCAGCAGCTAAAGGGTCCAAAGCTTACCCGCTCCAAAACGTGACTGCAGTGTGATGATACGCGGGATCTGAAACTGAAAACCCCCGCCGGCGCTCCTTGAGCGCTGACGGGGGTTTTGTAATGGGGGCACGCATGTCCGTGCATGTCCATGTATGTACGTGGACCGGGGAGACTGGTACAGGGCCCGGATTCGGCAGAGGGCGGATCCGGGAGGATCAGGACATCCTGGAGATCCGCCTGCGCAGCTCTCTGGGCGTCGTCCCGTAAGTCTCCTTGAACATTCGGTCAAAGAGCTTGTAGTTGGTGAAGCCGTGCTTTTCGACGATCTCCATGATGGGAGAGTCCGTCGTGCACAGGTCGTGATAGATGTGGGCCATGCGGACCTGGTTCAGGTGCTTTTTGAAAGGGATCCCGATCCGCTGGGAAAAGAGCCGGCTGAAATATTCGTTGCTCAGGCCGAAGTTGCCGGCGATCTCCTCCAGAGAGATGGGCCGGTCATAATTGTTGGCAATATAGGAGACGATCTCCTTGATCCGGCGCTGGTCCTTGGAGGGCTCGGGCAGGTCGTCCCTGTAAAGCGGGATGGAAAAGCGGGAGACCAGCACGAAGAGGATATGGAGGATCAGGGATTCGCACCGGATCCGGTAACCGAAGGGGCGGTTGATGCACAACTGGGCCAGCTCCCCCAGCTCGTCACAGATATTGAGATAGTCGTCCACCCGGTCCTCCGTGAGCTCCGTCCGGTCACAGAGGATCTGGAAATTCCTCCGGTTCTCCATAAAGGAGGCAATATACTCATCATCAATGTGGATCACGAGCTGCATATATTCGGACGGACAGCGGAATTCATGGATCCGTCCGGAGTCGATGACCATAAACTCCCCCTTCACCATGGTGTGCCGGACCCCTTCCGTCGTCATCTCCGCCTGTCCGTTGAGCAGATAGGTGATCTCCAGGGCGGAATGCCAATGGGCGGGACGGTAGGCGCCATTGGTCCGGAAGTCGATCGTCGTATTCTGGTTGATCAGTTCATATTTGGGAATGTAAATATGATTGTCCTGCATTCTTTCGACCTTTCTTGTCACTGCGGACGCCCCCTCAGGGGGGCTCTTCTTATCATATTGGTCTGTGCGGCTTCCGTTCTTTTCTCTCGTCCTCCGGACCTCACCGGACCGGAGGCGCCTCGTTTTGCTTTCAACAGAAATCAATATACAGCTGAAATGTCAAAAAAGCAACAAAGTTTGTCAAAAAATTATCTATTCATTTTGGGTATGCCATGCTAATATATCTTCAACAAAGAGAGAAGGACGACCAAGTCCCAAGTCTCCTTTTCCTCTGACCTGTTGTTACAGTTCAGACCGCCACGAACGCGAGGCGTTTTTGCGTGATTTTTAACGCAAAAACCCGAGTTTTACGGCGTTCAAGCGTCAACAATGCTTCGCATTGTGCAAACGCGTTGGAATCGCTGAACGCAGCGCGTTACAAGTTCTCGCCCTTCAGGAGGGCGTGAACTGTAACGGCCTGTTCACAGCAACAGAACTTCATAGTGATTAGTAAAGCGCTCTCGCGCTGTACTAATATATTACCCCCCTAAGCATCTTGTAACATCCCTTGAGAGACGCCCGGCAGTTTATCCCGCTGCCGGGCGTCTCTCTTTTTGCTTATAAATTGATATCTGCTGACTGAGCACTTATAATAAGAAGAGTGAAAAAAACGCTCGATAGCGTTTTTTTCACTCCGGTGCCTGTGCCGCGGGACGGCCCGGGCATCCTGTGCGACGTACAGAAAATCGCCTCCGCGATTTTTCCCCGGGTGTCTTGCCGCAAGGCGCTTCGGTATGAGAGGTAGGTGACAAAATGGCAGATCATGAACAGCGTTGTGCTTATTGTGGAACGGAACTGACAGATGGTATACCGGTCTGCCCCCGGTGCGGAAGAGACAACAGCGTCCCTGTCCTCGGCGGTAAAAAGCATATGGGGCCGGGCGGCAGAAGCAGGGAGCCATACGGGCGGGAGGAAGACCTTTCCCGGCGGGCCCGGATGGAAGCCGCGGAAGAGGATCCGGTCTGGCAGAGGCCTGACTCGCTTTCTGAGGAGACTGATTACCGGGAGAGCGGTGAGGAGCGGTCCCCGGGAGCCGGGCGGCAGAGAAGACCCCGGCGGGATGCGGCGAAAAAAAGACAGGGCAGCCTTGATCCGGAGAGAGCCGCGGAGGAAATAAGGCCTGCCGCGGACCGGGAGGAGAAAAAGGAGAAAAGAAAAAAAGGAAAAAAAGGTGAAGAGGGGGAGAAGAAGAGCCGGGGGATACTGCCAGTCCTGGCGCTGGCGGTCATACCGGTCCTTTTGCTGTGCATTCTGATCCCCCGGATCGCCGGGCTTATGCCCGATCCGTCCCTGGGAGGGGGCAGCACTCTTCCCGGCCCGTCCGCAGAGGAGGGAAAGGAAGAGGCGCAGGTGCCGGGACCGGCCGCCGTGACCGCGGAGCCGGCGCAGAAGGAACCGCAGGACAGGCCCCTGGTCTGGGAGAATGCGGCCGTAGAGCAGGCTGTCCGCGCGGCGGCTGAGATCCCGGAGGGGGAGATCAGCCGGAAGGACCTGGAAAACATCACTTATCTGGATCTCACCAATGCCGGCATAAAGGATCTGAGCATACTCGGACAGTTTCCCAACCTGCTCAGCGTGGACCTGACCGGGAACGGGATCAGCGACGTGACCCCGCTGGCCGGGCTGACACAGCTGGCGGGGCTCTGCCTGGACGACAACCAGGTCACGGATATCATGCCTCTGAGGAACCTGACCTCGCTGGAGAGGCTCTACCTGCGCAACAACGGGCTCAGCAATATCAAGGCTCTGACGACCCTGACCGGGCTCAGGCAGCTGTATCTGGATGGAAACAAGATCTCCGATCTGACGCCCCTGGAAAATCTCAGGGAACTCGGGATCCTGCACCTGGGCGGAAATCCCCTCCACGAGTTCACGTCCCTCGCCGGGCTCACAAATCTTGAGGTGCTCACCCTCTACAACACAGGCATTTCGGACCTGTCGCCGCTCAAGGACCTGACCCGGATGAAGCAGCTCAATCTGTGGGGAAACGAGATCGGGGATATCCGTGTCCTGGCAGGCATGAAGGACCTGTCCCTCCTGATGATCGGCAGCAACCGGGTCAAAAATCTGACCCCTCTGGCGGGGCTGACCTCTCTGGAGAGCCTCTATCTCTCTGACAATCTGATCGCGGATATCCGTCCCCTGGCGGGACTTTCCCTGTTGAAGGAGCTGGAACTGCAGAACAATGAGATCAGCGACCTGACCCCCCTGGCCTCTCTCGGGCTCCTGGAATATCTGGACCTCCGGGGAAATCCGGTCAGGGACTACGGGCCGGTCCGGAAACTGTCGATCGCGACCCTCTATATGGATGAAGAGACTCAGGGGGAGCAGCCTCAGAATGAAGAAACTCAGGGCGAAGAGCCTTAGAGCAAAGAACCTCTGAACCGGGAGCCTTGGAAAAAGAACTCCCGGCCGGTGAGGTTCCGTCGTCGTCGCCGGCCATTGACACTAAGCATTGACAAGAATAACCGACTTTTTATATTATTAAATGATTGCTCATTCGCATCTGTTCACGCGCAGTGCGGAAAAAGGCCCGGGTTTTCGGCCGGGTCTGCAATATAACGTTAATTTGGATTTGCTACATCGGATCTGAGATGGTCCGTATGGCGGGCAGGGTGTTTTTATGCTCAAAACTTTATTGTCGCAGGTGAAGGAGTTTCGTCTGCTGTCCATCCTCACCCCGGTCTGTATGATCGGGGAGGTGATCTGTGAGATGATCATTCCCGTTCTGATGGGAAGGATCGTCGATTTCGGCGTCATGGCCGGCAATACGGATTATATCATCCGCACGGGGGCCGTCATGATCGTGGTGGCCCTGTGCGGCCTCGCGGCCGGCATTCTCGGCGGCTTTTTTGCCGCGCACGCGGGAGCCGGCTTTGCCAGGAACCTCCGCAAGGCCATGCATGATAATATCCAGACATTTTCCTTTTCAAATATCGACCATTTCTCCACCTCCAGTCTGGTCACCAGGCTCACGACGGATGTCACGAATATCCAGAATGCCTACATGATGTGCCTGCGCATGGCCATGCGGGCTCCTTCCACCATGATCGTCGCCATGGTCATGTCCTTTATCATCAGTCCACGCCTGGCCAGCATTTATTTTGTCGCGGTGGGGATTCTGGCGCTCTTCATGTTCAGGATGATGGGGTCGACCACCCGTTATTTCAAGCAGGTCTTTGAGCGCTATGACGCCATGAACGAGAGCGTTCAGGAAAACGTCTCCGCCATCCGGGTCGTCAAGGCCTATGTGCGGGAGGACTATGAGATCGGAAGATTCCGCAGGGCGGCAGGCAATATCTACGAGATGTTCATGCGGGCGGAGCTCAGGCTCGCCGGCATCGGTCCCTTCATGATGGCGGTCGTCTACAGCTGTATCCTGCTGATCAGCTGGTTCGGCGCCAATATGATCGTGGGGGGCAGCCTGTCGACCGGTAATCTGATGAGCCTTCTGACCTACTGCATGAATATCCTGATGAGCCTGATGATGCTCTCCATGATCTTTGTCATGGTCACCATGTCGGAGGCCAGCGCCAGGCGTATCGTCGAGGTTATCACGGAGAAGTCCAGCCTGACCAATCCCGCGGACCCGGTCATGGAGGTCCCGGACGGCAGCATCCGCTTTGAGGATGTGGACTTTTCCTACAGTCCGGGGTCCGCTGAGCCGGTCCTCAAGGACATCGACCTTTCAATCTCCTCCGGGGAGAGCATCGGGATTATCGGCGGCACCGGCAGCGCCAAATCCAGCCTGGTCAACCTGATCAGCCGGCTCTATGATGTCACGAGCGGGCGGGTCCTGGTGGGCGGCCATGATGTCCGGGACTATGACCTGGATGTCCTGCGCAGTCAGGTCGCAGTCGTTCTCCAGAAAAATGTCCTCTTTTCCGGCACGATCTATGAAAATCTCCGCTGGGGAGACCCGGACGCGACGGACGAGGAGTGCAGGCGGGTCTGCCGCCTGGCCTGCGCCGATGAATTTATCGAAAAGATGCCCGAAGGCTATGATACCTACATAGAACAGGGCGGGACCAATGTCTCCGGCGGACAGAAGCAGAGGCTCTGTATCGCGCGTGCCCTGCTCAGAAAGCCGAAGATCCTCATCCTGGACGACAGCACCAGCGCGGTGGATACAGCGACCGACGCAAAGATCCGCAGGGCCTTCGCGGAGGAGATCCCGGATACGACCCGGCTGATCATCGCCCAGCGTATTTCCAGCGTCCAGGCCTGCGACAGGATCATCGTCATGGATGACGGCAGAGTCAACGGATTCGGCACCCACGAAGAGCTTCTCAGGGACAACCGGATCTACAGAGAGGTCTATGAATCCCAGACGGGCGCCGGCGCGGATGCGGATTTTGACGATCCGGAATAAGAACCGCGAAAAAGAGTATCATCAGAAGAGGAAGCAGATGGCCGAAAAAGTTAAAGAGGTCCACGGCGGCCCCAGGGGAATGCGGGGGAGGCCGCGCCCCAAAATTGATAATCCCGGAAAGCTCCTGAAAAGGGTTTTTTCCTATGTCTTTCGTTACTACGGGGGCCGGATGATCCTGGTCGCCTGCTGTATCGTGGTGTCCGTCCTGGCCAATGTCCAGGGGACCATGTTCACCAGGACCCTGATCGACGGCTATATCACCCCCATGGTGGACCAGGTCAAGGCGGGCGTGTCCTCGCCTGATTTCTCCCCCCTGCTGGGGGCCATGGCCCGGGTGGCCTGTTTTTATCTGATCGGGATCGGGGCGGCCTATCTGCAGGCCCGCACCATGGCCGGGGTGACCCAGGGGACCATGCGCCACCTGCGCACGGAGCTCTTTGAGCACATGGAGAGCCTGCCCATCAAATATTTCGACACTCATGCGCACGGCGACATCATGTCGGTCTACACCAATGATATCGACACCCTGCGCCAGATGGTCAGCCAGAGCCTGCCCCAGTTCCTCAACAGCCTGATCACGGTGGTCAGCATCCTGGCCATGATGCTGTCTCTGAGCCTTCCGCTCACGGGCGTGGCCCTCATCATGGTGGGCGTCATGCTGGTCTGTTCGGGGAGGGTGACCTCCCTGTCGGGCAGAAACTTTGTCGCCCAGCAGAGGAATCTGGGTAAGCTCAACGGCTTCATCGAGGAGACGATGACGGGTGAAAAGGTCGTCAAGGTCTTCTGCCATGAGCAGCAGGCCATTGAGGAATTCGACCGTCTCAATGAGGAGCTCTACCGGAGCTCTGCCAGAGCCAACAGCTTCGCCAATATCATCGGACCGGTCAACGGCCAGCTCGGCAACGCCAACTATGTCATCTGCGCGATCGTGGGCGGCATCCTGGCCATCAATTCCTACGCCGGCTTCACGGTGGGGGCCCTGGCCAGCTTTCTGACCTTCAACCGGAGCTTTTCCATGCCGATCAACCAGGTCAGCATGCAGTTCAACAGCATCATCATGGCTCTGGCCGGCGCCGACCGCATTTTCAAGCTCATGGACGCCAGGCCGGAGGAGGACAACGGCTATGTCATGCTGGTCAACTGCGAGAGGAACCGGGACGGGGAGATCGTGGAGACGGACAGGCACACCGGCCAGTGGGCCTGGAAGCACTACCACAAGGCGACGGACACGACGACCTATCAGGCCCTGGAAGGGGATATCACCTTCAACGGTGTGGACTTCGGCTACCGCGATGACAAGATGGTCCTCCACGATATCTGGATCCATGCAAAGCCCGGCATGAAGATCGCCCTGGTGGGCTCGACCGGCGCGGGCAAGACGACCATCACCAACCTGATCAACCGCTTTTACGATATCCAGGACGGAAAGATCCGCTTTGACAACATCAATGTCAACAAGATCAAGAAGGGGGACCTGCGCAGGTCTCTGGGCGTCGTCCTGCAGGACACCCACCTCTTTACGGGGACGGTGGCCGAAAATATCCGCTTCGGCAAGCTGGACGCGACCGACGAGGAGGTCGTCGGTGCCGCGAAGCTGGCCAATGCGGACGGATTTATCCGCAGGCTGCCCAAGGGCTATGACACGATGCTGACCGGGGACGGCGCCAACCTCTCCCAGGGCCAGCGCCAGCTCCTGGCCATCGCCAGGGCCGCGATCGCGGACCCTCCGGCCCTCATCCTGGACGAGGCGACCAGCTCCATCGATACCCGGACCGAAAAGATCGTCCAGGCGGGCATGGACCAGCTGATGCAGGGCAGGACCACCTTCGTGATCGCCCACCGCCTTTCCACGATCCGCAACAGCGACCTGATCCTGGTCCTGGAGCAGGGAAGGATCGTGGAGCAGGGCACGCACGAGGAGCTGATCCGGCTCGGAAAGCGCTACTATCAGCTTTACACGGGCAAAAGACCCGAGATGTTCGAATGAAAGAAGACAGAAAGATCAGCAGGGAAGAACTTTTTCCCTTTGTACATTATGAATACGGGGAGGCCTATTACGGCAGCTGCGGCAATATGCGCTACCGGCTTGCCCGTGAGCCGCTGGAGAATGTGCATTTCACTCCTCCCGACAAGCGGGGGGAGGCCTCTCTGCGGGCTGTGGTCTGGAAGGGCCCGATGGGCTATGCCGCAACAGAGGAGAGCCTGAAGACGCAGAAGCTTTTTCCCTTTTCCGAGGAGGGGATGGAGCAGGCGGCCGACTGGCTGAATGAGCAGGCAAACAGAACATGGAGATAAATGGATGGAAAACATGAGCAGACCGGATGCGCAGGATCCCTTTTCACCGGACGCCGAGGATGTGGTGCAGGACGCGCCGCAGGCCGACGGAAAGCGCAGAAGGGGCCGCGTCTACGGCTATTTCAGGATCACGATCATTCTGGGCATCATCCTGTGGGTGACGGATATTCTGATCCTCTTTCTGGACTGGCGGTCCTTTGCGGCCGTCTCGGTCGTGTGCCTGATCTATACGGTCGTCATGGCCCTGGTCTTTCTCAACAGCCGGGACCTCTATATGAAGGAGATGGCTGAGTACGCGGAGGAGTTCAACAAGCTGGAGAACCTCCTGCTCAGGGAGATGGAGATGCCCTACGCCATGCTGGATGAGGGCGGCCATGTCCTGTGGATGAATCCGGCCTTTGAGGAGGCCATCCACAGGGACAAGAGCTTCCGGAGGCCGATCTCGACCGTCATTCCCGCCCTGACCCGGGATGTTTTTCCCGTGGACGAGAAGCCGGCCAAGGTCGCCCTGGAGATCGTCGGCAACAGCTATTATGCCCAGATGAGGCGGATCCGGGCCAGCCATCTGACCGGGAGCTCCGTCATGTTCGGGGACAAGGTGGAGGGAGACGTGATCTCGGTCTGCCTGGTGGACAACACGGCCGTGGAGCTCGCCATCCGCGAGGTGGACGACCAGAGTCTGGCGGTCGGCCTCTTCTATATCGATAACTACGAAGAGGTCATCGATACCGTCGAGGAGGTCAGAAAGGCCCTCCTGACCGCCCTGATCGACCGCAAGGTCAACCAGTACATCAGCGCGATCGACGGCATCTGCAGCAAGATCGAGAAGGACAAATACCTGGTGATCCTGCGGAAAAAATCCCTGCAGGGACTCAGGGAGAGCCACTTTGATATTCTGGAGGACGTCAAAAAAGTCAATATCGGCAACGAGCTGGCGGTCACCCTGAGCCTGGGCTTCGGCGTGGACGGCCTGGCCTATACCCAGAACTATGAATTCGCCCGCAATGCCGTCGACCTTGCGCTGGGGCGCGGGGGCGACCAGGCGGTCGTCAAATCGCCCGACAATACAGTCTATTACGGCGGCAAGACCCGGCAGGTGGAAAAGAACACCAGGGTCAAGGCCCGCGTCAAGGCCCAGGCCCTCAAGGAGATCATCCGGGCCCGGGACACGGTCTTTATCATGGGCCACAAGCTGGGCGATCCCGACAGCTTCGGCGCTGCCGTGGGTATCTACAGGATCGCCAGGACCCTGGAGAAAAAGGCCCACATCATCATCAACGAGCGGACGATCTCCATCGAGCAGATCCTGCGCCTGTTTGAAAACAACCCCGAGTATGGCAAGGACTTTATCATCACCAGCGCCCAGGCCCTGGAACTGGTCAATGACAACGCCTGCGTCGTGGTCGTGGATGTCAATACTCCCGCCCGGACGGAGTGTCCCGAGCTTCTGGTGCGATGCAAATCCACCGTGGTCCTGGACCATCACCGGGCCGGCAAGGAAGTGATCGAGGACGCGACCCTCTCCTATGTGGAGGGCTATGCCTCCTCGGCCTGTGAAATGGTTGCCGAGATCGTCCAGTATACCGGCGACAACATCCGCCTGCGCCCCGAGGAGGCCGACGCCATGTACGGCGGCATCGTCGTGGATACGGATGGCTTTGTCAACAAGGCGGGTGTCCGCACCTTCGAGGCGGCCGCCTTCCTGCGGCGCAGCGGCGCGGACGTTGTCCGGGTCCGCAAGCTCTTCCGCGAAGAGGCGGTCGAATACAAGACCAGGGCGGATGCCGTCTCCCAGGCGGAGATCTACAGGGATGCCTTCGCCATCTCTGTCTGCAAGGGGGAGGGCGTGCGGAGCCCCACCGTCGTCGGAGCTCAGGCGGCCAACGAGCTGCTCAATATCGACGGCGTCAAGGCCAGCTTTGTCATGACCGAGTACAACGGCCTGATCTTTATCAGCGCCCGCTCGATCGACGAGGTCAATGTCCAGATCATCATGGAGCACATGGGCGGCGGAGGCCATATCAATATGGCCGGAAGCCAGATGTCCGGAGCGACGGTCGAAGAGGCCATCGCCCGCACCAAGGAGGTCATCGACCAGATGATCGAAGAAGGCGAGATCGATACGTGAGGGGAGGTCTGTTGGCTGGCAGTTAAAAGCTAAAAGCTATCCCTTCCCCCGATACCCCGAATTACCAGTTACAGAGCTGACAGCTAAAGGCTGAAAGCTAACAGCTGCCAGCTCCAATCCCTACTAAGGAGGAAACCATGAAAGTAATCTTACTGCAGGATGTGAAATCTCTCGGCAAAGAGGGAGACGTTGTAGATGTGAGCGATGGATACGCCAGAAATTTTGTCATCCCCAAGAAGCTGGGCGTAGAGGCCAATGACAAGAACAAGAATGACCTCAAGCTCAAAAAGCAGCGCCAGGCCAAGGAGGCGGCCGAAAAGCTCGCCGAGGCCCAGAAGCTGGCCAGGGACCTGGAGCAGGTCACCGTTGTGGTCAGGATGAAGGCCGGAGAGGGCGGACGCGTCTTTGGGTCCGTCAGCGCCAAGGAGATCGCTCAGGAGGCAAAGAAGCAGTTCAACCTTGACCTGGACAAGAAGAAGATCCAACTGTCCGACCCCATCAAATCCTTCGGGAGCTTTGAGATCCCGATCCGTCTGCACCCCCAGGTGACCGGTAAGTTCATGCTCAAGGTCACGGAGGCCTGATCATGGCGCAGGAAGACCTGGTCAGCAGGGTGATGCCGCACAGCCTGGAGGCCGAGAGATCGGTGCTGGGCGCCATGCTGATCGACCCGGAGGCGGTCGAAGTCGCCGCCGAGATCGTCAGGGAGGAGGACTTTTACTCGCGGCAGAACGGCGTGCTCTTTCAGACCATGCTGGAAATGAACCAGAAGGGGACCGCGATCGATCCGGTCACGCTCCAGACCAGGCTGCGCGAGAAAAACCTGCCGCCCGAGCTGTATGCGGATGAGCTGATCCGCGAGCTGATCGCCATCGTGCCCTCCTCCGCCAATATCAAGTCCTACGCCAATATCGTGGCCGAGAAATCCCTCCTGCGCAGCATGATCCGCGCCAACGAGGAGATCGCGGGAAACTGCTATGCCCAGAATGAGGAGATGGAGACCCTGCTGGACAAGGCGGAGAGGAGGATCTTTGAGATCTCCCAGAGACGGACGGCCAACAACTTTGTGCCCATCCGCCAGATCGTCCTCAATGCCATGGACAAGATCGAGGCGGCCTCCAGGATCAAGGGCAGCGTCACGGGCCTGTCCACAGGCTTCACAGACCTGGACAACCGGACGGCCGGCCTGCAGCCTGCCGATTTCATCCTGATCGCGGCCCGGCCCTCGATGGGCAAGACCGCCCTGGTCCTCAATATAGCCGAGTACCTGACCATGAAGGAAGAGCGCTGCGTCGCCATCTTTTCTCTGGAAATGTCCAAGGAACAGCTGGTGAACCGCCTCTTTGCCATGCAGTCCCATGTTGAAGCCCAGAAGATCCGGACCGGCGACCTGAACGAGACGGAGTGGGCGGAGCTGATCGAGAGCGCCGGCAGGATCGGCGAGAGCCGCCTGATAATCGACGACACACCCGCGATCAGCGTCGCGGAGATGCGGTCCAAATGCCGCAAATACAAGCTGGAATTCGGCCTCGATATCATCATCATCGACTACCTCCAGCTCATGAGCGGGTCGGGCCGCAGCGGCGATTCCAGACAGCAGGAGATCTCGGACATCTCCCGCTCCCTCAAGGCCCTGGCCAGAGAACTCAACGTACCGGTCGTGGCCCTGTCCCAGCTCTCCCGAGCGGTGGAATCCAGACCCAACCACAGACCCATGCTCTCTGACCTCCGTGAATCCGGAGCCATTGAGCAGGACGCGGACCTGGTCATGTTCATCTACCGCGACGACTACTACAATGAGGATTCGGAAAAAAAGGGGATCGCCGAGATCATCATCGCAAAACAGAGAAACGGCCCCATCGGCACCGTAGAACTCAGCTGGCAGCCCCAGCTCACCAAATTCGCAAACCTGGCGCGTTCGCAATGAGCCATGCGCAGACAAATCAAATGCGATAGATGTGTCGAGCTCGCTCGTAAGCATCTATCGCAATTGATTTGGCGGCATACGGCGAATGCCGTGCATCCGTGCGAAAAGCGGAGCGTTCGCACGGATGGCGCATGGCGGATCCGAAAAGGCCCAAAGCCATGCATATAGCGAACGCCATACATCCGTGCGAAAAGCGGAGCGTTCGCACGGATGGCGCATGGCGGATCCGGAGAAGCAAAAAGCCATGTATGCGCAGCCAGGAAAAAAGCATACGAAGAAGAAAATTCGAACTTGCAATTCAAAAGTTTTGTCTATACGATATCAATATGAAGTATTGACTGCATAGGAGGGACAAAGCCATGGAACATTATTTCGATCCGGGGATCGAGTGCGCTTCACGCGAGCAGATCACAGCCTGGCAGGACGAGCGCCTGGTAAACACTGTGAAACGCGTCTATGCTTCGGTGCCCTGTTACAGGGAGAAAATGGACGCGGCAGGCGTGAAGCCCGAGGACATTCGCGGCGTCAGGGATCTGCATAAGCTGCCTTTTCTGACCAAGGAGGACCTGCGTCAGCAGTATCCCTACGGACTTCTGGCT
Source organism: uncultured Lachnospiraceae bacterium (assembly GCA_946536955.1). GTDB lineage: Bacteria > Bacillota > Clostridia > Lachnospirales > Lachnospiraceae > CAG-791. The sequence continues at coordinate 18,861 of CAMNFJ010000028.1, forward strand.
GTCCCCATGTCGGACTGTGTCAGGATCCATTCTACCAGCGGCACGACCGGGAGAAGGGTCGTGGCATTTTACACCCAGCACGATATCGATCTGTGGGAGGAATGCTGTGCCCGCGCGATCGCGGCGGCCGGAGGGACCAGGGACGACGTGGTCCAGGTCTGCTACGGCTACGGCCTCTTTACGGGCGGAGCGGGCCTGCACGGGGGCTCTCACAAGGTGGGCTGCCTGACCCTGCCCATGTCCTCAGGCAATACGGACCGCCAGCTGCAGTTCATGACCGACCTGGGCACGACGATCATCGCCTGTACGCCCTCCTACGCGGCCTATCTGGCCGAGACGATCCAGGAGCGCGGGCTCAGGGACCAGATCAGACTCAAGGCCGGTATCTTCGGCGCTGAGGCCTGGACGGAGGAGATGCGCCGCGACATCGAGGACAAGCTCGGGATCAAGGCCTTTGACATCTACGGCCTGACGGAGATATCCGGTCCCGGAGTGGCATTCGAGTGCTCGCAGAAAAACGGCATGCACATCAATGAGGACCACTTTATCGCGGAGATCATCGATCCCAATACCGGAGAGGTCCTGCCCTACGGCCAGAAGGGGGAACTGGTCTTTACCAGCATCACCAAGGAGGCCTTCCCCCTGCTGCGCTACCGCACCAGGGACATCTGCGTCCTCAACGCCGAGCCCTGCGCCTGCGGCAGGACCCATGTCCGCATGGCCAAGCCCATGGGCCGCAGCGACGATATGCTCATCGTCAAGGGCGTCAACGTATTCCCTAGCCAGATCGAGACCGTCCTGCTCAACTACGGCTATCCCGCCAATTACCAGATCCTTGTCACCAGGGAGAACAACAGCGACAGGATCGAGGTCCAGGTCGAGATGACCCCCGAGATGTTCTCCGACTCCCTCAAGGACATCACAAAGCGCGAGAAGCAGCTTGTCAGCGCCCTCAAGGCCATGCTGGGAATCTACTGCGTGGTGAAGCTGGTCGCGCCCAAGAGCATTGAGAGGAGCGAGGGAAAGGCTAAGCGCGTCATTGACAGGCGCAATCTCTATCAGGGATAAAGAGGCCCCGGTCCCGGACCGGAGAGAGTCCCTGTCCCGAAGTGTTTTTTGAAAAAAAGGATAACAGCATCTATACGGGAGGTAAGAGAGATGACAGTTAAACAGATTTCCGCGTTTCTGGAAAACAAACCCGGCGCGCTCGCCGCGTTCACCAAGACCCTGCAGAACAGCGGGATCGATCTGAGAGCTCTCTCCCTGGCGGAGACAGAGGATTTCGGAATCGTGCGTGTGATCGTCGACGATGCCTATAAGACCGTCCAGATCCTCAAGGAGGAGGGCTATGTATGCTCCCTCACGCCGGTCCTGGCGATCGTCTTCGAGGATAAGCCCGGCGCCCTCGTCAATGTCCTCAACCTGCTCGGCGACAACGGGATCAACCTGGAGTACTCCTACGCCTTTCTTGCCAAGAAGGCCAACAGCGCCTGCATGATCTTCCGCGTCGCGGACAATGAGGCCGCCGTAAAGGTGCTCACGGCCAACGGGATCCGGCCCATCTGCCAGGATGACCTGGAGGGCATGTTCAAGTAGAATACAGGTGATGTTCATGGAAGCCCCTGACTGACGGCCCGAAAAGCCGGTCATCCAGGGGCTTTGAGCAGGAATCCTGAATCCCGGGGATCTGGAATCCCGGGGATTTGGGACCCTGTAAGAGGATATCCCGGAAAAGATTTTATGAAAAGAAAAAGACCGCCTGTGGTTTGATCACAACCACAGGCGGTCTTCTCAGATTCCGTAATAATTATTTATATAGAATCAATTATGCCTCGGTGATAGCGCCGACAGGGCAGGTTCCTTCGCAGGCACCGCAGTCGATGCAGGCATCCGCATTGATCTCGTACTGGGAATCGCCCTGGGAGATCGCCTCTACGGGACATGATGCAGCGCAGGTACCACAGCTGATGCAGGAATCATTAATAACACGTGCCATTGTAATGTTCTCCTTTCAATATAAAAGTAAAAAAAAGAAAGTTCAAGGTTAGTACAAACTAAATACCCTTATCCTGACACAAGCCACAGAAAGCACCGGAGTGCGATCTGTGGCTTGTATTGTCATCATAGCGTTTTTTTATGCTGTAGTCAAGAATATTTTTAGTATATTTTCAATACTGAAAACCCCGTTGATCACAGCGGTCTGACTCTCTGCAGGACAGGCGGGCGGCCTGCCCTGCGGGAGAACTGATCAGAGATCAGGGTCTGCGGATGTCCGGCCCGGGCCGGGGCACCGGCAGGGAAAAACCCGGATTATTCCTCGTTGTAGAGAGCGCCGAGCTTGCTCAGGTACTCGTAGTGAGCCTTTGCATTGGCCTCGTTCTCTGCATACATTCTCTCAGCGTTGGCAGGATTTGCCTTCTTGAGGGACATGTAACGGACTTCGCCGTTGAGGAATGCCTGGTAATCGTCGGTAGCGGGCTTGCTGTCGAGGAAGAATTTCTTCTTGCCGCCGGCAGGGTTGAAGCGGAAGAGGTTCCAGTAACCGGTGGTCACAGCGAGCTTCTCCTCGTCCTGAACCTTGGCCATGCCCTTCTTGATACCGTGGTTGATGCAGGGTGCGTATGCGATGATGAGGGAAGGACCCGGATAAGCCTCAGCCTCAGCGATCGCCTTGATGCACTGGTTCCTGTCAGCGCCCATGGAGATCTGAGCAACATAG
>CAMNFJ010000029.1:0-21299 GCA_946536955.1 uncultured Lachnospiraceae bacterium
AGGGAAGGCCGAGGGCTCTGCCGACTTCGCGGACTTCGTCCTTGAAGAGGGTGAGAACGGGCTCGACCAGCTCGAACTGCAGGTCTTCAGGAAGGCCGCCTGCGTTGTGGTGGGCCTTGATACCGGCTTCGCTCTCCAGGATGTCGGGCCAGATGGTGCCCTGGGCCAGGAACTCGATGCCGTCGAGCTTTCTGGCTTCCTCGGCGAAGACTTCGATGAACTCGCCGCCGATGATGTGGCGCTTCTCCTCGGGATCGGAGACACCGGCCAGCTTGTCCAGGAAGCGGTCTGTCGCGTCGACGTAGATGAGGTTGGCGTTCATCTGGTTGCGGAAGACCTCGATGACCTGCTCGGGCTCACCCTTGCGGAGGAGTCCGTGGTTGACGTGTACGCAGACCAGGTTCTGGCCGATGGCCTTGATCAGGAGGGCAGCGACGACGGAGGAGTCCACGCCGCCGGAGAGGGCCAGGAGGACCTTCTTGTCTCCGACCTGCTCTTTGATCTCTTTGATCTGTTCGTCGATAAAGGCCTGCGCAAGGGCAGGCGTATTGATGCGTTCCATGTTTTCCGGGCGTCTGCGTGTCTGCATGTAGTTATGTCTCCTTTCCGGTAGGTCCGCTGCTTTTGCTGCGGAATATGCATTTCCTTCTGTCTATGCATCGGGAAATCTCAAAAAACTTCTGCTTTCAAAATATATAGAATCATAACATAAATAGTGGAAACTGCAAGAAAAGCCTGAGAATTTCTGTCCGGAAAGCCCGAAAAATTTCTGTGCGGACTGATGTGCGGACTGTCCCTGTTTTCCGGCGGCGTCTCCTGTCTTCCGGCAGCGGTCCCACGCTTTGCGATGTCCCCCAGACCGGGGGGTCCAGGCGGCGGTCCCGGGAGATCCTCTCAGGCCGAGGGGGTCCGGGAGGTAGTCCCGATGGTCACCTCCCTGTATCCGCGGTCTTTCAAAAGGGCTTCGATCTGACCAAAGCGGCCGGTCAGCAGGCCGGCCTGGGGCGCGGTGACCTCGAGCACAGCGGTGTCTCCTCTGTGGCGGATCCGGAAATCCCGAAAACCCATGTCGAAGAGGGCGCCCTCGGCTTCTTCTGTCCTTCGCAGGGCGGCCGCGGTCAAGCGCTCCCCGGAGGGGGTCCTGGTCGCCAGACAGGCATAGGCGGGCTTGTCCCAGGTAAAAAGGCCGGCCTCCCTGGACCGTCTGCGGATCTCCTCCTTGGTCAGGCCGCAGAGGCGCAGGGGGGAGAGGACCGACAGCTCCTGCAGGGCCCGCATGCCGGGGCGGTCAGAGGCGTCGTCGCTGGCGTTGGTCCCGTCCAGGAGGACCCTGTAGCCGTCCTGGAGGGCCTGCCGGCTGATGGCTCCGAAGATCTGTCTCTTGCAGTAGAAGCACCTGTCAGGAGGGTTGGCCGCCACCTCCTCACAGGCCAGGATGTCCGGCTCCAGGATGACCGGGCTGACGCCCAGGGACCCGGCCAGCCGCAGGGCATCCCGGCGCTCGAATTCCGGCTGGAAGACCGTATTTACGTAGTAGACGCCGACCTCTGCCCCGCAGGCCAGGGCGGCCCACAGCAGGTAGGAGGAGTCCACGCCTCCCGAAAAGCCCAGGGCACAGCGGGGGTATTTTGAAAAAAATTCCTTCAGAGTCATTCTTTTTCACCGAATTAATGCTATAGTGTTGTGGTAACTGTGCACGGCGTAAACAGCTGCCATCACATAAAGGCATAAAGATATAAGGATAGAAAGGGACAAAAAACAATGGCTAAAACAAGGGTCTACATCGACGGCCAGAGCGGGACGACCGGTCTGCAGATATTTGACAGGATCGGTTCCAGAGAGGATCTGGAGCTGCTGCGGATCGACGAGGACAAGAGGCACGACAACGAGGAGCGGCGGAAGTTTCTCAATGCCGCGGACATCGTCTTTTTGTGTCTTCCCGACGACGGGGCCAGGGAGGCTGTCTCCCTGATCGACAATCCGGAGGTCCGGGTGATCGACGCTTCGACCGCCCACCGCACGAGCGACGACTGGACCTATGGCTTTCCGGAGCTCAGCCCCGCCCAGCGGCAGGCCATCGCGGAAAGCAAAAGGGTTGCCAATCCGGGCTGCCACGCGACCGGCTTTATCTCCTGCGCCGCTCCCCTGGTCCGGATGGGGATCGTCCCCGCGGATTATCCCTTCACCTGCTTCTCTCTGACCGGCTACTCAGGCGGCGGCAAAAAGATGATCGCCGACTATGAGGCGGCGGGCAGGGCTGAGGCCCTGAGCGCGCCCGGGATCTACGGTCTCAACCTGCACCACAAGCACCTGCCGGAGATGCAGAAGGTCTGCGGGCTCGGGAATCCGCCGGTCTTTCTCCCTGTCGTCGATGACTACTACAAGGGGATGGCGACGACGATCATGCTCCACAATCAGCTGCTGCCCTCCGCGCCCTCCGCGGAAGAGATCAGCGCGCGCCTGCAGGAGTATTATCAGGGCTCCCACTTTGTGACGGTCCTCCCCTATACGGAGACCCGGCCGACGGTCTACGCGGCTGAGCTGGCCGGGACCAACCACCTGAGGCTGATCGTATGCGGCCACAGGGACCAGACCACCGTCACCGCCCTCTTTGACAACCTCGGCAAGGGCGCGTCCGGGGCCGCCGTCCAGAACATGAATATCATGCTGGGCCTCGACGAGGCGACAGGTCTGGAGTGAGTCATTGGTGAGTCATTGGGGACGTAACAGTCTGACTCATTTTCCGGTCCCCTGCTGCGCGGTAAAAATGGACTACCTGCGGCCGTTCCTCTCCAGCCACCCGGACGCATAGGAGCAGGTGGCGCGCACGCGGCCGCCCTGATCCCGGATCTGGTCGACGGCCATCCGGACCAGTTCGTCCGCGACTCCCTGGCCCCTGAGTTCTTCACTGACATAGGTGTGGTCGATCGTATAGACGCCCGGCTCATTTTCCGGGAATGTGATCTCCGCCAGGATCTTTCCATGTTCATTTTTGCACTTGATGCTGTGCGGCAGTCTGGTGTATTCCATTTTTTCTCCTCACTCAATGTTCCTGATGCGGGCAACGTTCCCGACGCAGAAAATGTTCCTGATACAGGCAGCCGCGCAAAAATAAGTTGAAAGCCCGGGCATATTCTGCCCGGGCTTTTTTAAACGACTGCAGATAAAAGAACAGGGTCACAGGCGGGGCGGCCCGTTTCGGGCGCCCCTGACCCGCCTTAATTCAGAATCATGCGATTCCCCGGTTTCCGCCGGGGATGCGCGAAGAATCCATTGTTTTTTACAGCAGGTCCTCGTTATAGATGGCTCTGCTGCCTCCGACGAACTTGGGACGCCGTCTGGCGCAGATGAGCAGGGCCTCCCCGATCTTCCTGGTGGTGACGCGCAGGGGCACCACGACGGGCCTGATATGCATGCCGATCAGGACGCCGCCGATATCCATGCCGGCACTGGCCTTCTGCTGCAGGCTCTCGACCGCCACCGGGTCATGAAATCTCTGGTAGGCCGTTGTCGCGAAGGATCCGCCCGCCTTGGGCTGGGGGATCACGTTGACCTCATCCAGGCCCAGACGGTCGCAGGTCTCCCGCTCCAGGATCAGAGCCCGGCTGAGGTGCTCGCAGCACTGGGCCGCCAGGCAGATCTCTCTCTCCTCCAGGGCTTTGTGGATTCCCGCAAACAGGGCTCCCGCCGCGTCCATGCTGGAATATGTCCCGATCTTCTCCCCCAGCACCTCACTGGTGGAGCAGCCGACCACAAAAACATCTCCGGCCTTCAGCTTTGCGGCCTCGCATACCTCGGCCGCGGCCTGATAGGCCTGCTGCTCTATCTTCTCCAGGTCCTCTTCCTGCACATGTATCAGTTCCATTTCTTCCTCCCGTCCGCTCAACCTACGCGGACATTTACAATGCAAGATTTTTCACTCTTTTCAATATCTTCTTGAAACTGCGGGGCTCACTCATCCGGCAGGGCCGCCCCGTCAGATGTCTCCCTCACTCCCCCATTATCCTCTGGAAGGAGTCGATCAGTCCTCCGTGGAAGCAGAGGAAGAAGGATCCGACCACGCCGAGCAGGGCCTGGGCGATCTCATAGGGGAGCTTGACCATGGCGTATTCAAAGGTGCTGTAGACATAGATCTTGCCCAGCGTATAGAGGGTGACCATGATCACGGCTCCGGCAAGCAGGGCCAGGACCGCCCCGGCCTTTTTGTGCCGGGGAAACAGGCGGCGGAAGAGCAGGGAGATCGCGACGGCCTGCAGGCCGTGGGCCGCCAGGGACACGAACATGGGGAGGGGATAAAAAATAAAATCGCCCAGAAAGGCCCCGATCCCGCCGACAATAAAGGCCCCGGCGGGGTCCAGCAGCAGGGAGGCCGTGCAGATCACGACATCATTCAGATACAGATGGCCTCCCGGAACAGGGATCCCGAAGGCGCACAGGGCTATATTCATCCCCATAAAAACAGCAGTGGCTGTGATCCATCTCACTCTGTCCGTTTCCCGCAAAGTCACCGTTTTCATTCCCTTTTTTCCATGAATATCTTTCGTGTTACAAAATTGTAGACCATGACGATCCCGGTCGCCCCGATCTTGGCCAGGAGCTCCGCCGCCCGGACCGGCATGACCTGCCTCAGCCAGGCCCAGTTTCTGTAGATCACGTCCACACAGGTATAGAGGATCAGTTCATTGAGTCCCAGTCCGATGATGCTCAGGATCAGGTAGATGACGAACTCCTTTTTCCTGGACAGATCGTCCCTGCGCACAAAGACATACTTCATGCTGAGCAGGTAGTTGACGACGACGGATACGGAAAAGCCGATCACGCCGGAGATCAGGTAGGGGACTCCCGCGAAATTACATAGTGTATAGAGGCCGGTGTCTATGAAAAAACAGAGTACGCCGACCATACCGAATTTTAAAAACTGTTGAAGGATCTTGCTCATCTGCTCTTACCTGGTTGAATATGTCCTGGTCTGTTAAGCCGTCCCCGAAGGGTGCCGTCCTGTAAGTCCGCGCGGCCGGATCATCGCTCCTGCGCCGCCGGCCCTGTTGTGGCGGCAGAGAAGTCCTCCGCGCCGCCGGCCCTGCTGGTGGCGGCAGAAAAGTTCTCCGCGCGGCCGGCCGGTTATTGCGCCACGGCCCGAAACCGGGTGACCGGGGTCAGGACCGCCATCAATGCCGCCGTATTGACCGGGATCATGACCAGCTCCTTCACGAACCTGGCGGTCACGACCGGCAGGAAGCCGTTTCCATAGAGGATGGAGAGCCAGAGGCTGTTGAGGAGGAGGCCGCACAGGATGGCATAGACGATCTGGGACACCAGGATCCTGGTCAGGGTGGGCCTGTGCCGGTAGAGCAGGCATCCGAAGAGGACGCCTGTCACGACGGCAGTCACGGTAAAGCCCGGAAAAAAGGGCCCCGTGGGTTTTACCAGATAGCCGCCGATATCCGAGATCAGGCCGACAGCACCTCCGATGACCGGTCCGTAGAGGTAGGCGGCCACGGCGATGGGGATAAAGGCGCAGCGCAGCTCGATCAGCTGTGTGATCGGGATCTTGAAAAAGCCCAGGACGATCGAGATCGCCGCCAGAAGGCCGGCGGAGGCCAGGACGCGGACGTCTCGGAGGGGTTCAAAGAGGTTCCCGATCATTTTTTTCCGTCCGCCGTGGACCTGGTCCCGGTTCCTGTTTCTCTCTCTGTCAGCGGTCTGACTGCCTGCGGGGTTGTTATCAAACATCAAAAACACCTCCTCTGCAGTGAAAACTCCATTACTACATCGGAGGCGTTCCTGAACGCTCATGACGTAGCAGCGGGATGCGGCGGCGGAACCGCAAGGGATCGGGCTGTCCGGTGTCTTTTCTCAGGATCTTTCAGCAGTTCATTTCCATTTCTGTCTGCCATTCACACCGGTTCTCTCGCCTTCTCTCTTTTCGTCCCGATGACAACTCCCTGTCCATCAGGCACTTGACGCTCCGCAGCCTACTCTGCACGAAACATATTCTGTTTTAACGTTACTGAATCTTTGTCTGCTCTGCAGCCGTTCACGCTGCGAACTTCTGCTCTTTATTTCTCTGTCCTGCTACTCTCTCTCTGGATGACGTCGTGGGCGCCGCCCTCGACGATACTGGTCGCGGAGACGAGTGTCAGCTTGGCCTTGGCCTGGAACTCGGGGATGCTGAGGGCCCCGCAGTTGCACATGGTGGATTTGACCTTGAGGATGGTCTTGGCGACATTTTCCTTCAGGGGGCCGGCATAAGGGACATAGGAGTCCACGCCCTCTTCAAAGGTGAGCTTCTTGTCGCCGCCCAGGTCATAGCGCTGCCAGTTGCGGGCGCGGTTGGAACCCTCGCCCCAGTACTCCTTGACGAAGGAGCCTCCGACCAGGAGCTTCTCGGTCGGGCTCTCGTCAAAGCGGGCGAAGTACCGGCCCAGCATGACGAAATCGGCACCCATGGCCAGGGCCAGGGCGATGTGGTGGTCATAGACGATGCCGCCGTCGGAGCAGACGGGGATGTAGACGCCGGTCTCGCGGTAATACTCATCGCGGGCCTTGCAGACCTCGATCAGGGCAGTCGCCTGTCCGCGGCCGATTCCCTTGGTCTCGCGGGTGATGCAGATGGAGCCGCCGCCGATGCCGACCTTGATGAAGTCAGCGCCGCACTCGGCCAGGAAACGGAAGCCCTCCTTGTCGACGACATTGCCGGCGCCGACCTTGACCGTATCGCCGTAGTGCTCCCGGACCCAGGCCAGCGTGATCTTCTGCCACTCGGAGAAGCCTTCGGAGGAGTCGATGCAGAGGACGTCCGCACCGGCCTCGACCAGAGCGGGTACACGCTCCGCGTAGTCGCGGGTATTGATGCCGGCGCCCACGACATAGCGCTTGTTGGCGTCCAGCATTTCGCCGGGATTTTCCTTGTGGGCATCGTAGTCCTTGCGGAAGACGAAGGAGACCAGGCGGCCGTCCTTGCTGACCACGGGCAAGGCATTGATCTTGTTGTCCCAGAGCATGTCGTTGGCCTCGCTGAGGGTCACGCCCTCGTCGGCCTTGACGATCTTCTCGATGGGGGTCATGAAGGTGGAGACCTTCGTCGAGGGGTCCATGCGGCTGATGCGGTAGTCGCGGCTGGTGACGATGCCGACCAGCTTGCCGCTCGCCGTGCCGTCGTCGGTGACGGCCACAGTGGAGTGACCGGTCTTTGCCTTCAGGTCAAGGATATCCGCGAGGGTCGCGTCAGGGCAGATGTTGGAGTCGCTGGGCACAAAGCCGGCCTTGTAGCCCTTGGCTTTCGCGACCATGGCTGCCTCGCTCTCCACAGACTGGGAGCCGTAAATAAAGGAGACGCCGCCGCTCTGGGCCAGGGCAACTGCCAGACGGTCTCCGGAGACAGACTGCATGATGGCGGATACCATGGGGATGGTCAGCTCGATCGCAGGCTTTTCATCTTTTTTAAATTTTACCAGGGGGGTTTTCAGGGATACGTTTGCCGGCATGCACTCGCAGGATGAATATCCCGGGATCAGAAGGTATTCGTTAAAGGTATGAGAAGGTTCATTGATGTAGACTGCCATGCATTTCCTCCATTATTCTGCCGCATTTCTTCTATAATTATTCAGTTTCATTCCTACCTTGATTGGAGATTTCACGTAGTATACTATCCGGCAGACAGAATTGCAATACCCGATTTTCATAAAATGAGTCTTTTATTTTTTATCGTTTCCTTATATAATATAGCAGGCTGTGATTCCGGGAGCGGGCAATACCGGCTTCCCGGGTTATGTCACACGGTTATCAGAACTCATTTTATGAAGGAGGATTTCAAAATGTTGGTTTCTGCAAAGGAAATGGTCCAGGCCGCTTATGCCGGTCACTATGCGATCGGTGCTTTCAACCTCAACAACCTCGAGTGGACAAAGGCTGTCCTGCAGGCAGCTCAGGAGTCTCAGGCTCCCGTCATCGTCCAGGTCTCCGAGGGCGCCGGCAAGTACATGGCAGGCTTCAAGAATGTCGCTGATATGGTCAAAAACGTTATCGAGTATCAGAAGATCACTGTTCCGGTAGCTCTTCACCTCGACCACGGCACATATGACGGCTGCAAGGCCTGCATCGATGCAGGATTCTCCAGCATCATGTTTGACGGCTCCGCCCTTCCTTTCGAAGAGAACGTAGCCAAGACCAAAGAGCTCGTTGCGATCTGCAAGGAGAAGGGCATGTCCATCGAGGCCGAAGTCGGCGCGATCGGCGGCGAGGAAGACGGCGTTGTCGGTATGGGCGAGTGCGCTGATCCCGATGAGTGCAAGAAGATCGCTGACCTGGGCATCACCATGCTGGCAGCAGGCATCGGCAACATCCACGGCGTATATCCTGAAGGCTGGCCGGGACTTCGTTTCGACGTTCTTGACGCCATCAAGGACAAGGTCGGCAGCATGCCTCTGGTTCTGCACGGCGGCTCCGGTATCCCGGATGCAATGGTGCAGGATGCCATCAGACGCGGCGTCTCCAAGATCAACGTCAACACTGAGTGCCAGATCGCTTTCGCGAAGGCAACCAGAGCCTACATCGAGGCAGGCAAGGATCAGGCCAACAAGGGCTTCGACCCCCGCAAGCTTCTGGCTCCCGGAACCCAGGGCGTTGTCGACATGGTCAAGTACAAGATCGAAGTTTTCGGTTCCAAGGGCAAGGCCTGATCGATACTCTCGTCTGAAAGTATGCGAACGGCCCCGGGTGGCTGCCTGAGGGCCGGGATATGACAACAAAAACAGGGAATTTCCCGTATCGGGAAATTCCCTGTTTTTTGTTGTCAGCTATTAGCTAATGGCTAACAGCTAACAGCTAATAGCTAACAGCTATGGCGGGACGACAGGCCTGCAGTCTGTATCAGATCCCGACTTCCACGCCGAAGTGTTCAAAGATCATGCGCTCGGCCTCGGGGTTCCACAGGCCTCTGTGGGCCTTGCAGCACTCGTCGAGCTTCTTGAAGAAGGGGTCCTTCTCGCCGAGTTTTCCGAAGTCTTCAATGGCGGTCAGGGGCATTTCAAACTGGGTGTAGGCGAGCTTTTTGCCGCCCTTGATGTTGGGGAGGTTGCAGGTCGCTTCGGCGATGCAGTCGATGCCTCCGACATGGGTGACCATGATGGCAGGATCGATGATGCCCTTTGCGGCCAGTTCGTTGGCCTCGATCAGGTCCTCGTTAGTGCCGCCGGTCGTGCCCATGATGTGGGTCGAATTGTAGTGGCAGTCATAGAGGTTGATCTTGGCAGTGAACTCGTGGTCACTGGGGCCGGAGAAGAAGCTCATGCAGCCGTCGAAGGCCATGACCTGGTTGCCCAGCTCGGCGACGGCGGGGATGGGGACATAGATCAGGACATCGTCATAGCCGTGGCCTTCTGTCAGGTCGATCAGGCCCTGCTTCGGATCCTCCATCTTTGCAGTATTGGCATAGATCAGCTCGATCCCGTGCTCAGCCGCGTATTCGGGGGAGATGACTTCCTTTGCGCGGGCGATCTTGGCGTCATCGACGTCTGTCACGACGATCCGCTTGGGATGGTATTCACAGACGATGCCGTAGGCCACAGCGCCCAGGCCCATGGGGCCGCAGCCGCCCATGATGATCAGGTTGCCGCCGCGCTTGAGGCCCATCTCGTGGACATAGTTCTTGCGGTTGGTGTGATACTGGGCGTGGAAAGCGCCGATCGAGCAGCTCAGGGGCTCGCCCAGAGAGGCCTTGTAGAAGCTGTCGCCGTCAAAGGGCATGAGGGCGCCGACCTCCATGGCCTCGTGGGGAAAGATGCAGTAGGTGCAGTCGCCGCCGAAATATTCATAGGAATAGCCGGGGGAGTCCATGCTGCCCTTGTAGTTCAGGGCGGGCTGCTGGGCGAAGCGCTGGCCGGGCTTGAACTGGTCTTTCCACTTCTCTCCCACCTTCACGATGATGCCGGCAAACTCGTGCCCTGTCAGGACAGGGTTTGTCTCAATGTTCTGCGGGCAGCGCTTGTGGTTTTTGCCCTGCTTGGCGAGCTTGTAGGTGGACATGCAGAGGCTGTCGCTGTAGATCTTGGCCAGGATCTCATCATCCTTGATCACCGGCAGCTCGAATTCCTCCAGCCGCAGGTCCATCTCGCCATACATTCTTACACCTTTGACTTTCATCTGTTTTCCTCCATTTCAAATGTACAAAGAGCCGCCCCGGGTCCGGGACCTGCGCGCCAAGGTCGCTGGCTGCCTTGCGCATGCGCCTTTAGTCCCGGACCTGCTGCCCTTTTTTCCCAAAAAACTATTCCGTCTGTATCCCTTTTACCCTATCACAGATCCCCGGAATTTGCACGGCGAACCTGTCCAATAAAAGACGGCAAGATCCTGTTAACACATCACACTTTAAAGAGCTCGTAGATCTCATCGACGCTCATGTGGAGGATCTTTTCGACCGCCTCCTCGGATTCGCAGGTCATGGCGATCTTGCCCAGGGTCTCGACGTGATCGTCGCCCGCGGAGGCCACCGCGATGACCAGCTTGACGGTCTCCCCGTCGCCCCAGTCGATGCCTTCGGGATAGGTCATGATCGCGAGGCCGGAGTTCTTGATCTCTCCGATGACGCTCTCGATGCCGTGAGGGATGGCCAGGTTGTTGCCGATGGCTGTGTTGAAGACATCCTCCTTGGCCACCATGCCGTCCACATATTTCTCGGTGACATAGCCGCTGTCGACCAGCATCTGTCCAATGGTGCGGATGGCGGTCTCCTTGTCGACGGGAGCGTTGTTGAGGACAATGTTCTTTTTGAGCAGGACGCCGCCGTGGAAGTCGCTGCTGTCAGCATCCGCCGCGTTGCGGTTGGACCTTGCGTCGATGATCTCGGCGACGATCTGGTCATACTGGGGAGCGTTCATGAAGTTGCTGATGGTCACGATCCTGGCGGAAGGTGCGGACTTTCTGGCGCGCTCAACCAGATCCTGGTGGCAGACAACGAATTTGATACCGGCGGGGACCTCGGAGACGGAGAAGTGCTTGACCTTGATGTTGGTCAGGCCAGCAGCCTCGAGCTTCCTCTGCAGGACGGCCGCGCCCATGGCGGAGGAGCCCATGCCTGCGTCGCAGGCGAATACGATCGTATCCAGTGTCCGGAGGTCTACTTCGCCGCCGTCAGCCGTGGCTGCGTAGGCGCCGCCGGCCTGGCCCTTGGAGGCCGCCTTCATATCGGACATCTGGGCCTGCGCATCCTCAAGGCTGGCATTGCTGTTGGACATTTTCACGATCGGAGTCGCGATCAGGAAGGAGACCGCGGTCGCGATCAGGAAGCTGATGATGACCAGGATCTGGCCGCCTCTGGGGGCCACGGCCAGCATGGCCAGGATGGAACCGGGGGAAGCGGGGCTGACGAGGCCGACATTGAAGAGGGTGTTAAAGAACATGGCCGCCACACTGCCGCCGATCGTAGCCACAAGGAGCAGGGGGTTCATCAGGACATAGGGGAAGTAGATCTCATGGATACCGCCGAGCACATGGACGATCAGGGCGCCGGGTGCGGAATCCTTCGTGGTCTTGTCCTTCGCGAACATCCAGTAGGCCAGCAGGACGCCTGCGCCTGCGCCGGGGTTGGTCTCGATCATGTAGAAGATGGACCTGCCCATGGTCTCCGCCTGCTGGGCGCCAAGAGGGGTGAAGATGCCGTGGTTGATGGCGTTGTTGAGGAAGAGGACCTTGGCGGGCTCGACAAAGATGGAAACCAGGGGGAGAAGGCCCATGTTGACCAGAATGTCAACGCCGCCCTGCAGGATGACCAGGACTGCCGCCATGACGGGTCCGATCAGGTAGAAACCGATGATGGCCAGGATCATGCCCAGGATACCGATCGAGAAGTTGTTGACCAGCATCTCGAAGCCGGCCGGGATCTTTCCCTCGACCATCTGGTCAAACTTTTTGATCACCAGGCCGCCCAGAGGGCCGACCATCATGGCGCCCATCAGCATGGGATAATCGGGCGCGCCGCAGACGACACCGACGCAGGCGATGGCGCCCATGACGGCTCCGCGCTGGCCGCCGACCATCTTACCGCCTGTATAGGCGATCAGGACGGGAAGCACGTAGGAAAGCATGGGACTGACCATGGTGGCCAGCTGCTCATTGGGGAACCACCCCGCCGCGATGAACAGGGCTGTGATCAGGCCCCATGCGATGAAGGCGCCGATGTTGGGCATGACCATACCGCTCAGGAACCGCCCGAAGGACTGGACTTTTTCTTTCATCATTTCCTCTCTTTCCGGAACGCAGCCTGCAGATCGTGAGAAGCTTCGCGCTCTTCCTCATCATACCGGAGCATGTAAATGCGCAGCCATCGTCATATCTGTTTTTCTCACGGATCTTTTCCGGGACCGGCGGCGTTCCTGCGCCGGCCCCTCCCGCGGCCCGCCCTCTCCGGGCGCTCCCGCAGGACCTCCTCCTTTATGTGTGGATCTCTCAGGCAGAAGGTTTTTATTTCCTTCGACGCATTCATTATAGGGTCCCCGAAAGCCGGTCTGCAACGAATACAAAATGAACTTTGTCACCCCGGAAAGTGACAAACACTTCATCAATTCCGGACATGGCTGAAAAGAAAAGGGAAATATCAATTTTGACCTATTATCTTTTTAAAAACAAGAGAAAACCCCTTTTAAATACAGGATTTTTTCAATCTTTGAAGTCGCCGGAACATCAAAACAGACGCATACTGATTTTTCAAAAAACAGATGAAAGGATGCTTTCAGGACATTTTTATCCCGCCAAAGTGACAATGCCGCCCACTGCCGGAAGGGCCCGGACTGAAAAGACGTATGCTGCAGCCGGGAAAGAAACAGAAAACAGACATACAGGAAGAAATCTGCTATACTATTGTATAAAAGTAAGTACAATCATCCTCCCCGAAAGGGGTCACTATCGCGCGCCGGACGGATCCGGCTGTCATTCACTGGAAAGGGGTGTTCTCATGTTAAAAGATTTTGTAAAAGCCGCAAAGCCCGAACCGGACCAGCTGTCGGCAGAGATCAGACAACAAAGAGACAGGCTGGCAGTATTCCAGACAAAGATCAAGGAGGCAAAGCTCCCGGTCATGGTGATCTTTGAAGGCTGGGGCGCTGCCGGCAAGGGAAGCATGATCGGACGTGTCATCCGCAGCATCGACCCCCGCTTCTTTGCGGTAAAGACAATGGCAGAGCCGACGCCCGAAGACATGCGTTATCCTTTTTTATACAGGTATATGAAGGAGATCCCGGAAGCGGGAAAATTTGTCTTCTTTGACGCTTTCTGGATGGAGGAGGTCATCTCCCAGAAAATGACAGGGATCATTGATGACAGTACCTATGCCAGACGGGTCAAAAGCATCAACACGACGGAGAGGTCTCTGACGGACAACGGCTACCTGGTCATGAAATTTTTCTTCCATATCAGCAGGAAGGAACAGAAAAAGCGCCTCAAGTCCCTCAAGGGCCATAAAAACACAAGCTGGCGCGTCAATCTCTTCGATGTTCTGGAAAACAAGTACTACAACGATTATCTGGAGGTATATGACCAGTTTCTGGAGGACACCAACCGGTCGGCCGCGCCCTGGTACATCATCGACGCCAAGGACAAGAAATGGGCTGAGCTCCAGGTCCTGCGCTTCCTCAACCAGGGAATCGACACCGCCCTGAAGAACCACGCCCTGGCCGCCCCGATCCGGCAGAACATCTTCCCGCTCAACCGCACGCCGCTCCTGTCAGAGATTTCTCTCGACGACAAGACGATCACGGACGAGGAATACAAGGCCGAGCTGGATGACCTGCAGAAGAAGCTCAGCGACCTCCACAATGTGCTCTACCGCAAAAAGATCCCGGTCATCATCGCCTACGAGGGCTGGGACGCCGCCGGAAAGGGGGGCAATATCAAGCGCATCACCGCGGCCCTGGATCCCCGCGGCTACCAGGTCCTCCCGATCGCCAGTCCCGAGCCCCACGAAAAGGCCCGCCACTTCCTCTGGCGCTTCTGGACCCGCCTGCCCAAGGACGGCCACATCGCCATCTTTGACCGGACCTGGTACGGCCGCGTCATGGTCGAGCGGCTGGAGGGCTTCTGCAGCGAAAACGACTGGCAGCGCGCCTACAACGAGATCAATGAATTCGAGAAGGAACTCGCGGAGTGGGGCGCCGTCGTCATCAAGTTCTGGGTCCAGATCGACAACGAGACCCAGCTCGAGCGCTTCACCGACCGCCAGAACACCCCGGAAAAGCAGTGGAAGATCACCGACGAAGACTGGCGCAACCGCGAGAAATGGTCAGACTATGAAGCCGCGGTCAACGAGATGCTCCAGAAGACCAACACGACCTTCGCGCCCTGGTACATCCTGGAGTCCAATGATAAAAAATATGCCAGGATCAAGGCCCTGCGCATTGTCGTGGATACACTGAAAAAGGCCTGCAAGGAGAGGTAAGACCCTGCCCCGGCCAAAAATCGAAATTTCCCATGAGCTAAAAAAGTGTCTGAGGCACTCAGGATGAGCCGGGGGACCTGCTGGCTGACTCACCCCACAGGGGCGGGTCAGCCGGTCAGTCCCCCGGCTCTTTCATTTCACATTTCACATTTTTTCGACATATTCCGAAAAGAAGGTCCGCAGCTCATGGGTGAGTTCGGTGCGCACGGCATCCTCCTCCCCGGCCAGGACAGCGTCCAGAAACTCCCTGTTTTTAATAAAGGCGCCGCTGATCCTGCCCAGGACCTCGGCGTGGATCTGTCTGTGGCTGTCGACGGGCATCAGCATCATGACCGCCGCCCCGATCCCCTTGAAATAGGGGTCCGTGAAGGATCCGCCGCTCCTGGGTGTGCAGGTCACGAAGACGGTCTCCTGGACCGCGTCCGTCCTGCAGTGGAGGAGGCAGAAATTCATCTCGGGAAAGATCTGGGAATTGAGGCGCTCGCGCTCCGTCACCGAGGAGATGACCCTGGAGGCGGAGGAGAGGCTGTCCGTGACCTGCATGGCCAGGACTCTGAGCAGCTCCCGGAAGGTCACCTTTTCCGCGATCCTGTAATGGCGGTATTTGCGGGTCAGGGCGGACAGATCTCCCGCGATCACGCCAATCTCGTCCATCTGCCGGACAAAGTCCGTGTCCTGTCTGCGGCGGCGGACCTGGCCGTAGCCCTTGATCCTGTACTCGATCTGGTTGATGTCGCTGGCTGTGATCAGGGGGCTGATCCTGACGCAGTCGATCCCCAGGAAGTCCAGATTCAGGGTGGAGACAAAGAAATCCGTGTCCGCGATCACGCCGGGACTGATCTCATCCATTCCGTAGGCCCGGAAGGTCGCCCTGTCCCCGAGGCGGTTGCTGAGCTTGGTCAGCATCAGGCGGGCGACGCCGAAGCCGCTGGCGCAGACGACCCCGATCACGACCCTTCTGGCCGTCCTCTGGCGCTCCAGGATCCGTTCCTCCGCCGCGCCGAAATGCATGGCCAGAAACCCCACTTCCTCCTCCCGGACCTTCGCGCCCGTCTCACGCTCTATGACGACGGCGGCTCTGGCGCAGCGCTCAAAGACATCGGGATATTCCTCCTGAATATCCTTGAGGATGGGGTTGAAAATATTCATGTGGTTGAAGAGGCGGACGATGACTGGCCTCAGATGCACCAGGAGGCCGCGGACAAAATCATCATCACACTTGAGCTCATAGGCGATCGAGGGATTGAAGATCTCGGTCATCTCATCGATCATGTTCAGGAGCTTCTCCTCGTCCATTCCGCGCAGCTGCCGCATGACGGCGTCGTCCGCCGACGGCGTGTCTCCCGCGCTTCCGGAATAGGCGATCTTGGATCCCCGCAGGTGGAGCAGGATATAGGAGAGCTCCACACCCGGGATCGTGATCGCGAACTCCTCTTCCATCTCCCGCAGGATCCTCGAGGCCAGATCGTAGCCCTCCCACGAGGCCAGGTCCTCCAGCCCCTTTTCATCAGCCTCCACCACAGCCCCCTTTTCCACGCGGTCGATCGCGATCGCGATATGGACCGCCAGGCCGGCGAGCGCATTGCCGGTCAGCTGCCGCAGCATGGGCTCATCCATCCTGTTCAGAACCCCGTAGACCCGGCTCAGGATATCATTGTTGAGCAGGGAGTAGATCCCGCTGTCCCCGGCGCTCAGCAGAATGTCCGTGATGGCCTCCTCCGCGTTTTTAAAGCCGTGCACGGCTTTTCCGGAAGCACCCTCACTCCCCTGGCCGGGGCTCTTTTCCTTTCTGCGGTCCCTGGTCCTCTGAGAACTGTTCTCGTGGATAAAGCGCCGCATCGCCTCCCGGTAGTCTCCCTCCGAGCCTCCCAGGACGACCCCGTAGCCCGGTCTGCGGATGACCTCCAGATTGTTTTCCGCAAACCAGTCTCCCAGCGCCTCCATATCGCTGGCGACCGTCGCCTCGCTGACATCCAGCATCTGGCTGTAGTAGAAAAGCTTCCTGGGCTCTCTGTCCCGCAGCAGCTCAAAGAGGAGGTGCCTGCGCCTCTCCTCCCGGCCTGCGGCCTCCGTGCCGCTGTTCTTTTCCACTTCCCTGCGCAGCTTTTCTATGTTCTGCAGCTCTCCGGACAGGACGATCCCTTTTCCCTTGCGGTTGACGAGCCGCACTCCGTACTGGCGGATATCACTTTCCAGAAAGCCGAACTCCCTCTGGATCGTCCGTTTGCTGACCCCCAGCAGGTCCGCAATCTCCTGCTTGGAAACAGGCCCCTTCCCTCCCAGCAGGATCTCCAGGATCTGCTGGGTCCTGGGTGTGAATTCCATATGACCTCCATCTTATCAAACGGGGGCGTGAGACAGAGGGAACGTATCAGACTGACTCACCCCCGATGGGATGAGCCGCCCGCGCCGTCCCCCGGCCCGCGCCCCCTGCCCTTTTGCCGGATCAGGACCTGACTGCGATGCACTCAATCTCGACCTTCGCTCCCTTAGGGATGGCTCCGGCCTCAAAGGCCGCGCGGGCCGGATAGGGCTCCTCAAAAAATTCCGCGTAGACCTCATTCATGGCGGCGAAGTCCTTGATATCGTCGAGCAGGACGGTGGTCTTGACCACATCCTTCATGCTGAAGCCTGCTGCCGCCAGGATATTGCTGATATTGGTCAGGCTCTGCCTGGTCTGGGAGGCGATGTCCTCTCCGGCGAACTCCCCGGTCGCGGGCACGATGGGGATCTGTCCGGAGACATAGACGGTATTGCCGGCCAGGACCGCCTGGGAATAGGGGCCGATGGCCGCGGGGGCCTTGTCTGTGTGGATGGCTTTGTTCATATCTGTCCTCCTCTTCATAAATGACCGAAATACAGGAATGATCTAAATACAGGAATGACCGGACTGCCGGACCGCGGTCCGGATGCAGATCCTTCCCTCAATAAGGCTGCCCGGTCACTCCGGGGCCGTTACGAAAATAATAGCCTCCCCGCGCCGCATGCGCAAGGAATGTTTCTACCGTTTTCCCAACTTTTCAGGTGATTTTTTGTCCGGGGAATAGTATAGTATTCTTATAGCTTTTTGTTACCGGAAACCGAATCAGTATGCACCTTCAACATGTTTTCATTTTCAGGAAAAGGAGGAAAAGTAATGGCATTGGTAACAACCACAGAGATGTTCAAGAAGGCCTATGACGGCGGCTATGCGGTCGGCGCTTTCAATGTAAATAACATGGAGATCGTCCAGGGCATCACGGAAGCCGCCGGCGAGCTCAAGAGCCCCGTGATCCTGCAGGTCTCCAAGGGAGCCCGCGCCTACGCCAATCACACCTACCTTGTAAAGCTGGTCGAGGCTGCCATCATCGAGAATCCCGAGATCCCGATCGCGCTTCACCTCGACCACGGCGACACCTTCGAGCTCTGCAAGAACTGCATCGACGGAGGCTTCACTTCTGTCATGATCGACGCTTCCTCCAAATCCTTTGAGGACAATATCGCCCTGACCAAACAGGTCGTCGATTACGCGCACGCTCACGGCGTTGTCGTCGAGGCTGAGTTGGGAACCCTCGAGGGCGTTGAGGACGAGGTCGTCGTCGAGGCAGGCAAGGCCAGCTACACCAGGCCCGAAGAGGTCGAAGAATTCGTGACCCGCACAGGCTGCGACTCCCTGGCGATCGCCATCGGCACCTCCCACGGCGCTTACAAGTTCAGGCCCGAGCAGTGCACCCGCAATGAGGAAGGCATCCTGGTACCCCCGCCGCTGCGCTTCGATGTCCTGGAGGAGGTCTCCAGAAGGCTTCCCGGATTCCCGATCGTTCTGCACGGCTCCTCCTCCGTACCGCAGGAGTTCGTCAAGATGGTCAACACCTACGGCGGCAACATGCCCGACGCGGTCGGCATCCCGGAGAGCCAGCTCCGCCACGCCGCAGAGCTCTCCGTCTGCAAGATCAATATCGACTCCGATATCCGCCTCGCCATGACCGGAAACATCCGCAAGTACTTCGCGGAGCACCCGGACCACTTCGATCCCAGGCAGTATCTGAAGCCCGCCAGACAGGCCGTCAAGGATATGGTCGCCCACAAGATCCTCAACGTCCTCGGAAGCGCCGGCAAGGCATAAGAAGCTGACTATGCTTTCCGGCCGGGAGCCCTGTCCGGAAAACAGGCATTTTTCAAAAAACGGGAGGTACATCTATGATCCGCAAAGGCAGTGACTGTCAGATTGAATACCGCGAACATATGCGGGACGGCGACGGAACCGTCCAGCTGACCAATTTCATCACAGGTCCCGAGGAGCTCTCCGGCAAGGGCAGACTCTTTTCCAGGATCACCCTCAACCCCGGATGCAGCATCGGCTATCACGTGCACGAAGGTGACTCCGAACTCTTCTACATCCTCAAGGGAACCGCTGAGTACAGCGACAACGGAACCGTGAAGCAGGTCACTGCGGGCGATGTCACCATTTGTCCCTCCGGCGAAGGCCACGGCATAGCCAACCGCACCGACGAGGTCGTCGAGCTGATCGCCGTGATCGTATACGCTTAAAGCATAAAAAAGACGCCCCGGAGACGCAGCAAGACCACATAAAGGCATAAAGCGCCTCAGAAACGCGAAAAAGCCGCAGAACAGCACAAGGGCGCCCCGGAGGCACAGCAAAAGTGTATAAAGGCAAACAGACGTCAGACCCGGCGTCCGGTCTTCGGCCGGACGCCGGGTCCTTCTTTTTAATCCCGCGTTACCGTTCACGCCGCAGATGCTGCCAATGCGCGGGATTTTAAGACACAAAAAGGGGGAAGTGAAATTGCTTATTCCGATCTTATTATTTGCACTTGGATTTGTGATGCTGATCAAGGGCGGCGACTGGTTTGTCGACGGATCTGTCGGTATCGCGCACAGATTCAACCTGCCGGAGCTCCTGATCGGGGCGACGGTCGTCTCCGTCGGCACAACTCTGCCGGAGGTCATGGTCTCCTGCCAGGCCGCCATGCAGGGCAATGCGGGAATATCCTATGGCAATGCCATCGGATCCATCATCTGCAACGTCAGTCTGATCGCGGCGATCACCATTGCCGCCAGTCCCGGTCCCGTTAACACGAACAGTCTGAGGATCCCTGCCGGATTTTTCACTGTCGCGGCGGCCCTCTATCTGATCTTTGCCCTGACGACAGGAAGATTCGAGAGATGGCAGGGCTTTCTGTTTCTGTCGATCTTTGTGGCCTACATGGCCGTCAGCACGCTTCATATGAAGAATCATCCTGAGGAGGCGGAGCCTGCGAAGAAAGACGGAAAAAGCGGCTCCGAAAACAGCCCTCTCTACAAGGATATTCTGCTGCTGGTCGTCGGCGCCGTGGTCATCGCGATCGGCGCCAACCTTCTGGTCAACAACGGGACCCTGATCGCCCAATGGCTCGGAGTGCCGGACAGCGTGATCGGACTGACCATGATCGCCCTCGGGACCTCCCTTCCCGAGCTGATCACCGCGATCACATCCCTGATGAAGGGGCACGGCGCGCTCAGCCTCGGCAACATTATCGGAGCAAACCTCTTTAATATCGTCCTGGTATCCGGTGCCGCGATCGCGATCTCTCCCTTCAGCATTCCGTCTGAAAAGACGATCATGGGCATCAATTCCTCCTTTTTGGTGGATCTGCCGGTCATGGTCCTGGTCATGGCAATCCTGTGTGTCCCGGCCTTCATCAACAAAAAGCTGTCCCGCTGGCAGGGGATCCTGCTCCTGTGCATTTACGTATCCTTCACGGCTTATCAGTTCCTGTTTTAAATCTGAAAAGCGGAGAGCCTTGCAGATGATCAAGGCTCTCCGCTCTTTTTCACAACTCACCCGCCACTTCGATCGCCTCTTTGAGGCAATCTCAACGCGGCTGTCGCCGCAGGAAGAAAAAGAAAGCAGACCGCAAGTTCCGTGAGGTGAAACTTGCGGTCTGTCCGGCTCAATTCAGTCATGAGCTGCAGGTTTGCAATTATCGGCTTTGTTTTTTCTTTACTGCAGCCAGGATCAGTCCCAGAAGAGACGCCGTCGCCAGAATGAGCCAAAGCCCGGTCCGGTTTTCATCCCCGGTTTCCGCTCCCTTCGAGCCGCTGCCGGATGTGCCGCCCGCAGCCGTGCTGCGTCTGGTCGTGCTTTTCTTCGATGATCCGTCCGATTCGGAACTCTTCTTTTTTGTCCACTTTGCGTAGAGTGTCACATCTTTTGTGATAGCGGCATTGAAATCAAATGCTTTTCTGCATTCCCTGTCGGTAAACCAGCCGCCGAAGATATAGCCGTCAGCTGTGGGATCTTTGGGTCTGGATGCCTTTTTACCTTCCTCCACTGTCTGGGCGGCAGGTGCTCTGCCATGACCGTTGGGATCAAAGGTGACAGTATAGGTTTTTCCTTCCTCTTCCGTTTTCTCCCACTCTGCCGTAAAGGTATGATCTCCTGTCACAGTGTATTCCGCACCTGCTTTGTATTGTGACCCCTTCCAGTATTTGAACGTATAGCCTGTGCGTTCGGGGGCTCCGGGCAGTTTGATCGTATCACCCACGCCCGCCTCAATGGTGATCCTGCCGGTCCTGCCGGCCAGAGTGCCGCCGGCCAGGTCAAAGGTGAGCGTGGCTTTTTCTGCCGGAACCGGAGTCTTTCTATAAGTCGCCTTGTAGGTGGCATTCCCGGTTACCACTGCGATCTTCGGCGTCCATCCGGCAAATGTATAGGCATACTGTTCGTCGGCTTCGCGGGTCGGCTCATCCGGCTGTACGATCTTGTCCGCAGCGGTGCCATAATCATAGGCTGCGGCCTCTTTCAGTATTGTCTTCCCGTCGTAGTCCACAAAGGTCACATTGTACTGCCTCACCGTCCCGTTGAAAAGCGGTTTGTAAGTCGTAGTTT
>CAMNFJ010000030.1:0-20777 GCA_946536955.1 uncultured Lachnospiraceae bacterium
ACGTTACTCACATGCTGACCGTTTTTGTCATGATAGTAGTTGTTGCCGCTGTGATAGAAGTCTCCTTCCACCTTTACATAGTCGGCGTCATTGTGCATGGCCAGGACGCCGCTGCAATTGCCATAGCTGACGGTGGTCTCCCCGGTTTCGCTGTCGGTCTGGATATTGCGGCCCTGGATCCGATAGTCGCCGGTCACAGTCACGGATCCGCCACCGACGAGCAGGACGCCGCCTGTCTGGAAGAGGCTGCCGCCGATCGTCAGAGCATGGCCGTTGAGGTCCACGATGCCGTTCTCAATGACGGCGTCGCCGGGGATGGTCAGGTCTGTCTCCAGGGTCTGGGCCTGGATCAGAGTCTCGCCCTCCAGGGCTGTGCCGAGGGCTGCATCCGCTGTTGTCTCCTCTTCGGGTGTGGCCTCAGGGACCTCCCCGGGGGCTGCTTCCGCGGCATCTGCCGGGGCAAGGGATTCAAAGGCGCCCTCCTGAGCGTCCTCTGCCGCAGGCTCCTCTGTTACGATCGCCTCTTCCTGGGCCGGATCGGCTTCGGGATCCACGGTCTCGAAATCCTCCTCCTGTCCCGGTTCAGCCGCGGGCTCTTCGGTCTGAACGGCATCCTCTCCGGATCCGTCTGTCACGAATTCCGTGTCCCCGGCGGGGGCATCCGCAGGCTCCTCAGTCAGGGCCTGATCCTCCCCGGAGGGGTCTGCCGCGGGGTCCTCTGTGAGGAATTCGTCCTCCCCGGAAGGATCCTGTGCGGGATCCTCTGCCTGGAAGCTGTCTTCCCCGGCCGGATCAGACGCAGGCTCCTCAGTCAGGGCCTGGTCTTCCCCGGTCGGATCTGCCGCGGGATCCTCTGTAAGGAATTCATCCCCGCCAGCGGGCTCCTGTGCGGGGTCCTCACTCTGGAAGGCATCCTCCCCTGTCCCGTCTGCCGGAAATCCGCCGTCCGTGGCGGGGTCTGCCGCCTGGAAGGCATCCTCCCCGGCCGTATCTGCAGCCGGATCCCCGGTCAGGAAAGCATCTTCCTCCGGGGATTCCGCGGCGGGATCCGCTGTATCAAAGACGCCCGCGCCGGCAGGATCCTCCTGGAAGGAGTTCTCACCAAAGGACTCCGCCGACAGAGCCGGATCGTCCTGCGGCAGGCTGTCTGAAAAAGCGTCTTCGCCTGCAGCCTCTTCGGTCTGCGCGAACACACTGTCTGTCTGGGTATTCTCCGTCATCTCCTGCGAGAAAAGATCTGTCGGCAACTCATCCGCCGGCATCTCCTCCACCCCTCCGGGAGTCGGGTCTGTCTGTGCCGCAAAGGCAGGCCCGTAGACCAGGCCCGTCAGCAATGACACAACAAGCAGTATTGTAAGAAAACGCTTCTTTTTCATCCTACCTGCCTCCCTTTCATAAATTGAAAAAACATCTGTGACCGGATCATTGAAAAATGTGCGGATCTGCACCTTTTGTATATAATCTCAAATCTACCTTATCGGGATAAAAAATGACATGCAAGACAGTTTTAGATAGGTTTCTTACAATTAATATAGTGATAAACAGCGATGAGCAGATATGGCTGCAGGGTAAGGTTTAGGTAAGGTCTGACCTCCGGATTTTATCCATATGTTTTTTCCGTTATGACCGGATATTCCGCCAGGAATACACCTCTCGCCTTCACAAATCCAGTCCCGAAGGCGATCCTTCTCCCCGGGGCGTCAAAAGGCGTCAGAAGAGCCTGCCGAACAGGCATGCACCTGCTCTCGGGCCCATGCCCGGCGCACCCAAAAAAGGAACCTGCTGCCAGGGCAGCCGGTTCCTCCGGATTTCCATTCTTTTGTCTCATTTATCTATTCATCATAAATGCATACGTTATCTGTACATGTCTCTTCGAAGGGCTTGTACATGTAACACCGTGCGTTTTCAAGTCAACCTCAGGTTATTTCAGGTCACTCGTCCTTTCCGGTATAGTAAAGCGAAAGCAGGACGATGCGGTTGCGGCAGCCTGTCTTCTGCAGCAGGTTGTGGATATGGTATTTGACGGTCCCCTCAGTGATGGACAGGGTATCCGCGATCTCGGTGTTGGTCTTTTCCGCCAGCAGGAAGCGCAGGACCTCCCGTTCTCTGGCGGACAGGGTATAGCGGGCGCAGAAGCGCTCGAAGATCTCCTGGCGGCTGTGGTCTTCCGCATTTCCGGCAGCAGCCGGCCTGTCTGCTTCTGCCGCGTCATTCTCTGCTGTCTGTGCAATACTCTCTTCCGGACCGGCCTTACGCCGGTCTATATAATCTATATTCTCTATATGGTCATAGCCATAGCCGCCGCTCATTTTTCCGGCAAGGGCTCCGGCCGGCACCGCGGCCCCCGTCATGCCGGCAGCCACCGGCTGACGGAAGAGGTAGAAGGCGGGATAGACGCGGAAAAAGAGGAAGACCGCCGCGACAAAGAATACGGCCGATACAGCTACCAGGAAGGGAATGCGGTCGGACAGGGACAGGCACAGGGCCTCTCCCGCCGCGTCCCCGAGCCGGCCCGCCAGCAGGCCGAAGCCGGACAGGTACAGGCATTTTTTCGAGCGCGCCATGTCGACAAAAAGGATCATGCGAAAGACCGAATAAAAGCCGAAGGTGAAATAGCTGAGGGCCCAGAAGACCCGCAGGGAGACCATCTCTCCCCGCAGCCCCAGCATGATAAAGGGGATCACGAGGGCCGCCAGGGCGCAGACAGCCCCGTATCTGCGGCTCCGCTCATTGAGAAAGCCCGCGATCAGGAGACCGGCTGCATAGAAAAGTCTGGCGAACTCCAGATTGATCCCCTTTCCCAGGTCGGCGGAGGGAAAGGCAAAGCCGCAGCTGTTGACGATACTGAAAAGAAGGACCAGGATCCCGGCGAGCAGGATGGAGCTTGTTTCCGGAGACAGGACCGCGCCGGACGCCGCTTTCCCCGTCGATCCGACTGCTCTATGCCCGGCGCCCGTCTCCTCCATGTTCATTTTTTCAGAGCCTGCAGTGACGCCTGCAGTGGCTCTGACAAGGACAAAGACAGCGGCCGTCAGGACCAGGCAGATGATCAGGACCCGGTCGGAGTAGTAGATCCTGCCTCCGTCCAGGATGGACAGGACCCAGGATATGACCGTGGAGATGCCGTATCCGATTCCCAGGGCCAGTGCGCTTCCCGCGGCTTCCGGGCCGGCCCCTCCGGATAGTCTGTAGAGGTAATAGCCCCCGATCATACCGCACAGGATATTCAGGAGGCCGCCTGACAAAAGGGTCAGCGGAAGCCCGGGCGCGGTCGCGGCCGGGACCAGGCAGATCATATGCAGGAGCAGAGCAGCGTACAGGAGCCGGTCCGCCCGCACCTCTCTTCCATGTATGAGCACGGCAAAGAGACCGACGCCGGCCGCCTGCATGACATAGCCGCCCACCATGGTCAGGGCATCCGCCGCCCTGTAGGGCACCAGATCCATGAGGTGATAGGTCCAAGCCAGATATGCGGTTGACGTCAGCAGAAAGCAGCTGCATATGACTGCGGCGTTATCGCGCATGGAGCGCAGGGTATTTTTGACCGCGTCAGACATCTTTGCTCCTTCTGCCGGATGATCTCAGCTTTTTTAGCGTGCCTGCGGGAACAGGCAGGCCGGGAAAACAGGGATGTGAGCCGGGGAATCAGCTGACTCAAACGGGAAAACAGGACGGGACAGCTGGTATGTTCCCTGACTCGCGTTCATTATCATTCGGTGAAGGCGGAATGAGCCAGCTGGTACATCCCCCGGATCACGGCTCATCCGCCTGTTTTCGATATGCTCATTATAAATGCAGCCTGTCCCCCGCGCAAGGAAGTTTCACGGGCTCATGCCTCCTTGTGGAAGAGGGTGTCTCCGGCGCGGAATTTGTATACGGAGTCGGTCAGGACCTCCTCCTCCGCGACCTGGGTGTGGTTGATCTCTTTGACGATCTGTAAAAGGTCCTTTGCGTCCTCGCCGTTGTCCGGCAGGAGGATCATCTCATGGATGGAGCTGGGCAGGACAAAGAAGCTCTCCCCCAGGCAGCGGGAGGCCTCCTGGAGGATCCCGGGGTAGAGGGCGACGGCGGCGCCGTAGAGGGCGGACTCATTGGTCAGCAGGTAGAGGTCTCCGTCTCCCGCGGGCTGGATGACCTCCAGGATATCGGAGAGGGGCTTGAGGACGGGCGGCAGCATGCGGATGCAATTCTCGATGGCCTCCTCATAGAGGGTCTGCGGGGTCTTTTCCCAGCGCTCCATATCGGTATTGCGGACCAGGATCATGCCATTGCCGAAGGCGGGGCTCTCCAGCAGGTAGAAAAAGACGGCGGACATGTCCTCGATCTCGATATGGGGGACATCCCGGAGCAGCTCCAGGTTTTTCTGTGTCCCGATCAGCTTGACGCCGAGCCTCCCGCGGACGGACTCGAACTCCTTGAAAAAGTCCTCGGGGAAGGTGATGTCCGGGGTCTTTCTGCGGCAGTAATTGAGAATGTTTTCCGCCGATTCGGTGACCGCCTCGCCGTGGAGGTAGTGGTCGTAGTAGGGGTCCAGGTAGACGGTCGGGGCAATCTGGGCATTGTGGCAGCGCACGGTGCAGGCATTGCGGTAGATCCCGTTGTTTTTTCTGACTGTCCGGAAGGACAGGTCCACGTCATCCCCCTTCTGCCTTTCCAGTTCCTCCCGGAGCAGGTCGAAATATTCCGATTTCCAGACCAGGTGCTTGCGGGCGGCCTTTTTGTAATTTCTCGGAAGGCGGACCTCCTCCCTGAAGCAGCGGGCCACGGGCTCTCTGGTCTTCCTGGCGGCGGTCCCGGCGGCTCCCCGCGCAGCGGTCTCCTCTCCGGCGGCTTCCGATGTTTCACGCACGACAGTCTCCTCTCCGGCGGCCGGGCTGTCTGTGATCCTTTTTTCATATTCAAGAGCAGTATATTCAATATTTTTATTCAAAGTATTCACCTCCACAGGTTGAAAAAAGAAGGCAGTGAGTCTGTCTCACTGCCTTCTTTCGATCACTCATGGAAAGTGAATGTCCTGCTTTTATGCTCTGGACAGGTATTCGCCGGATCTGGTGTCGATCTTGATGACATCGCCGATGTTGCAGAACAGCGGGACGCTGACCTGCGCGCCGGTCTCTACGATCGCGGGCTTTGTCGCACCGGTAGCGGTGTTGCCCTTGAAGCCGGGCTCTGTCTCTGTGATCTCCAGCTCGACAAACATGGGCGGCTCGATCGCGAAGGGGTTGTTGTTGTAGGAATTGACCTTGACCATGTCGTTCTCTTTGACGAACTTCATGTTGTCGCCGACAATGTCCTTGCCCAGGGCGATCTGATCGTATGTCTCGGTGTCCATAAAGGTATAAAGGTCACCATCCGCATACAGATACTGATATTCCTTGCGGTCGATCCTGGCCTGAGGGAATTTCTCTGTGGGCCTGAAGGTTGTCTCTGTAACACCGCCATTGATAATATCTTTGAGCTTGGTTCTGACGAACGCCGCGCCTTTACCGGGTTTAACGTGCTGGAATTCAACGATCTCGAGGACGCTGCCGTCTTTTTCAATCGTAATGCCATTCCTGAAATCACTTGCAGAAATCATAAAAGTACCTCCTGAAATAGTCGCGTCAATACGAGTTTATTCTATAACAGTAAGGAGAGTTTTTCAACACATTTTCCGGCGCAGGGGCTGCCGAAACGAAAAAATTCAAGACTCACTGCGGGACTCTTACGGGGCCATGGCCCGGATCTTCTCGAGCTCTTCGCCGCAGTAGGCCTCGATGAGGCTGGGGGTGACGTCCTTCTCGATGGCCTCATAGACCGGCAGGCACTTCTGGCGGACGACGGAGGTGTTCTCCTCGTTGAGGCGCAGGATCTGGGTCCCGCTCTCCTCGATGGTGGCGATCCTGGAGGCGATCCTGTCGTCGGACTGCTGGCGGGCCTCCTGCTTGGCGGTCTCCGCCGCCTTGCGGATGATCTCCTGCTGGTCTGCGGGCAGGCCCTGCATGAACTCGTCACTGACGATGAGGGAAATCAGGTGGGGCAGGTGGTTGGTCTCGACGACATAGTCCTGCTGCTCATAGAGGCGGTTGGACACGATGACCTCGTAGGGGTTCTCCTGGGCGTCGATGGTGCCCTGCTGGAGGCCGATGTAGACCTCGGAGAAGGTCATGGGGGTGGGGTTGGCGCCCAGGGCCTTCCAGAAGCGGAGGTGGTAGGGGTTCTCCATGGTCCTGATCTTCTGGCTCTTGAAGTCCTCGACCGTGTAGACCTCCTTGTTGGTGGTCATGACGCGGAAGCCCTGGTCGGCGTAGCCCAGAAGCTCATAGCCGCCCTTGAGGTAGACCTGCTGGATCTGCTTCATGAAGTCGGGATCATCGATGTGGGTGCGGACGTCCTCGATGCTGTCAAAGAGGCAGGGCATGTCAAAGACGGCGATATCGGGCAGGAAGGTGACCTGGGGAGCTGTGTTCTGGACGACAAAGGGAATGTCGCCGTCCTTGCAGGACTCCAGGAGCTCACGGTCTCCGCCCAGGATGCTGTTGGGGTAGACCTGGATCCGCATTTTGCCGTCGCTCAGGCGCGAGACCTCTTCGGCGAAGCGCTCCGCGTAGATCTGGGTCACGGTGTCCTCCGGGCTGGAGGTGCCCAGGGGCCAGGCATAGGTCTGTACGCCGTCGCCGGTCCCCTTCTTCTGGCCGCAGCCGGTCATCAGGATGCCCAGGCAGGCGGTCAGGGCCAGGGCGGCCACAATTTTCTTGATACTGTTTTTACGCATTTTCATTTTCTCCCACCTCCTTGTCAGAGCAGGCACATGCTGATCGCCGGGATATAGGTGATCAGGAGCAGGGCCACCAGGAACATGATGATCATGGGCATAGCTTTCTTTGCGATGTCCATGACCGGCACTTCGGTCAGGGAGCTGGCGACAAAGAGGTTGACGCCGATCGGAGGCGTGACGAAGCCGATGGCCAGGTTGACGACCATGATGACACCGAAGTGGATGGGGCTGACCCCGACCGCCGACACGATCGGCAGCAGGATCGGGGACAGGATCAGGATAGCGGGCGTCGTATCCATGACCATGCCGACCAGGAGCAGGAAGATGTTGATCACCAGCATGAGGATGACCTTGTTGGTGAAGTTCTCCAGGATGAAGGCGGAGACGATCTGGGGCACCTGCATGAGGGTCAGGACCCTGGAGAAGGCCGTGGAGGCCGCCAGGATGAACATGATCGGGGCATAGGTCCGCATGGCCTCGGTCAGGATCCCCCAGAGGTCTTTGAGCTTGAGGGTCTTATAGATGAACATACTGATCAGCAGAGAGTAGAACACGGAGATGACGGCCGCCTCGGTCGGGGAGGCCACGCCCGTGTAGATGCAGCCCAGGACGATGACGGGGCTCAGGATGGCGAAAAAGCTCTCGCGGAAGACCTTGAAAAAGCCCTTGTCGTGAAGGACCTTGATCTGGCTGTCGATCCGCTCGCGGTCCTCTCCGTGTCTCTTGCAGTAGACAAAGGCGTAGGCCATGAGCAGGACGCCGATCAGGATACCGGGCACGATGCCGGCCAGGAAGAGGTCGCTGACCGAAGCGCCGGAGGCCATGGCAAACATGATGAAGGGGATGCTGGGCGGGATGATGACGCCCAGGCCGCCGGCCACGGCGACGATGGCTGTGGAAAAGACCTTGTCATAGCCCATGTCGATCAGGAGCGGGATGGTCATGCTGCCGACCGCCGCGACAGTCGCGGGAGCCGACCCGGAGATCGCGCCGTAGAAGAGGCAGGTGATGATGACCGCGCATGGGATGCCGGCCGTGCGCTTGCCCAGGAAATAGGCGAAGACATCGAAGAGCCTCTTGGAGATCTGGCCCCTGGCCATGAGGATGCCGGCCAGGACGAACATGGGAACAGCCAGCAGCGGGAAGCTGTCGATGCCGCCGACCATGGACCGGATGACATAGCTGGCGCTTGCTGTGAAGGACGGATCAAATGCGCCCGGAAGGACCGCGACGATACCCAGGGTGATGGATACGGGGATCGCGATCAGAAGGCACAGAGCAAATAGAATAAATACTACAACTGGTGACATAGCTGACCTCCAATCTTAAGCCTTTTCATCTTTTTTCAGGAAATTGCGCCACTCCAGGACCCACTGCTCCACGATGCGGAGGACGCACAGGACGAAGCAGATCAGCGGGGCCGACTGGACAAAATACATGGGGATGCCGCAGGCGGGGCTGACCTGGCCGCTCTTGATGGTGGTCACCAGATAGCGGTAGGCAAAGGGAACCAGATAGACAAAAAAGACAAACTCGATCGTCAGGGTCACGATCCTGAACAGGGCCTGGCCCCTTTTGGAAAAGAGCTTGATAAACTGGTCGATCTTGATCGAGAGGCCCTTTTTGGTACAGAGGCTCACGCTGATAAAGGCCGACCAGATAAAGAGGTAGCGCGTCACCTCTTCGGACCAGGACAGGGACATGCCGAAGGCATAGCGGGACACGACCTGGATCCCCATGATCAAAGCCATGAGGATCAGGAGGATGGTCATTACAACTTCTTCAAGATTTTCTCTGATGAAATGCCAGAATTTATTCAACAGTACTCACTCCCCTTTCTGAAGTTAAAAAGGCAGGCCCTGCAACCGCAGTGCCTGCCGCAGTATAAACAGCGACTGTCTGTTATCGGTCATCCGTCAGCGCTGCCGGCGGCGGGAAGTCCTCCCGGGACCGGGTCACATGCTGGCGTGGATCAGGTTCAGGACTGTATCGAGATCAGCTGCGTTCATCTGTCCGGGCGCGGAAGCCTTGCCCACTGCGCCGAAGGTGCAGGAGCTGCCGAAGGCCTCGCCGCAGAGGCGGCTTACCAGGCCTGTGCCCGCCATGGACATGGTAATGATGGGACGATCCGCGTAGTCGGTCGCCATCTCCTCGGTTGCGGAGAGGAGGACCAGGACATCCCTTTTGCTCCTGGGCATGACTGCGATCTTGGGGATATCGGCGCCCAGATCCTGCATCTTGCGCAGTCTTCCGAGGATGTCGTCCTTGTCGGGTGTCTTGCCGAAATCATGGTTGGAAGCGACAACTCTGACGCCGGCGGCATGCGCGCCGTCGATGATCTTTTTCACGATCTCGTCGCCGGTAAAGGCCTCTACGTCGACCATATCGATCAGGCCGGTCTGCGCGGCCCTGATGTTGAGCTCCGCGTAATCCTCGGGGCTGATTGCCTTCTCACCGCCCTCCTTGGAGGTGCGGAAGGTAAAGAGGATGGGGGTATTTCCGAGCGCAGCCCGGAGTGCCTTCATGGTGTCCTCGACCTTTGCGAAATCAAAAATATCCTGATACCAGTCCACGCGCCACTCGACGATGTCCAGGCGCACGCTCTCAAAAGAGGCGGCTGCCGCAAGGATCTCCTCCTTTGTGGTCCCTACGATCGGGACGATGATCTTGGGGATCCCCTCGCCGATTTTGACGCCGCGTACTTCTACTACATTTGCCATACTCACCTCCACAGGAAACTCTCTTTTAGATGATATCCATGACGCGCCCGCAGCTGCCCGCAATGCGGACAAGTCCGCCGCCGGCGGTCATCTCATCGCTGTCCTTATCATTCGCCGTAGCGGATGCCCAGGACTTCCTTCATGTGCTCGATGGGCATATCGACGCCTGTCCACATCTTGAAGGCAGCCGCGCCCTGGAAGAGCATCATGCCGAAGCCGTTCATGTTCTTGCAGCCGACCTCCTTGGCGATGCGGAGGAACTCGGTCTCCGCGGGAGCGTAGACCGTATCAGTCACGATCAGGTCGGGACGCAGGAAGGACTTGTCGGGAAGCCAGGTCATGCCCTCGAGCGGCTTCATGCCGCAGCCCGTGGCGTTGGCCAGCAGATAGCTGGACTCGATCTCTCTGCGCAGGGCCTCTGTGTCGGCCAGGTCAAAGAGCTGAGCCTTGCAGTTGGTCTTTGTATTGATCTTTTTGACGGTCTCCTCGGCATTTGCCCAGAATTTATCTTTGATATTAAAAATGGAGATCTCCGCGACACCGTCCAGGGCGGCCTGGATCTCGATGGCAGTTGCCGCGCCGCCGGCGCCGACAACAGTGATCTTCTTGCCGATGACATCGATGTCATAGTCCTTCAGGGACTGCATATAGCCGATGCCGTCCGTGCAGTGACCTTCGAGTACACCATTTTTGTTGACAATGGTATTGACCGCGCCAACCAGCTCGGCCGCAGGGGAAAGCTTGTCGAGATACTGCCCGACAACTGTCTTGTTGGGCATGGAAACATTGGAGCCGACCAGCTTCAGAGCGCGGATACCCTTGACCGCATCCTCCAGCGTGCTGTTGTCGACTTCAAACGCGAGATACGCATAGTCCAGTCCCAGATAAGCAAACGCCTCGTTGTGCATTGCAGGGGAGCTGGAATGTCTGATCGGGTATGCGATCAGGCCGACAAGTTCAGTGTGTCCTGTAAGTCTCTCTGCCATTCTTTCAATCCCTCCAAAAATGTGCTGAAAAGCCCTGAACGCATGCCGGTTCGCATCCGCAGGGCTGACGAAGGTCCCAATTAAGAATGTTTTTTAATTGACAACCCCCTTACTCTCTATTTTTAATTATAAGTACATGGAAAGACCACTTCCAATATCATTATTATGTGTTTTTAATGCATTGAAACTATCATTGAAGGGCTGTATAATAGAGATTGTTATATAAGAAATGATAGGGAGACCCGATTATGACCTTGAATCAGCTTTACTATTTTTACCAGGCCGCCAAGACCCAGCACTTTAATCATGCTGCCGAAGACCTGAGCATCTCTCAGCCCTCTCTCTCCCGGGCTATTTCCGCCCTGGAAAATGAACTCGGCGTCATGCTCTTTGACCGGGTCGGGAGAAATGTCACCCTGACCAAGGGCGGCCAGCTCTTCCTGGAGCATGTGGAAAAGATCCTGGATGATATATCCGTCGCGGAGCGGAAGATGCATCAGCTGGCCAGCTCCGGCGGAGAGATCTCCGTGGCCTATGTCTCCCCCCTGTCCGTCAGCTTCATTCCCGATGCCGTGCAGGCCTTTATGGAGACTGAGGAGAACAGGAACATCATCTTCAGCTTTTTCCAGGGGCTCTCCGCCCAGAATATCCAGGGGCTCAAAAACGGCCGCTACGATGTGGTCTTCGGCACAAAGGACATCAGCGAGATTGCCATCCGCTTCATCCCCCTGACCAGCCAGAAAATGGTGGTCATCATGCCGGAGGGCCATCCGCTGGCGGACCGGACCTTTATCGGCCCGGAGGCTTTTAGCAGCTATCCGGTCCTGACCTATGACCGCAGCTCCGGACTGGGCAAGGAGACGCAGACCTTCTTCCGCCGCCAGGGCCTGCGCCCCCGGATCATCTGTGAATCCCCGGATGAGGTCGGGATCGCTTCTCTGGTGGAGAAGGGCTTCGGCATTGCCCTGGTCGCCGACGTGGATTTCATCCACCGGCCGGGGATCTGCATCCGGCCCCTGGCAGAGGACCTGCAGTTCTCCCATACTGTCTACATGGGCTATCTGGCGGGCAAATACCAGATCCCGGCAGTCTATCGTTTTATCAAGTTTATCCGGGACGAATACTGCCAGGAGGATATCTCGACATGACCGGAGTTCTCCCGGGAGTTACTTTTTGTTGCGGAGGTTGTCCTGCTCCAGGAGCTTGCCCAGCTCCTCCACAAAGGTATTGACATCCTTGAATTCCCTGTAGACGGAAGCAAAACGCACATAGGCGACGGGATCCAGGCTGTGGACTCTCTTGATCACAAGCTCGCCGATCTCGGAGCTGGAGATCTCCTTCTCCTCCCGGTCGTAGATCTCTTTTTCAATCTCATCCACGACCCTCTTGATCTGGTTGACGCTGACCGGGCGCTTGTGGCAGGCGCGCAGGATCCCTCCTTCGATCTTGCCCCTGTCATAGGGCTCCCGGTTGTTGTCTTTTTTGATTACGATCATGGGGATCATCTCGATCTTTTCATAGGTCGTGAACCTGCGCTTGCAGGTGTCGCAGACCCTGCGCCTGCGGATGGAGTTGTTTTCCTCCACCGGCCTGGAATCTGAAACTCTCGTATCTTCACTTCCGCAATAAGGACATCTCATACCCACCTCCAGTACATTGCTCTCTATATGCTCAGATCAGGCCTGATCAGGCCCTGATCCCGGCTCTGATCCTTCATGACCCGCTTCTGAACAGTTCCGCGCTCGCCGCCGTGTTGGCCAGAAAACGGATCGCCTCCACGGGATGGGCTCCCACGGCGGATTCCCCCGTGATCATGACGCCGGACGCCCCGTCCGCCACCGTGTTGAAAATATCGTTGACCTCGGCCCTGGTCGGCACCGCGTTTTTTTCCATGCTGGCCAGCATCTGGGTCGCCACCATAAAGTACCTGCCCGCCTTTTTGCAGGCGGCCGCGATCTGCTTCTGGGCGGCCGGCAGGTCCCAGAGCTCCATATCGTTGCCCAGGTCCCCGCGGGCGATGCAGATGGCGTCGCAGACCGGCAGGAGGCTGTCCAGCCGGCTCATGCCCTCCCGGTTCTCGATCTTGGCGACCAGGCGCAGGTCTCCGGCCCCGCTCCGGTCCAGGGCGGCACGGACCTCCTCCAGGTCCTCCCGGCTCCTGACAAAGGGCTGCATGATGCCCGTCACGCCAAAGGCGGCGGCATCCCGGATATTCTCCAGGTCCGCGTCGGTCATCGTTGGCATGTGGATGTCCAGGCCGGGGACCTTGATGCTCTTGCGGGCCGCCAGAAGGCCTCCCCGCAGGACCTCCGCCCCGGCTCTGCCCTCTCCCGTTTCCCGGATCCTGAGCAGGATTCTGCCGTCATCCAAAAGGACCTCCCGGTCTTTTTCCAGGGCCTGGCAGACCACGCCGGGGATCGGGACGGCGGCCCGGACAGACCGGCGCAGGCGGAGCCTGTCGGCCTCCTCCAGTTTATCGCTGTAGAGGACGACCTTTTCCTTTTCATCCAGCATGACCGGGGCCCTGAAGCGCCCGATCCTGAGCTCGGGGCCCTGCATGTCGATCAGGAGGCGGGGCTTTACCCCGGCCTCACGGGCCGCTGCGTGCAGGGTCTCCAGCTGGCCCGCGCTCTGGCGCAGGCTGATATGGGAGAGGTTGAGCCTGACCCCTGTCATGCCTGCGCGGAACATCTGTGTGAGGATTTCCTGCCTTGAGCAGGACGGGCCCAAGGTCCCGTAGATATCGATCATTTTTCTCCTCTCCTCAAGAACTGCAGTGAAAGAATCCGCCCGCTGAGCCGCAGATCCTGAATATTCCTAAATATGAAGGACGATCTTGGCGATCGTGAAGTAGACGGTCAGTGAGATGGCGTCCACGATGGTCGTGATGAAGGGGCTGGCCATGACAGCCGGGTCAAAGCCGATGTGCTCTGCCGTCAGGGGCAGGACACAGCCGATGATCTTGGCCACGAGGACGACCACCACCAGGGTCACGCAGACGATCAGGGCCACGGTGATGGGGATCCTGTCGATCACCAGAAGCTTGACAAAATTGCAGAGGGACAGGGTCACGCCGCACATGGCGGCCACGCGGACCTCCTTCCAGATGGCCCGGAACATTTCCTTGAATTCGATCTCTCCCAGGGAAATGCCTCGGATGATGGAGACGCTGGCCTGGGAGCCGGCGTTACCGCCCGTATCCATGAGCATGGGGATATAGGCTGTCAGGATCACATACTTGGCGAGCGCCCCCTCGGCCCTCGTGATGATGGCGCCCGTGAAGGTCGCCGAGATCATGAGGAAGAGCAGCCAGGGCATTCTGGCCTTATAGGTCTCCAGGATGCCGGTCTTGAAGTAGGGCCGGTCCGTCGGCAGGATAGCGGCCATCTTTTCGATATCCTCGGTGGCCTCTTCCTGGATGATATCGACGATATCGTCGATGGTGATGATACCGACCATGCGGTTTTCATTGTCCACGACCGGCATGGCCGTAAAGTCGTATTTCTGGAAGGCCATGGCGGCCTCCTCCTGGTCGGTCGTCGTGTTGATGCTGATGATGTTCTCATTCATCATCTCCCCGATCACGGTATCGGGTTCAGCCATGACCAGGTAGCGCAGGGCGACCGTGCCCAGCAGCACGCGCTGGGGGTCCAGGACATAACAGACGTTGACCGTCTCCTTGTCCAGGCCGATCTTTCTGATCCGCTCAATGGCATCCCGGACGGTCATGCTCTCCTTGAGATCGACATACTCGACCGTCATGATGCTGCCGGCGGAATCCTCGGGATAGCGCAGCAGGTGGTTGATGTCCGCCCGCGTGTCGGGCCGGGCATTGCTCAGGATCTTCTTGACGACGTTGGCGGGCATCTCCTCCAGGAAATCCGCCGCGTCATCGGCCATCAGGTTATCGATGATGGAGGATGCCTCCTTGTCGGACAGGGACTGGATGATGTACTGCTGGTCATCGAGCTCCAGGTCCGCGAAGACATCCGCCGCCATGCCCTTGGGCAGGATCCGGAAGATCCTCAGGGATTCCTCGTCCTCCATCTCATCCATGACCGCCGCGATATCGGCCGTCTGCATATCCGCACAGGTCTGCCTGAGTTTTGTGTACTGTCTGGACTCCAGAAGTTCCCGCAGCAGCTGCTCATATTCTTTGTTCTTATCTTCCATGATGCCCCCTTTCCGCCGGATCCTGCAGTCCTTCCATCTCTTTTTCCGCAGCATGCCGCTCGCCAGAGCGGCACTGCGAGGAGAAATTCGCGGAGGCGATTTCTCCGATGCAATCACAGGTGCCTGGGCCCTCGGCACAGGCACCGGAGTGAAAAATCCTGTATCGACAGGATTTTTCACTCTTTATTCTATTCTTCCATGCTGACCGGGTAAAAGCCCTCCGAGACCGTCTCGATCCCGGCGGCTCCGCTGGTCAGAGCCGTGATCTTTCTGATCAGGTCATCCGCTTTGGCGGTCTCCACCGTCAGATGCAGGGTGACCTGCGCGCCGTATTCCGTCTCCCCCATTTCGATCCCATCCCGCCTGAGCTCATAGAGCAGGCGGTCGAGGGCACTGTAATCCACTGTGACCGCCAGCTGGCGGCACAGGCACATCCTCACCTTGCCGGCATTCCCCAGGGCCTCGCGGGCAGCCTGGGTATAGGACCTGACCAGGCCTCCGGTCCCCAGCAGGGTCCCGCCGAAATACCTGGTCACGATGATCAGGATATTGGTGCAGCCGCTCCCCTCGATCACCTTGAGGATGGGCTGGCCGGCCGTGCCGGAGGGCTCGCCGTCGTCCGAGGACTTCTTTTTTTCAGAGCCCTCGCCGAGTACCCAGGCATAGCAGTGGTGCCTGGCATCGTAATATTGTTTGCGGACGCGGGCGATCTGCGCCGCAGCTTCCTCCTCCGAGGCCACCGGAATGGCTTCGCCCAGGAAGCGGGACTTTTT
Organism: uncultured Lachnospiraceae bacterium; assembly: GCA_946536955.1. Lineage (GTDB taxonomy): Bacteria > Bacillota > Clostridia > Lachnospirales > Lachnospiraceae > CAG-791. The sequence goes on from CAMNFJ010000030.1 coordinate 15,410, forward strand.
TTCCTCGTATTCGCCCCTGCCCTCTTCACGGATCGTCAGGTATTCTGATGCCATTTTCCAGCTCCTCTCAGATATATGGTTCCGCCCCCGGGGCATGCCGGGCCGCAAGTCATTTCACGCGGCGGGCCGCAGACACCCGGGTATTTTTTCCGGAGCCCTCCCGGCCCCCGGGCTGCTCCAAATACTAGTATATCATCAAATCAGGAAATTTGTGAAAAAACCGCCAGACCACCCCGGCAGCCCTGCATGAAAAAGTATTTTCAGAAAGGCTTTTCGACACTATTATTTCACATTTTCCCCATGTTCACAGTCCTGTAAATTCTGTTATATTAATAATGAAACCTTTGCTGCAGGTTTTTCGTATTTATAAAAGAACTCTTCTTTGTTATAATGAAGCATATTTTGTACACAGCCCGGCCCGTGCGGCCGGCAGACAGGTAACTCTCATGGCAGCGGATCAGCCGCAGGACGCGAGAAGAAAGGACCATCATTTCTATGATATTTAATAAAAGGAATATTACCAGACAAAAGCAGAGGCTGAATGCCCGCGGGACCCGGCGTTTTTCCCGGATCCTGATCCTGGTGCTGACAGTCCTTCTGGTCATTGTCGCCGGAGCGGGCGTCATCGGCGTCAGCGCCGGCTATGGAACCTACAAGGGGATCCTGGAGATCTCTCCGGATATCGGGACCATCGATGTCAGCCCCAAGGGCTACTCCACCTTCGTCTATGACAGTGAGGGCGGCACCACCGCCACCCTGGTCTCGACCGACTCCAACCGGATCCCGGTCTCCCGCGAGGGCATCCCCCAGAACCTGGCCCACGCCTTCGTGGCCATCGAGGATGAGCGCTTCTATGACCACCACGGGATCGATATCCCCGGCATCTTCCGCGCCATCTACGTGGGCGTGTCAGGCGGCTTCGATTTCTCCGAGGGCGCCAGTACCATCACCCAGCAGCTGATTAAGAACAACGTCTTCACCGACTGGACCAATGAGTCCACCCAGGACCGGATCAAGAGAAAGATCCAGGAGCAGTATCTGGCCTACGAGCTGGAGAAGACCATGGACAAATCCGAGATCCTCCTCAACTACCTCAATACCATCAATCTGGGCCACAACACCCTGGGCGTCGAGGCCGCCTCTCAGAGGTACTTTGACAAGCACGCGGCCGACCTGTCTCTGGCCGAGTGTGCCGTCCTGGCCGCCATCACCCAGAACCCCAGCGCCTATGACCCCATCGTCTATCCCGAGGACAACCGGGCCCGCCAGGAGGTCGTCCTGGAGCACATGCTGACCCAGGGCTATATCACCAATGAGGAATATTCCAAGGCCCTGGCGGAGGATGTCTACAAAAAGATCGAGGCCGTCAACAAGGACAAGGAAAAGGTGGACAACCGCGTCAACTCCTACTTTGTCGACGCCCTGATCCGCCAGGTTCTGCGCGACCTGCGCGACGAGGACCTCATGCTGGACAAGACCCTCAACAACGGCAATCCCCTCACGGTGGACCAGGCCTATCAGCTGCTCTACAGCGGCGGCCTGAGGATCTACTCCACCCAGGATCCCGAGATCCAGGCCATCGTGGACAAGCAGTGCGCCGAGGACTCCGGCAACTTCCCCTCGGGGACCAAGTATTATCTCAATTATGCCCTGACGGTCACCGCCCCCGACGGGACCCAGACCAACTACGACAGCAACAGCATGCAGTCCTGGTTCCTGGAAAAGGATGAGAACTACAGCATCATGTACACCTCCGCCTCCCGGGCCAGAGAGGATATCAAGGCCTTCCGCAACGCCATGCTGGGCCCCGACGACACCTACGAGGAAAACTACGAGCTGGCACCCCAGCCCGAGATCTCCGTGACCGTCGCCGACCAGGATACGGGCTATGTGGTCGCCATGCTGGGCGGCCGCGGGGAAAAGGAGGCCAGCCGGACCCTCAACCGGGCCACCGACACGACCCGCCAGCCCGGCTCCACCTTCAAGATCATCAGCACCTTCGCTCCCGCCCTGGACAGCAAGGAAGCCAAGGACAAGAACGGCAAGCCCTTCACCCTGGCCTCCACCCAGGTCGATGAGAAATACCGCTACGGCGCCAACCAGGAGGGCCCCGAGGTCCACAACTGGTACGAGGGCTACCGCGGCACCAGCACCATCAGGAAGGCCATCCAGGACTCCATGAACATCGTCGCCGTCAAGACCCTGACCGACATCGGTCCCGAGCTGGGCGTCAAATATGCTGAAAAGCTGGGCATCAACACCCTGATCGACGATGAGGAGATCAACGGTGAGGTCTACTCCGACGCCAACCAGACCCTGGCTCTGGGCGGCATCACCTACGGCGTCCGCAACATCGAGCTCAACGCCGCCTTCTCCAGCATCGCCAACGGAGGCAAATACATCGAGCCCCGCCTCTACACCAAGGTCACCCGGGTCACGGAATCCAAAAATGCAAAGGACGGGTCCGTTGAACAGCAGGAGGAGGTCCTGCTCCTGGACAACTCCAAGCCCAAGGCCGAGAGGGTCCTCAAGGAGACCACCTGCTGGCTTCTGACCGACGCCATGAAGGACGTCCTGACCAAGGGGACCGGCATGGTCGCCAACTTCACGACCACCGCCGTCGCCGGCAAGACCGGCACCACCGAGGAGAGCAACGACGTCTGGTTCGCCGGCTACACGCCCAATTACACGGCGACTGTCTGGGCCGGCTATGACAACAACATCAAGCTCTCCAAGGAAGAGGAAAACCTGGCCATGATCATCTGGCGCCAGGTCATGTCCAACATCCCCGCCAACAAAAAGGCCTCTGATTTCAAGAAGCCCTCCAATATCTCCTCCTGCTACGTCTGCGCCGACACCGGCCTCAAGGCCATCGACAATTACTGCACCCACGGTTACACCGAGTACTTCGTAAAGGGCACCGAGCCGACCGCCTACTGCTATGTCGGCCAGAAGGCCAAGGAAAAGGCCGCGGAAAAGGCCAGAAAGAAGAAGGAGGCAGAGGAGAAAAGACGCCGGGAAGAGGAGGAAGAAGAACGCAGAGAAAGGGAGAAGGAGAAAAGCAAGTCCAAATCCGGAACCAGCAGCCTGACCAGCCGCGACAAGGAAGAGGACGACGAGGAAGACGACTGATCCCCCGGCCTGCGGGAAATTATAAAAAAAGAAGGCGAATGCCCGGCAGGGACATCCGCCTTCTTTTTATTGGCGCGCAGGAACAAAACACCGTAGGAGACCACGGAGGGATCGTCCGTGAACATGCGGGTCGCCGGCCCCGACGGAAAATCCGTTGAAGAAGAAAACCATGATGTTGACGATCATGGCCGTCGATCCGACGGCTGCCAGGGCCTGGGTGCTGACAAAGCGGCCGACCACGATGGAATCCACCGTGTTGTAGAGCATCTGAAACAGATTCCCCAGCATCAGGGGAAGGGAAAACAAAACCACCTGACTGATGATCGGTCCGGTGGTCATATCTCTCGTGCTTGTCTTACTATTCATTCCTGTCATCTTTCCGATTATTATTTTGCGCCTGCGCACAGTCGCAATGAACATCACATGCGAAAGCCGCCCGTGCGCCCTGCCGTATGCGGGCTCAAAGATGCCGCATGGTTTCACTGCCGTCCTGCTTTTTTCATGGAAGCCCCGCGGCACCGCGTGCTTTCCGCACAGCCATAAGATACCCGGCCGCCCCCGCAAGGAGCATGACAAAGCCCGCCGCAAGCAGAAGGTCCGCGAAGACCGAATCCGTCCCGGCGATCTCCAGGATCCCCTTGAGCAGGCTGGCGCAGGTCAGGGCCGCGATCCCGAATCGGTAGATATCCCTGGGGATCCCGCCGGTCTCCCGGTCCATGCTCTCCTGCCCTTCACGGGTCCGGCCCTCCTCTTTGCGGCCGCGGTCTCTTCTTCCTCCGGCTTCACGCTCCGCGCTCCGCCTGTTTTCGCTTTTCCGGCCGCGGTCTCCCCGTCCTCCGGCTTCACGCTCCGCGCTCCGCCTCTCTCCGCCTGCTCCCGCGGCGGCTCCGCAGCCCGGAAGCAGGCCGAGGTATTCCAGCGCGGCAGGGACAGCCCCCAGGACCAGGGGCCAGGCAAACAGCCAGGTCATCCACGGAGAGCGGATCTCATGGGAAAAATGGTTGTAGATAATAAAAAACAGGAGGCAGAAGGCAGAGATACACAGGTAGCGGACCAGGATGATCTTTGCTCTTTTCTGTCTTTCGTCAGTATCATGGCCGGATGCCGAACCCATCTCTCCTATCCTCCTCTGTACTGTCCTGAACACTTACTGATATCCGATATAAACGATATCGCTGATCGGGCGCTCCTCAATGACATCCCCGAAGGTCGTGGGATTGTTGAGGACCTTTCCGTTGAACCAGATCGTCGAGGACCCTCCCCCGTCCAGGTTGTAGGCTGTCTCACAGCCCAGCTCCTGCATGAGCCGGGCCAGCTCATACAGGGAGAGCCCGGTGCTCTCCTCCGTTCTCCCGTCCGAGACGACCATGATATAGTGGAGAGGCTCCACCATGCCGATCGCCGTGCGGGGGTTGGTGATCTGGGCCCGCTCGACCTCTTCCCCGTCGATGACCTTGACCTCGCCGCGATGGACCAGGGCCGGGCCGAAGGAAAAGATCTGCATGGCCCCCTCCTCCGACAGCTCCTCAGCCGTGAAGGCCCCCTCCTCGATGATCTCAAAGGAGCCGTCCTTCCAGATCACCAGGTCCTCTCCATAGGGATAGGACAGGTTGGACTGGCTGCGATAGAGCTGGCCGTTGCGCAGGACATAGCCCGTCTCGCGAAAGCCGTAGTAGTCCCCGTTGACAGCGAAAACCGCCTGGTGCCTCTCCGCGATGGAGGAGGTATTCTCCACAAGGTTCCTTCCGAAGGAATCATTGGCCAGGCCGGCCCTGAGCATGGAAGCGTCGCTGATCCGGATGTCGGCGATGTAGAGGGTCGTATCCAGCTGCCTTTCCGTCCTGATCTCGATGCTGATCTCCCCGTCATCATAGCTGTGATCGGTGACGACCGGCCTGCGGCGGCTCTTCCCCAGCCCCGCCAGGTTCCAGTCCGCCTTGATGATATCCCTGGGGATCACGAAAGCATGCAGGAGAACAAAGAGGACATATAAAGTCAGGGCAGCCGCATAGCCTATGCGGATCCTGCCCCTCAGACCAAGTTTTTTTCGACTTTTGTTTTCTTTCATATTTTTCTGACCGTCCACCGGCATGCCGTCCTGATCATCACACCGGACCGTATCCTTCAAAACTATAGCTGAAACGAAATGAACCGGATGTCCATAAGACATCCGGTTCCATGAGTAGCGAGGGGGGGACTTGAACCCTCGACACCGCGGGTATGAACCGCGTGCTCT
>CAMNFJ010000031.1:0-20627 GCA_946536955.1 uncultured Lachnospiraceae bacterium
GTGCAACTTGACGAGTCGGGGTTTACTTGACCACCTTTTGACCCTTACATCATTTTATAAAGTATGGCGTTGCAAATGGCGGCGGCCACGTTGCTGCCGCCCTTCCTGCCCCGGTTGCAGATATAGGGGACTCCGGCCGCCATGATCCGCTCCTTGGCCTGGACGACATTGACAAAGCCGACCGGGACCGCGATCACCAGCTCCGGCCTGTATCCCCTGTGGATCTCCTCCTCCAGGGCCAGCAGGGCCGTCGGGGCGTTGCCGACGGCAAAGATCAGGGGCCGGCCGTCAGCCTCCGCCTCCCGGACCGCCTTTCTGACCGCGCAGGCGGACCTTGTCGTCCCCTCTCTCCCGGCTTCCTCGGCCACATCCGGATCCGCGACATAGCAGCGGACCTCGCCGCTGAAGTCAGCCAGCCTGCGCTTGTTGATCCCCGACAGGGCCATGGTCGTGTCCGTCACGATCCGGGCGCCCCGCCGGATGGCATCTTCGGCCTTTTCCAGGACATTTTCGCTGAAGGCCAGGGTATCCAGGTATTCAAAATCCGCCGTGGTGTGGATGGCGCGGAGGATCACATGTCTGGTCTTTTCCGGGATCACCCTTCCCGCCTCCGCCAGCTCGCGCTCAATGATCCTGAAGCTGGTCTTCTCAATATCCGCCGGCAGTACGTGTTCCAGTTCCATCATAATTCAAGTCCTCCCTGTTCCTTTTTCAGGCGTCCAGGATCTCCTCCAGGGCCTCCATCAGGACGGCATTGTCCTCCGGCGTCTTTACGGCGATCCGGTAGTCCCCCCGGGTCAGGCCCGGATAATTGCTGCAGTCCCGGATCAGGATTCCCCTGTCCAGCAGTGGCCTGACCAGGTCCTTTGCCGACGTGAAAAAAATGTAGTTGGCCTGTCCCGGAAAAACGCGGCAGCCGTGGATCCTGAGGAAATTTTCCAGCATCCGTCTCTCTTCCCGGATCATATGGCAGGCCCTCTCCAGATGCAGGTCCGCCTGCTCCAGGGCCGCCAGGCCGGCTGTCTGGGCCGGGACGGAGACACTCCACTCGGTCTGCTGCGCCCGGATCCGATCCAGAACCGCCGGATCATCCGCCGCAAGCCAGCCCAGCCGGATCCCCGGCATGGCAAAGCGCTTGGTAAAGGCGTCCAGGACCAGCAGGCGGTCCCGGATCCTTCTTTTTCCCGGCGCGGAAACTTGCCCGCAGGACATCTCCCGGCCGGCTGTCTCCTGACCCCGGGCCTTCTGCCCGGCAGTCTCCTGCCCGCTGATTTCCCGGCCGGCAGTCTCCTGCCCCCGGGCTTTCTGTCCGGCTGTCTCCTGTCCCTGGAATATCTGCCCGGGTTCCTCCGGTGAACCGGTCTCCCGCGCAAAATACCTCCGCATGGTCCTGGTTTTTTCCTCTTCGGTCAGTCCCAGAAAGCACTCGTCCACCATCAGCCAGATGTCCCGGTCCGCGCAGGCGCAGGCGATCCTTTCCAGGAGCTCTCTGTCGATCAGGTTTCCGACCGGGTTGGCCGGGGAGCAGAGGATAACCATGTCCGGCTGCCTGTCCAGGTCCTGGAGAAAGCGGTCCGTCAGGGCAAAGTCCTCCTCCCGCCGCAGCTCATGATAGAGGAGCTCAGCCCCCGCTCCCTGGGCGGCGTGCCGGTAGCCCGAAAAGGACGGGGCGGTGACCAGGATCCTCCTGCCGCCCAGGGCCCGGACCGCGGCTTCGATCAGCTCCGATGCCCCGTTTCCGCACAGGATCTGGTCTTCCTTCACCTCCATACAGACGGAGAGGGCATGCCGCAGCTGCCTGCACTCCTGGTCCGGGTATTCCATCAGCTCCTCCCGGAGCTCCCCCAGCTTCCTGTATACATTTTCCGGGATCCCCAGCGGATTTAAATTGACGGAAAAGTCATAGCTGATCCGATCTGTCCCGTAGATCTCGCCCCCGTGTATCATGTGCCTGCTTTTCTCCTCTGCGTGTTTTGACTAGACGGCCGTTGACCCTCTTTCTGAAGTCTGTCTTCAGGCCTGAGTGTTTTTGTGAAGTCTTTTATGAAGTCTTTCAGTGAAGCCTTATATGAAGTCTCTTGTGAATTCTTTTATGAAGTCTCCGTGGGCCTTTTTCCGAATCTTTTCGAAGTCTTTGCCGCATCCTTTACCAGATCCCGGATGTCAGACTCCCTGTTCCAGGATCCGGTAGATCCTGTCCATGTCCAGGTGCCGGCGCAGGGTCTGCGCCAGCAGGTCATACTGGGTCTCCTTGTAGGCCTGCGGGTCCGCGGCCGCGGACGACGGGGCGGAGGTCTTCAGGTCCAGGCCCTTTTTCTCCGCCAGGAGCTCCGCGATCCTGCGGGCCAGGCCGGATGCGTCAAAGACGCCGTGGACATAGGTCCCGTAGACATCCCCCGCGGGGCCGCCGGCCCTGGCAGGCCCGTTTTTTCCCCCGGAGCTTTCGCCGGCCCTGGCGGCCCCGTCCGCCGTGACCTTTCCGGTCAGGTGGTCCCGGATCCCGGAAAAGGCGGGCAGGTCCGTCTCCGTGCGGCCCATGTGGATCTCGTAGCCCTCGATCTCCATGCCGGCCAGGGGGGCCAGGACTCCGGGCAGGTCCCGGATCGTCCCGTGCACCCGGGTCCGCCTCTTTTCTTTTTCAAAGAGGGTGTCCGCGTCCAGAAATCCCAGTCCCCGGGCGGTGCCGCCCTCCTCGGTGCCGTAGGGGTCGCGGATGGTGCGCCCCAGCATCTGGAAGCCTCCGCAGACGCCGAAGATCACGCTTCCCCTCTGCCGGCAGCTGTCGATGGCGGCGGCCATGCCGGACTCCCTGAGCCAGCGCAGGTCTCCCAGGGTGTTCTTGGTCCCGGGCAGGATGATCATGTCGGGAATGCCGTCCCCCGCCGTCAGGGCCTCCGGCCTCGACACATAGCGCAGGTCCAGCTCCGGGATTCTGGAAAAAACATTGAAGTCCGTAAAATTGGACAGGTGGGGGAGACGGATCACCGCGATCTCCACCGGCTTTCCCGCGGGAGGCCGGTTGGTCCTGGTCAGCTGGGGGGACAGGGAGTCCTCGTCGTCGATATCCAGCTGCATATAGGGCACGACGCCCACGACCGGGACGCCGCTCCGCTCCTCCAGCATCTGCACGCCGGGGTCCAGGATGGTCTTGTCACCGCGGAATTTATTGATGATCATGCCCTTGAGCAGGGCCTGCTCGTCCGGCTCCAGCAGCATCTGGGTGCCCAGGAGCTGGGCGAAGACTCCGCCCCGGTCGATGTCGCCGGCCAGCAGGACCGGGGCCCCGACCGCCTTTGCCAGGCCCATGTTGACGATGTCGTCCGCCTTGAGGTTGATCTCCGCGGGACTCCCCGCGCCCTCGATCACTATGATATCATATTCCTCCGCCAGAGACTCATAGGCCTCCAGGACCATGGGCATGAGGCTCTTTTTGTAGGCAAAATATTTGCGGGCATCCATATCGCCCAGGACCTCTCCCTGCACGATGACCTGGGAGCCCGTATCGGTGGTCGGCTTGAGCAGGATGGGGTTCATGCGCACGTCCGGCAGGATCCCGGCCGCCTCGGCCTGCATGACCTGGGCCCGGCCCATCTCCAGACCCTCCTCCGTGATATAGGAATTGAGGGCCATATTCTGGGACTTGAAGGGGGCCACCCTGAAGCCGTCCTGGCGGAAGATCCTGCACAGGCCCGCGGCCAGAAGGCTCTTGCCCGCATTGGACATGGTTCCCTGGATCATGATCGCTTTTGCCATTATTTCCTCCATTCATTGTCCTGCCGTCCCGGGATCTCCGGAAATTCCGGGGGCGGTGTCCGCCTCTCCCTTATTGCCGGCTCTGTCCGGGGCCGGTGTCCGCCGCCAGGCAGCAGCACCGGGTCATACTATCTGCCTCCGCCTCTCCCTGATTGCCGGCTCTGTCCGGCGGCATCATCCGGATCCTGCCGTCAGTCTCCGCTGCCCCGCAGCTGGTCCAGGTAGCTGTCGTCGATCCGGGCCTGCTCAAAGGTGGCCATATCGTTCATCAGGCAGCAGGCGGCATCTAGGACCTGGAAGGCCAGGGGACAGCCGCTCCCCTCTCCCAGCCGCATGCCGAGATGAAGCCAGGGCTCAAGGCCCAGCTCCCGGGCGGCGCAGAGATAGCCGATCTCCTCCGAGGCGTGGGAGGGGAACATGAAATCCCTGGCGGGCCCGCACAGGCGGCCGGCGCACAGGGCCGCGACAATAGAGATGAAGCCGTCGATCACGACGGGGATGCGGCAGGAGGCCGCCCCGATAAAGACCCCGCACATGGCGGCCAGGTCCAGGCCGCCGACCCTGGAAATGACATCGATGGGATCCACCTTTTTCAGCGTCTCGAGGCCCGCCTCATCCAGGTCTGCCGCCCCGCTGCCGGACGCCCCGCTCTCACAGCATTCCACGTCCAGGCCGTGCAGGGCTAGGGCCCGCTCGATGACCCGCTTCTTTTTTTCGAAGGCTGCGTCCGTCAGGCCCGCGCCCCTGCCTGTGACTTCCTCCACCGGCAGGCCGGTCAGGGCTGCCAGAACAGCCGAGGAAGTGGTCGTGTTGCCGATGCCCATCTCTCCGACGCCCAGGACCTCCACGCCGTCCGCGGCCGCCTGCCTGGCCAGCTCGATGCCCACGCCGATAGCTGTTACGGCCTCCTGCCGGGTCATGGCCGGCTCCTGGGCCAGATTGCCCGTTCCTCTCCGGATCCGGCGCTGAAGGATCCCGCTCCCCTCCTCATGATAGGGTGTCGCAATCCCGACATCCACTACCTCGACCTCGCAGCCGAAATGCCTGGCCATGGCCGACATGCCGGTCAGGCCCCTGGTCATATTGAGCGCCTGGGAGAGGGTCACGATCTGCGGGGTGGAGGCGACTCCCTCCGCCACCACGCCATTGTCCGCGCACAACACGGTGATCCTGCGCCTGTCCACTCTGTTTTTCACCCTGCCGGTGATCCCGGCCAGCCGGATGGCGGCGTCCGCCAGTCTGCCAAGGCTCCCGGGAGGCGCTGCCAGCGAATCGACATAGGTTTCGGCCGCGCGGACGGCCTCCGCGTCCTGCCCGGTGACTGCTCCCGCCAGCTCCCTGAGCCGGTCTTCTGTAAATCCTTCCATGATCCTCTCCATTCTTCTCCGGGTCCTCAGGCCCGGTCCGCTCCACGCGCCTGCCCCATTTGCCCTGTCCAGCGGGAAACATCCGAAGCAGAACATCCGGGGAAAAAAAACGATGCAAAATACCCTGTGGCAAAACATTCCGGAGCAAATCCACCGTGGGAACCATCCCCGGGCCGAAGATACGCGGGAAAGCTCTCCGCTCCGCCTTTAAAAGAAAAAGCGGCACAAAATGCCGCTCTTTCCCGGTTGTTTTTACGTCGCGATCCGTATTTCCTTACCGTTCTTTTCAGGAGTTGCAGAATGATGTAAAGGTCAAAAGTATCGTAAAGGCTCTGAGACTCGTCAAGCTGCACAAACAGCCGAAGGGCCTTGCGCAGCTCCGCAGGAGATGCTGCGTGCCAGGTACTTGGCCGCTGGTTTTTAGCGGCCTTAGTACCGCTGCCAGCGAGGGTAGAGCGAGAGCGTGCCCAAGGCGTTTGTGCAGCTTGACGAGTCGGGGTTTACTTGACCACCTTTTGACCTTAACGTCATAGAATGACAATTCCTTACTCCGCCTTTACGGGATCTGTGACCATGACCTTGTGGTCATACCATTTTCCTTTTGTCCCGACCAGGGCGCAGTCAAACTCCTCCCCGATCGCAGGAACAGGAATATCAAAGCCATAGGCTTCGTCGGTCATGCCGTCGCTGTAGGTGACTTCGTCCGTCGTCGGCTGCAGAAGGGCTGCGCCCTCCTTCTCCGCGTCCTCCGCAAGTCCGGGAAACAGGTTCACGATCTTTTTGGACGCGAGAGTGACATGGATGGTCATCTGCCCGTCCTTCACGGTCAGGGTTCCCTTGCCATCGCAGGCCTCATTGACGTGGAACATGCTGTTGTCCGTCGTAAAGACCGCCGTGTAGGTGCCGTCCTCGAGCGGGGCAGCCGCCTCCGCTGCCGCTGCCGTGTCTGCCTCCTGGGCCGCGGTCTCAGCCTCCGCAGCGGGATCAGCTTCCTGTGCAGCCGCCTCAGTCGTCACGGCCTCTGCTGCGCCGTCACCGACAGTTTCGCCGGCCTCCTCAGCCTCCCCGGCTCCGGTTTCCTCCTCTGTGACCTCCGCGTTTTCAGCGGGGGCGCTGCTGCCTGCGGAACCGGTACTGCTGCCGCCGCATCCCGCGAGAAGGGCCGCCGCCAGCATGGCCGTCATAAACAGAGCCGCAATTTTCTTTTTCATCTTCCAGATCCTCCCAACGTCTGTCTGCCGAACAGTTCTGCCGGCCCCGGCCATATGATCCTTCCGGCTGCATCTACAGCATGAGGCCAGCGTATATTATTATACTTCTCCCGAGCTTTGAATATTGTAATTATCTTAGTTTTTTGCAATTTTTCCGCTTTTTTCACGCTGATATAAGCAGGATGCCGGGCAGCTCAATTCTCCGTGTCTTCAGGGACAAATTCACTTATCCCAAAAAGCGTTTTCATGTAATCACTTCCCGCAAAGAGCACCCTGCCCACCTCTATCCTGTCCCCGCGGATCCTGTAGAAGGCAATGTAAGCTTTAAAAGAAACCATATAGATTCCACTGAATTCTCCCATATAGGTCAGCGGAGTTCCCGTCTTCGGATACTTCTTCTTCGCCCGGATCGCAATACGCAGATCATCCAGATACCGGTCTGCGGTCTCAAAATCCTCAGATGCCGCCCAGACCTCAGCCCAGATACGGTCAAGATCATCCAGAGATTCGGGAGAGTAGACCAGTTTATAAGTCATAATCCCCCTCCGCCTCCTGCATCATTTTTTTCCGTTCAGAAAAATGCAGGTCAACTTCTTCCTCTGACAGCCAGCCTTTCTCCTCCCCGGAGCGGAATCCTCTGTTTAATTCCGTGAGCAATCTGATCAGAGCCCTGGCCTTCTCGAACTCTTCATCATCCTCGATCCTGTGGACACTGTAAGCTCCGCGCCCGTTTTTTGTCAGATAAACGGGTGCATTTGGTTTAACCTTATCCAGAACCTGGCCATAATTTCTCAGCTCGGAAATCGGTGTGATCGTAGGCATATGGCACCTCCCTTTCTGCTTACAAGACAATTCTGTGTCAGTTTTCAGGCCTGTAATCTCTTACTGGTCTTATATTAGCAGAAGTACTGCATATCATTCAACTTATTCTTCGAATGATTCTACGAATGATGTGACTTATTGTTACAGTTCAAGTCCACCTGAGACGCGAGGCGTTTTGCGCACGCTTTTTGCGCAAAACCCGAGTGGAACGGCATTCAGGCATCAACAATGCTCCGCATTGCGTAAGCGCATTGACAATGCGAAGCTTTCAATTGCGAAGCAATGTTTTCGGTGAATGCAACGTTACGAGTTCACGCCCGCGATAGGACGCGAACTCCTTATTGGGATTAAATCCAAAAAATCCGGGATTTTTACAAAAAGCTTCCCTCCCCGCCCCGTATTATAATATGGTCAAATACCCTGCGTGGAACCACCCGGTGCGGCGGGAAAGCCCCTGCCCGGCGCGCGGGACCCCTTACGCGGATTTTCAATACGAGGAGGCTGTTTATGCTGGGACTTGGGATCGACACGGGCGGGACCTGTACGGACGCCGTCGTCTATGATTTTGAAAAAAAGGCTGTGCTGGCTTCGGCCAAGACCCTGACCACCCACCAGGACCTCAAGATCGGGATCACCGAGGTCCTCCGCCTGCTTCCCGCGGACCTGCTGGGCCGGTGCGGCCAGGCGGCCCTGTCCACGACCCTGGCGACAAATGCCTGCGTGGAAAACCGGGGAGGCCACGGCAAGATCATCTTTTTCGGCGTCTCCCCCAAGGTCTTTATGCGCACCTACCGGGAATACGGCTTTACCGACCCGGCGGATGTCCTGCTGGTGGAATGCAGGATCCTGCCGGATCCCGCGGCCTCGGACCAGCCGGACTGGAAGGCCTTCCGCCGGCAGGTCCCGGACTTTCTGGCGGACTGCGACTGCGTCAGCATCGTCCAGCTCTACGGGGCCGACCACGGCGGCGCCTATGAGCTTCGGGCCCGGGAGATCATCCGGGGCTTCGAGCAGTTCCGGGACATGCCCGTCATCCTGGGCAACACCCTCTTCGCGGACCGCAATGCCATCCGCCGGGGGGCCGGGGCCCTCTTGAACGCCCGCCTGGTCCCGGTCATCTGCGCCTTCACTGCCGCCATCCGCCAGGTCTTCGATTCCATGGGCCTGGACGTCCCGCTCACGATCATCCGCAGCGACGGCTCCCAGATGTCGGAGGAATTTGCGGCCGAGCGCCCCGTCGAGACCCTGCTGTGCGGCCCGGCCGCCAGTGTGATCGGGGCCTGCGCCCTCTCGGAGACCAGGAATGCCCTGGTCGTCGATATGGGCGGGACGACGACGGACATCGCCATCGTCAAAAACCACATCGTCAGGCGGGCGAAGGACGGGATCCAGGTCGGCGACTGGAAGACCTTTGTCAAGGGCCTCTATGTCGATACCTTCGGCCTGGGCGGCGACACCCATATCTATTACGACCGGGGAGGCCGGATCCGCCTGGCAAAGACCAGGGTCCAGCCCCTGTGCAGCCTGGCCGCCGAATACCCCCGGGTCCTGGAGGAGCTGCGAAAGCTCGACGACTCGGGCCGGCTCAATGTCTGCCCCCTGCACGAGTATTTTCTCCTGCTCAGGGAGATCGGTCCTTCCGGTCCGGACGGAGCAGACCTGCCGGAGGGGCCCGGACAGCCCTCTGCGGAAGACGGGGCGGCGACCCGGCCGGGCACGGACAGGAGCAGCGCCGCGAAAGCGGATATCTCCGCAGGGCAGCCCTCCCGAGATCCCGCCGTCCCCTACACAGAGGGGGAGCTGGCCCTCTGCCGGGCCCTGCGCCGGGGTCCCCTCTCCTACGCAGACGCCTGCGCCGCCATGGGCAAAGACCTCTACACGGCGGACTTCTCCCGCCTGGAGTCCGAGCGGGTCATCCTGCGCTGCGGCATGACTCCGACCGACTTCATGCACCTGCGGGGCGATTATGACGCCTTCTGCACCGAGGCCTCCCGGCACGCCGCCGCCTTTTTCGTCCGCAGCTCCGAGGCCGGGACTATTGAAGAGCTCGCCGACCGGGCCTACGACCTGGTCGCGGAGAGACTCTATAAAAATATCGTCCGCATCCTGCTGACCACAGAAAACGACGCTCTTGCCAAAGTCCCCTTTGACAGCCAGATGCAGGACCTGATCGACTACAGCTGGCAGCTGGCCCGCAGGGGGAGCCGGCGCAGCACCGGCTTTCTGCCCTGGATCTTCCAGACCCGGGCCAGGCTGGTCGGCGTCGGGGCGCCGACCCACGTCTTCCTGCCCAGGGTCGCGAAGATGCTGCACACGCAGGCGATCCTGCCCGACCACGCCGCCGTCGCCAACGCCGTCGGCGCCATCACCGGCCAGGTCACGGCCATCGCGGAGGTAGAGCTGCGGCCTGTCACCGGCGACGACTACGGCGACGTCCTGGTCGTCACCCCCCAGGAGCGCAGAGTCTTCGGATCCCGGACAAAAGCAGTCTCCTTCGCCCGCAGCGAGGGGCGCCGGATCGTCAGGGAACGGGCCCTGGCCCGGGGAGCCTGCGGCGAGCTGGAGATCCACGAGGAGAGGATCCACAATGAGGCCCCCATGGGCTACGGCATGATCTGGCTGGGCGATACCCTGCGCTTTACGGCATCCGGAAGTTCCCGCCAATAAGGCCCTGTACAAAAGTTTCCCGCAGCCGGGATCTGCTCACCGTGCGGTCTCCCCTGATGTTGTCCAGGGCCTGCCGGATCCGATCCTTCCTGACATAAAAGCCCCCCCGGTGCATTGCATCGGGGGGGGACCATATATGGTCAATGTCAAATAATTATCTGTTATAGACGCCCTTTTCCAGGTGAGCCAGGAGCTCTTCTTTGGACATGCCGTCGATGCCCGGGCGCCCGGCTATGAGACCGGAAAAATATCCGGCCGGGACCGCCCCGGTCAGAGGGTTTTACTTTTTGTAGGCTCCGTAGGTCTTGGCGATGTTCACCATGAGCCTTGCATTGTCGA
Source organism: uncultured Lachnospiraceae bacterium (assembly GCA_946536955.1). Taxonomy (GTDB): domain Bacteria; phylum Bacillota; class Clostridia; order Lachnospirales; family Lachnospiraceae; genus CAG-791. Next base: position 10,160 of record CAMNFJ010000031.1, read on the forward strand.
AGGCTTCCGGAGAGATCAGCTCACAGCCGGTGGCCAGCATGAAGCCGCCTCCCTTGGCCATGGCATCGATGTTGGCCTTGCACTCGGCCTCGACCTTCTCGGGGGTCCCGACGGTCACGGTGGTGGGCGCAACGCAGCCGATCAGGGTCGTGACATCGCCGTACTTCTCCTTGCACTCGACGAAGTCTGCGCAGTCATCCGGCGGATACAGGAAGGAGATGGCCTCGGGATGCATGCGGTTGATCTGGGCGTCAAAGTAGATCTTGCCGCCGCAGTTGTGGATCATGACCATGGCTCCCTTGGAATGAACATGCTCGGCCAGCTCCTGGACCCACTCGCCCTCAAGCTCATCCCACATGTCCTTGCTCATAATGGAGCCGGAGGAGAAAAGCGTATCAAACATGATGCCCTGGACGCCTGTCTCCAGGATCCCGTCGCAGTATTCCTTGAGCACCTGTGTGATGATACCTGCCGTATCATGGACGACCTCGGGCTGCTCGATGCAGTCCACATACATTTCCTCCTGGTTGCGCAGCATGGAGAGCGTGCCCAGAGGGCCGAATACAAACGCGATGACCGGGAATTCTCCCTTGGATGCCTCAACCAGCTTTCTGCAGACATCGATGTGCATCATCATGCGGTCGCAGGTCCTGTAATCCACGTACTGGATCTTGTCGTACTCGTCCTCATCGCCGATGACCTGATTTTTGTAATTGGGGTGGGCGGCCTCATGATCCGGATAGACCAGCTCCTGGCCCCAGGCTGTGCACTCGACAGACAGGTCGATCAGGGTCACGATGCAGTCCAGGTCAAAATCCTCTCTGGCCTTGAGCAGACCCTTGACGCAGGTGTCCGCATCGGTGGACCACTCGCGGCAGTTGGCCCCGATCAGGTTGCGGGATACGCCCGCCAGCAGGGGATAGACCGGCACCCGGTCCGGTTCCTGGTGATTGAGCGCCATGACGACGCGTTCCATGGAATTCATGTTGTACTCCTTTCTGTGTTCTTAAACACTGAGACCCCAGGGCCTCCCGAATCAAAATCATACAGGTGATTTCTCTGATGGGATCATGGAAGCCGCGCTTTCCAGCGGCTTCTGCATATAAAAATCAACGCACAGGCGTGATTTTTATTGTTCTTTTCTGCACTGTCATTCTCTCACAAATTCAGAAGCGAAAAGAGTATGGTAAGGCACCCAGGGCGCGCGCTCGATCGGCTCATGCCTGAGGCAGCGGATCAACAGGTCTTTCATTTTTTACCTCCTTTTCTTTTTTGTTTTTTTGGATTTGTGAGAGAAAATTCAATTGATGAGCCTATTATAGAAGGTAAATAAAGGCCTTTTTAGAAATAAAACTTCCAGTTTTTGTAATTTTTTTATTTCCCAGTAAGTTAGTCGGTCATTCGAGTGCGTGACAAAGGGGACGTGACAAAGGGGACGGTCCTCCAAGGCACATTTTGAGAATACAAAATGTGCCTTGGAGGACCGTCCCCTTTGTCACGTCCCCTGACTCTCCATCCCCGCATTCTTCTCTTCTACTGGGGGATAAACATGATATTGGGCCTGCCGGTGGCACTGTTGGTTGTGATCCTGGACTCAATGCCGAAGAGCTCACGGATCTTGGAGGGCACAAAGACCTCCTCCGGTGTCCCGATATCCACAATCTGCCCTTTTTTCATCAGAATGATGCGGTCGCAGTAGCAGGCGGCCACATTGAGATCATGGATGGAGGAAAAGACCGTCAGTCTCTGCCGCTTGAGGATGTTCATGATCTGGTACTGGTAGCCGATGTCCAGGTGGTTGGTTGGCTCGTCCAGGATGATCAGCCTGGCCTGCTGGACGAGGGCGCGGGCCACCAGGGTCCGCTGTTTCTCGCCGCCGGACAGGGAGAGGAAGCTCCGCTCCTCATATCCCTCCATGCCGACCTCCCGGATGCCGGCCAGGACGATCTCCCGCTCTCCGGCCTTGTCCGTCCCGAACATTTTCTGGTGGGCGTAGCGGCCCAGCATGACCATGTCATAGACGGTCATATCGAATTCGACATTGTTTTCCTGCTGCATGACAGACATCTCTTTTGCCGTCTCGCGGCTGTTCATCTCCGCCGCGTTCCGGCCGTCGATATAGACCGCCCCGGAATCCGGCTTATACACCTTGTAAATATTTTTGAGCAGGGTGGACTTGCCGCAGCCGTTGGGGCCGACCAGGCCCACAAAGGCGCCCTCCTCGATGCCCAGGCTCACGCCGTTTACGATCAGCTTGCCGTCTATAGAATAGGTGATATCCTTTACTTCCAGTTTCATTCCTGATCCCTTCCCGGTACTTTTGTCTGCGCGGCCGGACATCAGATTCCTGTCCCGGTATCTGCTCCGGCCGGCCGGTGTCCGTTCCTGTCCCTTCGCAGGCTGTTCAGCCCCCGGATTTTTCTTCGAAATTTCCGGATGAGTTTCTAAGCAACTCAGAAAACCGATCTTTTTCATCCCCCGAATTTCCCGTGGGATTTCCTGATCAGATAGAGGAAAAACGGTGCGCCGAAAAAGGCGGAAACTACGCCTATGGGCAGCTCCTCCGGGGCCACGGCCACACGCGAGATGATATCCGCCGCGACCAGGAAGGTCCCTCCGACCAGGACGGAGGCGGGGATCAGCCGCTTGTGTTTGGTCCCCACGATCGACCGGGTGATATGCGGGATCGTCAGGCCGACAAAGCCGATCGTACCGCTGATGGAGACGATGACGCCAGTGAGCAAAGTGGCCAGCACGATGATCCCCAGCTTCAGGCGCTCCGTGTTCACGCCGACCGTGACCGCCACATCGTCGCCGAGCAGCAGGACATCCAGACCTTTAGACAAAAAGAGGATAAGGATAAAACAGACCATAAAGGCGATGGTCGCGTACCTGAGCTTCTCCCAGGAGGAGCCGCTCAGGGACCCCATCATCCAGTAGGTCGCGGTCTTGACCTTGTCCGAGCCGGTCTTTGTGTGATAGATCATGAAGTTGGTAATGGCGCCGAACAGGGCCGAGACTGCGATGCCGGCCAGGACCAGCTGGGTGGCCGTGACCTTATTGCGGATGGCGGCGATGCGCAAAGCCAGGACGATCGAGAGAACCGCCCCGCAGAAAGCGCCCGCCATAGTCCCGTAGCCGCCCAGAAAGTTCAGGTAGCCATACATGATCACGGAGACCGCACCGGCGGAGGCTCCGTGGGAAATGCCCAGTACATAGGGATCTGCAAGGGGGTTTTTGGTCAGGGCCTGCATCAGGATGCCGCACAGGGTCAGCCCTGCTCCCACGATAAAGGCCGTGAGGATCCTGGGGATCCGGATCCCCAGCAGGATCGTCTCCGTGCTGGTCTCCCAGGTCACCGGATAGACCTCCCTGCGCATCACCGTATTGATGACGACCTGTCTGATCGTAGTGAACGGGAGCGAGACACTGCCGAGGCCCGCAGCCAGGACCAGCAGCAGGGCCAGAACCACCAGCATGACCGCGCAGAAAAACAGATAGTGTGATCTTTTTCGAAGCGGAAAAATCGAATCCTTCACCTTTTCCTCCCATGCAAAAAGTCAGATGACCGCGGCGGATCGCTCCGACCGGACAATACCGATATCTGTGACGGGTCACTCAGCTTACTGGAACTTCTCGGGGTAGAACTGCCTGGCCATGATCTCGACGGCCTTGGCGGAGCCTGCGGAGCCCTGCATATCGGAGCAGCATGCGGAATAGATCCTGCCCTCCTTCACGGCGCGGAGGTTCTTTGTGAAATCATTGGTCTTGAGGAACTCTGTCTTTTCCTCAGTGTCGTAGTCATAGTCCAGGATCAGGATGACGTCGGGGTCTCTCTCCACGACCTCCTCCCAGGAGGGAGTCGCCCAGCCCTTGTTGATGTCGTCAAAGATAGAGATGCCGCCGGCCTTTTTGATCATGTCTCCGGGCACACCCTGGCAGGCTGTGAAAGGAGCCTCTTCGCCGGAATCATAAACAAAGACGCGGACGGGGTTCTCATAAACCTCCTGCCCCAGTGTCTCCTCAACGGAAGCCAGGGTATCCTTCATGGCCTGCACCTTTTCGGCCGCCAGATCCTGCACACCGAAAACATTTCCCAGGACCTCATAGTCCTTGTAGATATCATCAAAGGTCGCGGAATCCGAGCAGCAGTAGGGGAAATAGGGGATGATGCCGTTCTTCAGGCAGAAGTCCACGGAGAAGTGGTCCTCTGAGAAGAGGGAATCCCACCCCATCATAAAGTCGCATCCGGTCGCGAGGATCTGCTCCTTGGAGGCATTGGAAAGATTTACACCGTCGTCCGTGAGCTTGGTTACCGTATCTCTGGCCGGATACTCATTGACCGTCGACCAGCAGGCGCCGCGGGTAAAGCCCGCCATGTGGTCCTCAAGTCCCAGGTCAAAAAAGAAGTCCGCCATCTGATCACCGTCCGCGATGACCTTCTCCGGGGCGGAGGTGAAGGTCTCCTCCATGTTCTGCCCAATCCCGGACCGCTCCAGATTCAGTGTGATGGTATAGGGCTCATATTCGCTCTTTTCAGCGTCTGTCTCCACGGCCTTGGCCTCCTTGTCCACCACATACTCGTCGCCCTTGGATCCGGTGACCGTCGTCTTTCCGTCGTCCGCGTTAGAGCTGCCGGAAGCACCGCCGCATCCCGCCAGAACTACTGCCATCGCCGCGCAGAGCAGGGCTGTTGCTGTCTTTTTTTTCATGTCATTCCTCCTCGTGTTTTTCGTGATCGTTACTGCCTGCTTCCCAGACGAAAAAAACAGCCGGATCATCTTCTCCCCCGAAGATAATCCGACTGCAAAAAGGCATGCAGCCAGGGCTGTATGTCACTCTTTCCGGCGATCTTTATTATCTTCCCATGGCTCGAGGGATCAAGGACCTGTCGCTTTCGAACAGCTCCCGGGGATCAGCCGGAAGACCTTCCGGGACAGCCCCTTCGATAATACACAGCCGGCAGGTCTCCTGGCTCATGGATCTCATCAGACTGCCGCCTTCCCGTTTCCAGTGGCCGGACTTTACTCCGATACAGTCTGCATTTCCATTTACAGTGACGAGTTCGCACAGGCCTCTCACCTGTTTCCCTTTTCACCGGACCCGCATTGTTCAGGCTGCTGTCCGGCACCGTCTGGTTTTGTTTTGTATAGTCTAGCACAAGTATATTCTTATCTCTTGTACTTATGTTGACTCTTTGGAAGTTTTTGCGATCAGGTCAGCGAGGGGCCAGTAGGGGCGTGGCAGAGTGAGTCAGTCATTTAAACAGCACGCAGCTGGTAAAAGTGACCGTATTTTTTCCGTAATAGTAAGGTGTGTCCGCGCTCTTGCAGACATCTGTCACCAGGAGCCCGTAGGCCTCCATAGAGGTAAAGGCCTTGTCCGGAAAGCGGCAGGGCGCGTCCGGGTAGGTGCATTTTGCGCACTGGCCGCAGCCGCCGCTGCCCATGGCCAGAAAGTCCTCACCCGCCTCGCGCAGGCGGGTGCAGTAGTCCAGAAAGCGCTGCCTCTGCGTCACCGATGCCTCCTCGATCGCCTCCCCGTCAAACTCGTCCTCCATCTGCGCCGTGGTCTGCAGGACGATTCCCCAGCTGTACTGCTTCGCCAGCTTCCTGCTCTGGGCCAGCGTGCCGCAGGCCGGCGGACAGGTCCAGGTCTTATTGTAATTGCCGCACTTGTCGGACTTGCACATGTCCCGCACTTCCTTGAGGAACTTCAGGTCCTTTGCCGCGAAAATACCGCGGCCGGCAAAGCCGAATTCCTCTGCCAGTGAGACCGCTGCTTCTTTTGTCATGGTTTTTACTCCTTTCATTGAGTGCCGGGGCAGGGCGTGAGTCAGTGGGGACGTAACAGATTGAGTCAATCTGTTACGTCCCCACTGACTTACGCTCTCACCGACTCATGTTCCCGTCTCACATCTCCGGGAAAAACATGTTGTCCATGTAGAGGTCGCTGAAGAGGGGGCTCTCGGCCAGGGCAGTCTCCTCTGCCATCTGCGCGACTCTGGTCATGCGGTCCAGGACGGCGGGATCCCGAGCGGCCATCACGGCTCCTGCCAGGGAGCTGTTGCCGACAGGAAGCATGCGGTCCCGGAGCTCCTCCGGGAGCAGGCCGATGCCGACGGCCTTGTCCAGGTTGATCTTCTGGCCGAAGCCGCCTGCCAGGTAGAGTCTGGCGACATCGTCATAGTCCGCCCCGTAGGCCTGCAGGAGGACTTCCATGCCGGCGCGGATGGCGGATTTGGCCAGCTGGATCTCGCGGACGTCCTTTGCTGTAAAGGCGATGTTGTCCGCAAGGGGAAATCCGGTCTCGATCCATTCGTCGTCCATGCAGCCGGTTTCGTCGACGATCTCCTCCTTCAGGAGTTCGTACATGGTCTCCAGGACGCCGGTGCCGCAGATTCCGGCGGGGGCAGCCCCGCCTATGGTCTCGACGGAGACTACACTGTCCCTGATCTCCACGGCGCTGATGGCGCCGGGGACGCCGGCCATGCCGCAGCTGATGTTGCCGCCCTCAAAGGCGGGGCCGGCCGCGGTCGAGGCGCAGACGATCCTGTCCCGGCAGCCGATGGCCATCTCCCCGTTTGTGCCCAGGTCCACCAGGATGCAGATCTCCTCACTCTGATCCATCCCGCAGGCCACGATGCCGCTCACAATGTCCGCCCCCACATAGGTGCTGATGCCGGGCAGGACGGTCATATTTTCATACTCATGCAGGGAGATGTCCACAGGTGTATAGGGCGCGACGCCCAGGGTCTGGCAGGGCAGGCCCTGCAGCAGGTGCTCCATGGTCGTGTTGCCGCTGATCAGCATCCGGGCATCCGCCGGCAGCCCCAGTTCCTCCAGCAGACTCGCCAGGTCTCCCCGTATACTCTGTTGCAGCCGGCCGCCCATACCGCGGTTGGATGCATCGATCCGGCTGATGACGTCCGCTCCCCAGGCCCGCTGATGATTGACACAGGTGGCAGTGTTTAAAACCCGTCCCGACCCCGTATCCACTGCGGACATGGCGATCGTCGTCGTCCCGATATCGACGGCTGCGGCAATTTCTTTTCCGGCCGGATCCGCGCCGGAGACACCTGCCCCGGACACCGCCATTTTTCCGGCCTCATCTGTCCCGGAAGCATTTATGATGCAGCCCGCATCCGCGCCGGAACCAGCTGCCCCGAAAGCATTCCCGTCTCTGCCCGGGTCCGCGCCGACTGAGAATCCGGTCTCGACCTCCATGCCGGCTTCATCCCCGGCCAGGATTTCTATCTCCTGGCCGTTTCGGACCGGCGCCGTGCAGGCAAGACGGATGCCTGCCTTTATCTCGTCTTCACTCAGGACTGCCAGATCCGCGGCAGACGGAGCCGGAATGGCAGATTTTTCCATAAACCGGACCCTGCACTTTCCGCACGTTCCCTTGCCACCACAGAAGGCGGGGACATAAATGCCCTGCGCGATTAAATGATCCAGCAGGTTTTTCGCGCTCCTGCCGGTCCCGGCCTCCTCGATCCTGATTACTCGTCTCTCCATAGCAGTCTCCTCTGTAATGCCGCGATAACCTTTCCATGAGCGGGGAATCCCCATGACAGCACATGCCTCCGCGCGCGCGTGGAGGCATGTGGTAAAATCACTATTAAATGATCACTGTTTTATGATCACTCTCTTATAACCGGTATGGATCAGCTCGCCATGAACTCCAGGGCCTTCTCAGCTGCGCTGGGAGCGTCCTCGGTATAGGCGTCGGCGCCGATGCTGTCCGCGAACTCCTGTGTCACAGGGGCGCCGCCGACCATGATCTTGACCTTGTCGCGGATGCCGGCCTCTTCGGCCGCCTTGATCACTTCGGCCATGACGGGCATGGTGGTGGTCAGGAGGGCGGAAAGTCCGATGATGTCGCAGTTCTCATCGATCGCGGTCTGGATGAACTTCTCCGGGGGAACATCGACGCCCAGGTCGATGACCTCAAAGCCCTTGCCCTCAAACATCATGATGACCAGGTTCTTGCCGATATCGTGAAGGTCGCCCTGGACGGTTCCCATGACGATCTTGCCCTTGCCGGAAGTATCATCGCCTGCCAGATAAGGCTTGAGCACCTCGGATCCTGCCTTCATGGCACGGGCAGATACCAGAACCTGCGGAACGAAGATCTCATTTGCCTTGAACTTTGCACCGACGACATCCATGCCGGCCAGAAGGCCCTTGGTCAGGACGGTATTGGCGTCCATTCCCTCATCGATCGCCTGCTGACAGAGCTTTGCGACATCCTTCCTCTTGCCCTTCTGCAGCATCTCGGAAATCTTCTCAAGAACTTCACTCATCTGTAACTTCTCCTTTCGTTAAAAATCCCCAGTAATAGTTTATATTTCACAGCCTCGAACACCTGTAGCCTCAAGTACTGTGTTCATCACACTTATCAGGTATTTTAGCGAAAGGAACCCGGATTGTTTTGTATTTTTTTTGTAAAATTAGTAGCTTTAGACAGGACATGGGAAAACATTATTCCATCTCTCCACCTGCCGCCGGCAGGCGGAGAGCCGCCTCATTTTTGCTGCTTCAGCTTCAGCCATGCGTGCCGCACCTGCCGCCGGCAGGCGGAAAGCCGCCTCATTTTTGCTGCTTCAGCTCCAGCCATGCGTGCCGCACCCGCCGCCGGTTCCGACTTCAGATATGCGCCGCGAAAAACATCTCACGTTTTCGAGGCGGGCCACACTGTAACACTGCCGGCCCCTACCTGTACTGCCTGGGCGTCAGGCCGGTATATTTTTTAAAGACCTTGGTAAAATAGCTCTGGTCCCGGTATCCGCAGGCAATGGCGATCTCGATGATGGCGTAATCGGTATTGGAAAGAAGCCTCTCCGCCTCCTCGACCCGGATCCGGTTCAGGTGTTCCTTGAACGTCACGCCGGTCACCTGGCGGAAGAGCATGGACAGGTAGGAGGCATTGATATGAAGCTCTTCGGCGACACTGGCCAGGGTGATGTCCTCGGAAAAATGCCGGGCAATGTACTCGGCGGCGCTCTTGACGATCCTGTTGTTTTTATCCGTATTCAGAAACAGGTTGTCGGTAAAGATCTCTATGTTGTCCTGCAGCGTATAACAGATGTCGTAGACGCTGCCCGCCCTCGAGATGGCTATGATCAGGCGCTGGTTCAGGTCCAGGACCATGTTGGAGTCGGCGCCCCGGTTGATCGATGCGCGGGACAAAAGAGAACAGAGCTCGATGATCCGGATCTTGATCTTATCCGTATCATGGCCTTCATAGAGCAGGATATGGCCAAGCAGCTTGTTGAGGATCTCTCTGGCCTTGCTGGCGTGGTTGATCTTGATAGCGCTGATCAGTTCGTTTTCCAGATCGACAGGGTAACTTCGTCCGTCCCGGACCCCGCTGTTTTTGTACAGCTGGATCGATTCGTTGATCCTGGACTGCTGCAGAAGCTTCTCCTTGTTGGAAAGGATCATGTCCCTGCTCTCCACCAGGATGCTTCTCATCAGAAAACGGAAGAGAGTGCTGATCTGGGTCACCTGATCAGGAGAAAAGACAGGAATCTCCCGGGAATAGTATGTCAGCCGCGCCAGCCCGCCCGCCGGTATCTGATTTCCGCTGGTGACCTCCCTGATCAGGGCCGCATCCGGTTTTTCCATGAGAAAAGGTCCCGCGATCACACTGCCGAAGAGCTTTCCCTTTATCACCGTGGGATAGACGATATGGTTCATCCCGGAGTGACATGCAAAAATATAAGCCTGGCCGAAGCCCATGGACATGGACGCCGCGTGGGCGTGCTCCTGGGCACATGTCCTGCCGCTCTTATTGTGTCTGTGGAATTCCGTGCAATAATCATAGACCTGGCCGAACAGAAGGAGATCCTCCCCCCTCTCTCCGGTCAGCCGCACGGTCAGCCCGGTGACCTCATGGAAGGCCCTGAGCATTTCTTCTATATCCTTCCGGGAAATATATTTAAATAAATGGTTTTTTTCCATAACCATCCGTCCTCTGAGAGCTTCCACAAATCTGTCCTGTGGTCCTGCCGGGCTTTTTGAAAGCGCAGTCCGTGGAATCGTGCCCGGAGTTCCGGCAGCTCCGCTGCATTTCATCCACATTGTACAAAAACCCTTTTTATTATAGCACATTGCTCTGAGCAGTTTGTCCCTTATATCGCTTTCTGTTTGCCGCCGCTCATGCCTGTGCTGCTGACACAGTCTTTTCTTTTGCTGTCACAGTCTCTTCTTTTGCTGTCACAGTCTTTTCACCTGCTGTCACAGCCTCTTTGCCGCCGCCTGCTCTTCGGAATCGCGGCAGCAACATAGGGGGCGTTTTGCGCAGTATGCAAAAACAGCCCGCATAAAAGGATTTATTCCTTCCATGCGGGCTGCGGAATCCGGTTCAGACAGTGCCTGTCACTCTGTCACAGCTGTCTTATGGCTGATCACTGCATGACAGCTGCGGTGTGGGCCTTGTAGATCTCCTGGATGGCAGGGATCCT